>DASRLE010000206.1:0-4498 GCA_035648615.1 Saccharimonadales bacterium (SeqCode) | reverse complement strand
CATCTTCTCGGCGACGATCTTGTCGTAGATCTTCTTGGCCTTGTCGTAGGCGAGTGGTTCGCTGGTTTTGGTGCCGGTCTGCAAGGTGGATCCCCTGCGCCCAAAGGCGAAATTCACGATCCATCCGTCCCCTTTAGCGTCCAAGTTGGCGTGGTAAACCTTGTCCGAGGAACCCTCCCGGTAATAAAGACTGATTTGTTCTTTCATGGATTTGGTTGCAGTTAAATTTGCCGGCCAAAAATCAGGTTCGGTGTTCAGTGCCAGTGACCAGCGTGCCACCCATAATATCCGCGGTAAAGTGTCCAACCACCCGCGTCACGTTCGTCACGCGCGGGGCCAAGTGGTCCTCCAAGGCGCGGCGCAGGGCTGCGGGCGTTTTGTAACGACTCATGGCAGCAGGGTGGCGACGATTTTCCGCGCATCCTTCCGCTCTTTCATGGCTGAAAGTTCGCGCTCGGTGATCAGACCGCGCCGCCGCGCCTCAACTACGATGGGGTGGAGATCGGCGACCGCATCCGGGTTGGCATTGGCCAGATCGCACAGCGCCCGCAATGGGCGGCATACCATCAGGCCGCGCAGCCGCGTGACCTCAGCAGGCACCAGTGTCGTCCGGTGCAGCACGACCGCTTTGGGAGTCGGGCTGTTTCGACGGAATGTTTTTGGCACGCTCATGTGAACTTTGGCCGGGTTGAAATCACCCAGATCGAACAGGCTGAGGGCGGTTTGGTGCGACATCGCGGCCACCGGCTTTTCGTCCCGTCCGCGGGACCAGAGCAGCCAAGCCATCATTTCCCCGTCCTCTGGCGGCGCAAAATGTGCCATCCGGTAGATGCCACGGCACACCCGCTCCCAATTCCCCGCATGGACGTGATACGGGTGGGTGTTGTCCGCGTACCCCGCCTTAATGGCCTGCTTGGTGGTAAAGTAGCCTTGCTGGTCTTGCGCGACCGGCATCAGAGCAGTGAAAGGATCGTTCTTCTTCATACACATATCCTCAATTTATTTGAGGAATTGTGCAAGTCTGGATCCTGAAATTGAACGCCATCAAAATTCCAGGTGCTCCTGCCGGGGTCTTCCTTCGGATGACGCTCATACACGTCCCGCATCCGAAAGGAGGGGTGAGCGTAAATCAACTCCGAAACCTCCACCGGGTCCAGACGGCGGGGCCGCGTAGTCTCATCCGGGTACATGGTTTTTTTGACCGCCAGAATATAGCTGCCTGCAGCAGCGAGAGAGCGGTGTAGCGCTTGCGATAATTACTGGCCTTTGTGCCGGCGCAGAAGGAATTCAAGGGCAAATTCGGATGGCGCATTCCGCATCAAAAAAGTTTCCGTCAACGATTCCGCCTCGTGTTCGGCCACCAGTCGCCGGCCAAAAGCCGGGCTGATCGCTGCGGCGGTCAGGATCTGTCGCAGGGCGTCCATCTCCTCGTCGGTTAAACTGGCGCCCTTTTTGCGCAACCCGGACAGCACCTGATTGAACCGGAGCGAATACTCCACCCCCTCGTCCAGATTGGAGAACGCGCCGATGCCCTGGTCATGGTTCAAAAACTCCGGCGGGATCTGAGAAGCTTTATCATAGACAGCAGCTTCTCAGCACAGAATGTGCCGTGGATTGCCTATGCGTAATAAGGGCGCAAATCCGGAGCCATTTTTCCGACCTTCAATATCTGCTCCATGGCAGATTCATTCACGGGACCGGCTTCATTCAATCTTTTTATTTCGCCCGCATTGAGCGCGGCAATAGGAAGGCCATCGCGCAAGAGAATGCGATTGGCCGTGATGGCCGGGATGCGCGGTTCAGAGGTAAGAATGCCGAGGAGGTTCAGGGGGTCAGCCGCATTGATGACAATGAGTTCGCCCGCGGAACCGGCTTTGCGAATCGAACGCAAGAGACCAATCGCCTCAGGCAGGGCGAATTGTTCGCCGCTTGCCCCATTGATAAAATGTCCGCCGCGAATTTCACCGCGCGCTTCAAAACGCCGGTAAACACGGCCCAATTCATACCAGGAGACGCGCAATGATTCGCGCTCCAGCAAACGCCGGAAGACGATTCCATAACGGCGCAACAGAACACGGGCAAAGGTTTCGATGGCTCCATCGCTGGCCTGCGCCACGTTTTCTCCCTCCTCCGGCGGTGAAGTAAATTTCCTCAGCAAAGTCCATCGGCCGGCGAATTCAATGCTGGTTGCCGTTTTGTGCCGCCGCCTGCGTTCTAAATCAGCGAATGGCGCGCGCTTTTCGGACGGAATCAACAATGCGCGCAAGCCTTCAAAACTGTCCGCAGTGGCCCAGCCCTGGGCGGCAAGTTCACCGAGCGCCTGTTCGACGCGGGTGGGCAAAAGCTTTGTGGTTCGAACCAATTCTGTAAAGAACATCGCTCCCGATTGGGAAAGGGTCTGCAAAACCAATTCCGTGTCCGGCGTGAAATCCTTTGCGAAAGGCCGGCTGGACAGCACCAGCCAGGGCGCAAGATTTTCCCGGTCAAATACTGCAACAGGCGTCGAACGCAGTGGAGCGAAGGCGCGCGCGTTCAAGTTTTGAGGTGGCGACAACCGACCCCAACCGACGCGGCCCGTGAGGCAGAGTTGGTCCAGCCATTGCGGTTTGTAATCCTTCACGCGCAATGCAAGCACCTCCGGCTCCCATGCGGCAGCGGCCAGTTCCATTCCATCCAACTGATCGAGCACAGTTTCAACACCGGCCAGTCCCCCGGCGCGATGCTCATTATCCACGCGTTGCCAGGCCAGGAGGAAACGCTGAAAATTTTCCAGCGAGACCGGTTGAATTTCCGCGCGGAGCCGGTTCAAGGTGAGCCGGTGAATTCGCGCCAGCAGCCGGCGGTCGCACCATTCGAGCGTTTGAACGCCAGGATGAAACTTCCCGCGTAAAATAAATCCTTCTGTTTCCAATCCCAATAAGGCGGCCTCAATTTCTGTGTCGGGCAAGGCAAAATGTTTTGACAACACCGCAACGGTGACTGGACCAATGACCTCCATGCGTCCTCGCACCAATTCCCGCAACGCTGCGGGGCGCTCCCAGTTTCGTTTCAATTCGGATTGCGGCGGGTTTAAGGCGGGTTCGTTTTGTCGGTCAGGATAGACCGCCCGCACCATGGAAAGCCGTTCGGCGGCAACCCAGAATGACGGCAATTCGCCCAGGCGGGCCGCCCGCCTCTCCACGGCAAGAGATGTCAATAATGACAGGGCAATTTCGGAGCATTTTATGGCTTCGTCCTCCGTCATTACCCCGAGCAACAACAGGGCTTCGTGTAGTTCGTCCGCGTTACGGGCCTGGGGCCATGCTTCTTCACAAACTCGGCCAATGGCCGCAACATCCAAAATTCCAAGTTCGTTTCCCCCCGCTGAGTCGCTGGCCCGCCGGGTGTAAACGGCTTGCGTGCGCCGTTCTTCCAGTGGAGCGTTGTCCAGGAACGCATACGGACGCGCATTAAGAATTTCATGGGCCAATGTCGACGGTTCCGGCAAATCACGCGCCACACAGTCCACTTCTCCCTTTTCAATTTGGCGCAATAACGCCTCCAAACCGTCAATATCCATGGCCTCGGTCAAACAGTCTTCAATCGTTTGCCTGACCAATGGATGGTCCGGGACTTCACGATCACCCACGATGTTTTCGAGGCAGGCCAGTTGATCAGGAAACACCGCCGCCAGCAGATTCTCCGATTCCATTCGTTGCAGGGGCGCGGGTATTTTGCGTCCGTTCCGCTGTCGCGGGAGCGCCAGAGAACGCGTCGCGTTCCAACGCCAGCGAATGGGAAACATGGGCGCATCCAGCAAGGCCTGCACCAGCACTTCGCGCACGGTCTTGCTGTTCAAATAATGAAATACTTCTTCAAGCGGGAAGGAATGCTGTGTGCCGAGCGAAAGGACGATGGCATCATCAGTGGCCGCCGCCTGCAATTCGAAGTTGAATGAACGGCAAAACCGTTTGCGCAAGGCCAATCCCCATGCCCGATTGAGCCGTGCGCCGAAGGGGGAATGGATGACGAGTTGCATCCCGCCGGATTCGTCGAAGAACCTTTCCAGGACGAGCTTTTTCTGCGAAGGAACAAGCCCAAGGGCTTTGTAGCCAGCGCTGAAATATTCCGCCAATTGCCGCGCGCCGGATTCGGAAATGCCCGTTTCGGCGGTGAGCCATGCCATGAGCTGTTCGATGGAGCGGTTTGTCTGCTCAATTACATTTTGAATTTCGTCGCGCATCTTTGACACCGCGCTTGAAAGCTCGGTCGTGCGCGCTGGTCCTTCGCCCAGCCAAAAAGGCATGCCGGGCGGCTGACCCTGGGCGTCGGCCACCCGTATCGTGCCGGCAATGACTTGAAGAACCTTCCATGAGGTGTTGCCGAGTTGAAAAATATCACCCGCCATGCTTTCAACGGCGAAGTCCTCATTGACGGTGCCGACGAAGATGTCACCCGGTTCGACCACCACCCGGTAATCGCCATTGTCCGGAATGGCGCCCCCCGAGGTGAGCGCCAC
>DASRLE010000205.1:0-8349 GCA_035648615.1 Saccharimonadales bacterium (SeqCode) | reverse complement strand
ATAAAACATTGACGTTGTGGATTCTCCTGATATTGTGTATGAAAAATAACAAACACTATGACAACGCTTAATCCTAAGATACTACATGAAGCCGTCACCAAATCGGCGGCAGCATTCCGCGCTCACATCGAACTACAGCCTGCTGGCGGGCCGGGGTCGAAGATCTTTCCACCGACATATGAAGGCGGGAAATACGCTACCGAAGGTCCGCGCTACGCTGACATCGGTGGCGGTCAGAAGGAAATCAGCGGCTACGACCGCGTATTGCTCGACTCGGTGCAGTCACAGGCGAATAGGAATGAGCTAGCGCTGTTGGCCGCTTGGGAACGCGGCGAATTGAAACTGCCGGTCATCACGGTGGACTTTGCGGGTAATGACTTGCCCAAGACGCTTCGTATCACCAGCCTTGAAGCGCCGCACCGTATCGCTGATGCGCTCCTACGCGACAGTCTTCATCCGACGGAGAAGGTCGCTTTTCGCAAATCCTCTGTCGGCAAGGCTCTTGATCACATGGATGCCCGCAACGCTACGGCGTTGTTCCAGCACTGCCCGACAGCCTTGGTCTTTGGTCTTTGGGACTCGACCGGCCCGAAGGGGGGGCTCGGTGCGAAGTTCGCCCGCGCGATGGTATCGGAGATCGTTGGTCACGACGTCCAGGTCGGCGTGAGAACCAGCAGCCGAATCGATTCTGCTGAAATCTACAAGGAGGCAGGCCCAATCTATCAGTCAGACCCAAGCAAAACCCCATTCGATTGGACACATCAAAAAGAGGAAGCCGCATTAGACGCAAAGAAAAATCCAATCTTGTATTCACGAGGGAAAGAAACGAAAGCCGCTCCTGGCTCTCCTTCCAAAGCCAATCACGGTAATGTGACCCCCACCATTGCTAAGGGCGGGGTCATCATCAGTCGCGCTGTCCAAACCGTCGTTCTCTCTCTCACCTCCTTGCGCCGACTTTCCTTCCCGCTGAATAACAAACGATCAACTCCCGCCAACGATGACGCCGCTCGCACCGCATTGGCCGCTTTGGGATTGTGCGCCGCGACACTCGCTCGTGAGCAGAATCAGGATCTCCGTTCGCGTTGCCAACTCTTCCCTACCGCACAGTTCGTCTGGGAACTTCTGGATGAACCTGGCACTGAACCCAAGAAATTTACCCTGACCCGCGCTGAAGCTCTCAGCCTCTACCAAGAAGCACTAGCCGTCGCCAAAAAAGCAGGGCTGCCATTTGCTGAAGATGAACTTGTGCTCACGCCATCGCCGCAGTTGATCGAGATCGTGCGCCGCAGTCAGGAACTTGCTGCCAAGCAAGTTGAGGACAATGAAACCGAGGGCGGAGGCGCAAAATGATTGCGATTGGCCTTCGCCTCCTCGCAGGCCGAAGCGTCGCCACGCACCCGGCAGATCGGGAGCGTGCCGAGTGGCCGCCGCACCCGGACCGAGTGTTCATGGCCCTCGTGGCTGCTTGGGGGACGTCCGACCGATTGCCTGACGAAGCCGACGCACTTCGCTGGCTTGAATCTCTTGGCGCACCTGAACTCGTCGCCAGCCAAGAATCAGATGATGAGAGATCAGAGGTAACCCGCCGTGAGGTTGTTACCAGCTATGTGCCGGTGAATGACACCGAATTGTCATCTCGTTCCTCGAAGAAGCCACCTTCCGATGCCCAGGTTACCGCAGGGTTGGGGTTATTACCAGAGAAGCGCTTACGCCAAGCCCGGCATTTCCCGGCGGTCACTCCCAAGAGCGATTGTGTCCTGTTACGATGGCCCGCTGCCGAAGCCAACGGTCACACCAAATCCCTCGACCGGCTCTGTCGAAATGTGACTTACCTCGGTCATTCATCTTCACCGGTGCAGTGCTGGTTAGTAACTGATCCTGCGACCGTGCAGCCCGCTACGCTCGTCCCCGTACCCAACCGCGCTGGCACGTTGCGCCTGCGTGTGCCCGCAACGGGCCGCTTCGATGACTTAGAAGCGCGGTTCGCCGCCGGATTGCGCCCCAACTCCTCTGGCTGGGCCGCCTACGCTCCGCCCCGTCCCCCAATGCCGAAGACGCTTCTGGTAGAAACTTGCTTTGATCCGCGCCTGTTCGTCCTCCGCCAAACCGATGGTCCATATTATGGACTCACTAGCACGCTGCTGCTTACACGCGCACTACGGGACACAGTGATGAGCCGATATACTACGATTCACAAAACGCCCGCACCCGAATGGATCAGCGGCCATGCGTCCGGAGGCAAGCGCAGCGAGACGGATCACTTGGCCTTTGTTCCTCTGCCGCACATTGGCCGTGAACATGCCGACGGACACTTACTCGGATTGGCCTTGGTCGTGCCTCACAACGTGCCCGATGAGGAAGTCAGCCGCGCGTTCCGTGGCGTTCTCGTCTCCGGGAATGAATTTGCCGAACCAGTCGAATTGCGGCTTGTGCTTGGCAAAGCCGGTGCGCTCACTCTCGAACTCGACGACCGCCTAAGTCGTCCTGTTGCCCTCCAATCCGAAATCTGGACCGCCGACATCGGACCCGCGCGTCGATGGGCCACTGTTACACCCATCGCTTTCGACCGGCATCCTAAAGGCAACGACCCGTGGGTCGAGATTGAGAATGCTATCCGCGAGGCTGCCATCCGGGTCGGCGTGGGCGACGCTCTTGAAAGCGTGACCTTGTCGCCTGTATCTCTTTTCGTCGGAGCACCCACCAATCGCGGCTTCCCAAATCTCCAACGCAAATCGGGCGGTAATATCCACCACACCCACGCAGTGTTGACATTCCGTGACCCTGTTGTCGGCCCGCTCCTTCTTGGCGCCGGACGTTACCGCGGCTATGGCTTCTGCCGTCCCCTTCGCAACGAGGAGATAGGCGCATGATCCCTCTGGCGCTTGATGACTTCGATGCCTTCTTCCGGGCGGTTCACGACGATCACGAGCCGTTTCCCTGGCAAACACGGCTTGCGAAGCGGCTACTCCAGAAAACGCAAGTGTCCTCGCGTTCCGATGATATTAACTGCAACAATGCTGACTGGCCTCAGCCCATTTCCCTGCCAACAGGGAGTGGCAAGACGACCTGCTTGGATCTTGCGGTTTTTATCTTAGCTGCCCAAGCCGACCTGTCTCCTGTTCAACGCTCCGCCGCGCGCCGAATCTTCTATGTTGTGGATCGCCGTGTGGTCGTGGACGAAGCCTTTGATCACGCGCGCCAACTGGCCGGCATGTTGCACGAAGCTAAGTCTGGTATTCTTCTCGAAATTGCTGGGCGCCTTCGTCGCGTCGCTGGAGAGACCGATTCTGAATTTGTCCCACTGGCCGTGGCCCAGCTTCGTGGCGGCGTGTATCGCGATCACGCTTGGGCACGTACGCCCACGCAACCAACCATCGTCTGCACCACTGTGGACCAACTCGGTTCTCGCCTGCTTTTTCGTGGCTATGGTGTCAGTGCAGCCGCCCGCCCGATTCATGCTGCGCTTGCCGCCTATGATTCGTTGATCTTCCTTGATGAGGCGCATCTAGTGGAACCATTTTGGGAAACACTCCAAGGCGTCCGAGACTTTCGCAAATTCGGTGACGCGCGTTTGCCGGGATCTTTCCAAGTCGTGGTGCTTTCAGCCACTCCGCCACTGGGCACGAAATCATCCTCCCAGCCCTTTCAACTTGAGGCTGCTGATCGTGAACACCCCGTCCTTGGTCCACGCCTCGCGGCCGTCAAACTCGCAACATTAAACCTTGCTCCCAAAGCCAAGGGCAAGAATTTCATCATTCCTCTCGCAGAGGAACTCGTGAAGCAGGCCATCGCACTGGTCGGCGAAACGCCGCGCGCCATTGGGGTCTTCGCGAATCGCGTCGCTACTGCCCGCGCGGCTGCCAAACGTCTCAGAGACAAGTTCGGTGATCGTGCTGATGTGTTACTATTTACCGGTCGGATGCGTCCATTCGACCGCGACCAGCTTGCAGAGGCTTGGCTACCAAAACTCCGCCCCACGGCTAAACTACGCTCTTTCGCCAAACCAATCTTCGTCGTCGCCACGCAGACTCTCGAAGTCGGTGCAAATCTTGACTTCGATGCGCTTATCACCGAATGCGCCAGCCTCGACGCGCTCCGTCAACGTTTTGGTCGGCTTAATCGAGGTGGTCGGCCTGTGGAATCGTCCGCTGCCATTGTCGTCCGGGCCGATCAAGTGGCGCTAGCCCAAGACGAGATCGAGTCCGATCCCGTTTACGGCAACGCGTTGCCAGCGACGTGGCTATGGCTCCAGGACCAGAATGTAGGCGGTCCTGTGGACTTTGGCATCCTCGCCCTGAAGTCGCGGCTGGATTTGCTTACCGAAGCCGAACTTTCCACCTTGCGGCTCGCGCCTACTCACGCGCCCGTGATGCTCCCCGCCCATGTGGATTGCTGGGCGCAAACCGCACCAGAACCATATCCATCGCCTGATGTCAGTCTGTTTCTCCACGGTCCCGGCCGCGCCGATGCTGATGTGCTCGTCTGTTGGCGGGTTGATCTGCCGGAAGACAATCCATGCCTCTGGACGGAAATTCTCGCCTTATGTCCGCCAGCCGTTGGTGAGTGTCTTTCCGTTCCCATCTACCTCATCCGTTCTTGGCTGAAGAATGCCAAATCAGAGGCCGACACGGGTGCTGACGTGCCTGTCCGTTCCACGGTTGAGACGGAAGATCCGAAGTCTCAGGCAATGCGCTTTGCCGCTTTGCGCTGGTGTGGTGTTGAGGACAGCGAAGTTATATCTTCTGCGGATGAACTTCGGCCAGGTAATATGGTTGTCCTCTCCGGACTGGCTGCCATAGAACGGGATGAACTTGGAGACTTCCCTCCCGGAAGCCCGACAGACGTTGGCGACGCTTTGCAAATAGTCGCCCGAGCCCGACCTGTGCTTCGACTCCATTCTGCTGTAATGGCGACTTGGCCTCAATCACCGGTGATCACCCAACTTGTTGGTTTGATTTCAGAGATGTCTTCAGACGAATTGGCCGCCTGTTTGGGTGAGCGTGATTTCCTTGATGAACTTCGCTCGGCACTCGCCCTATTGGCCAAAGAGAAACCTAACGGCAAACCATCTTGGCTCCATGACTCGGCTGCCTGGCTTGTCAAGGAACTCGGTTCGCGCACCCGCTCCCGTCGCAGCCTGCACGTCCACCCTCAGCAGGGATTGATTCTGCGTTCAGTCCGCCGAATGCCGCGGATTGCCAGCGAAACCGACGATTTCGCAGGCGAAGATAATACCGGTTCTGCAACCGTAGCTGTCAGCCTTCACCACCACTCTTTGGGTGTAGCCCGCCACGCCCGCACCTATGGTTCTGTATGTGGCCTTCCTGAATCAGTCCAGAAAGACCTTGAGATCGCTGGTTGGCTGCACGATCTCGGCAAGGGTGATCCTCGATTCCAAGCCCTTCTTCGCGGGGACGCACGAGGAGGGGGAGAACTCCTTGCCAAGTCTGGTGGCCTACCGTTGTCGAAAGCCGTTCGAGACGCAATTGCCGCTCGCTCTGGCTATCCGCGCGGAGGCCGTCACGAGTTGCTTTCTGTATGCCTCGCCGAACCCCTCCTCGCCGCATTGCCGCCAGAATCCCAAGACTTGATCCTCCATCTCATTGCTGCCACCCACGGCCACTGTCGCCCGTTTGCCCCGGTCATCGTGGATGAATCACCTATGGTCATCCGCCTCCGTTGGTCAACTGGACCCCAAGGATCTTCCACAGAAGGAACTGAGGTCAGTCACTCCAGCGCAACCGGCCTTGAACATCTCAGCAGCGGCGTACCCGACCGCTTCTGGCGATTAAACCGCCGCCACGGTTGGTGGGGCTTGGCTTTGCTCGAAGCCATCCTTTTACTAGCCGATCACCGCACCAGCGAGGCCGAGCAACGTGATTCCGAGAAGGAGCCTGAATCATGAAATCTCGTACTGAACTCCCGCTTCGCGGTCTCAATGGAAGCAACCCGCTGGGCTTTCTCGCAGCACTAGGTATTCTTAAAGTGCTATCCGAATGGTTTCCACAGCGAGATTTTCGGTTGCACTGGAAACAGGAGGCTCACTACGTAGCGGTTTTGTCAGCCAACCGACTTCCACTTAATTTTATGGCGGTTAGTCGTTATCTTGCGGTGCGCCTCAGAAAGCTTCCCAGTCCAAATTCTGACGAGCATTTGCCTCGTAACCTCAATAAGTGGACGAATGCTCAGTTCAGACAGTTTGCATTAAACGCCGCCAGTAAGGCCAAAGAGGGGGACCAACGCTTGGCACAATTTGCCGCTGCATTCTCTGTCGATGGTCTGGTTTTGCCCGAAGAAGAGATTGAGGATTCCGCCTTACGAACTGTGAGCGGAAGTGGACGACAAGATCTTTTCCCGACTTTGGAAGGGCTGCGAACGCAGACGATGGATTCTCACCTAAGACGAACGCTGTTCGCCTCTTGGGATTACGCAGACGAGCGGTTAAGCCTTCGCTACGATCCTATCGAGGACCGACGGCACGCCTTGCGATGGACTAAACCCGCTGATGAACCATCAAGGACGATGTGGGGTGCAAATCGCCTGGCCGTTGAGGCTTGGGTCTTGTTTCCGACAGCGCCTGTCAGCGGTCAGCTTAGGACTACTGGTTTTACAAAAAACCTTTTCAATTGGCCGATTTGGGAAGCTCCACTGTCTTTGGATACCATACGTTCATTGTTGGCTCTTGAACATTTACAGGCGCGGGAAATATCCCGAGAATCCCTCCAAGAACGAGGCATAACTGAGGTCTTTCGCAGTGAGCGAATCACCGTGGACAAGTTCCGAAATTTCACTCCATCCTTTTCTCCATGAAAACCAACCACTCTTGGTCTTCTCATGAGACAATGCTCGCCTTGGGCTATGGTGCTCAATTCGGTCTCGGCCTGTTCCTGCCGATTATGGATTCGGAAGCCACGCAACTCAACAAAGGCGACTTCCGCGAGTCCGTTCGCGAACAAATAAAATTATGAGTGAACAAAATCCATCGGGTCCGTCCGAATCGCGTTTGAGTGAACAGGAAACGCCACTAGCATCGAGAGGGCTTTCTCCTGGTGCAGGCGGAGCCAGATTGGGCGGCGAACGGGAGGCACCTCAGAAAACCGGCGAGCCGAAACAGGTGAAGATTGTATTGCGAATAGAGGCCGTTGAGTCACAACTGGCCAGCGTTGCACAACCTGTGGTCGAAATTCCAGCGCCCACATTGCCGCAGCCCTCACTATCGCCTTCTCGCCTCGAGAATGAGCCGCAGCAAATTCCCGCGCGGATGTTGAACGAGTTCGTGTATTGCCAGCGGCTTTTCTATTACGAATTCGTCGAGGGTGTCTTTGTCGAGAGCGTGGATACATTGCGCGGCGAGGCGATTCATAAACGCGTTGATTCGGGCAGTGGGGCTTTGCCGAAAGCCAAACGGAAGTCGGATGCTGATAAGCCAAAGGCAGAAGGGGGAACAACGGCGGCGGCTGAACCCGCAAGCAAAGAGTCTGAAACAAAGAACGCCGAACCTGAAACCATTCATTCGCGTTCCGTCCAAATGGGATCAGAGCGGTTGGGCGTCGTCGCAAAAATGGACTTGGTTGAGACGAAAACAGAGAAGGACGATTTGTTTACTGCGTTGGAGGTCTGCCCGGTTGACTACAAGGCGGGTGCGCCCAAAGAGGGAGGGGAAGCAAATGAACTATGGGACACCGACAAGATGCAGCTTGGATTGCAGGCGCTGATTTTGCGTGATAACGGTTACACCTGCAACGAGGGCGTCATTTATTATCGTGCCACGAAGCAGCGCGTTCGCCTGCCGATCACTCCCGAACTGGAAAACTGGATTCTGCAAAACATTGCCGAGGCCAGACGGGTCGTCACGGGGCCGATTCCGGCGCCGCTGGTCCATTCTCCGAAGTGTGTGCGTTGTTCACTCGCGCCAGTTTGTCTGCCGGACGAAACACGAATGCTGGCGCAGACTCATGCGGCGGTTGATTTGAGTGTGCGGGAAAAAGCAGACACGCCATCAACAGAATTGTCGGAAGACTCGAAGCGCACGGCGGGAGAGCCGCCCCGCAGATTGATTGCCGCGCGAGACGATACCCGTCCGCTGTATCTGAACACCCAGGGTTATCGTGTTGGATGCAAGGACGAGGTGTTGACGGTCAAAGAAAAAGACAGGGTTGTCGAGGAAGTGCGGATGCGCGATCTTTCACACGTTGCGCTGTTCGGAAACATCCAAATCTCGACTCAGGCAATTCAGTCGCTTTGCGAACTGGAAATCCCCGTCACTTATTTTTCGATGGGCGGTTGGTTTTACGGGATTACGCGCGGTCACGCCTTGAAGAATGTGTTTCTGCGGATGGAGCAATTTCG
>DASRLE010000204.1:0-15223 GCA_035648615.1 Saccharimonadales bacterium (SeqCode) | reverse complement strand
CCGTTTCATCTGGCGACCATCGCGGCCGGAGAAGCACGCTGTCCAGAACTGCGATTTCGGATGTTTGGTTACGCTTGCCATAAAATTCGTTTGACTGAGGTAAGAATAAAAGTAAGAATGAAAAGCACAAGAATAATCGTTTAAAAACTCACAAATACCTGCAATTAAATGTCTTGAAAACGGTGAATCGAGACGAGGGTTCGATTCCACCTGTCCCGCATAGCGCGAAGTGGGCTGGCGGATTCGCTCGCTCTATTGATAAATCAAGGCCGAAAGGCGGCCAATTTTATGACACCGCAGGCTTTCATTTGGATTTGGATTATTTGCCGGCGGCTTTTCTTTTTTTGAGGGGCTTGGAGGGCGGGTTTTCGAGTCCGAGGAGATGTCGTTTTCTTTCCAAGCCGCCGGCGAAGCCGCCCAGGGTTCCATTTTTTCCCACCACCCGATGGCAGGGAATGACGATTGACAGGGGATTTCGACCGGTGGCGGCGCCAGCGGCGCGAATGGCTTGGGGCGCGCCCGCGCGTTTGGCCAACTCGCTGTAGCTGATGGTTTTGCCGTAGGGCAGGAGCGCAATTTCCCGCCAGACGCTTTGCTGGAAATCAGTGCCGGCCAGGCGCAGCGGAAGCGAGAATTCGGTTCTCTTGCCCGCGAAATATTCCTGGAGCTGCCGCGCCGCCTGCTGAAGAACCGGGTGTTGGGCGTTGTGTTTCCACTGCTTGCTCGTGGCGGGAAGATGATCACGGCCCACAAAATAAACCCCGATCAAGGCGGAATCATCGGCGACCAACATGATCTCATTGATGGGGCTTTTGATGATGCAATAAGAATTCATGCTGTTTGTTCCACTTGTCTTTGTTTGTTTCATATCTAAAGATTAGCCGGAATCGGACAGATTGCTCGCCATTTTCGGTCATGGAAGTTAAAATTTTTACATGTCCGAAAATGGCGAGACTTCCGGGCAGGCCATGCGCGCCTTACGCTGGCCGGATGCCTTCCCTAAAGAAGACATAGCCGTGCGCAATAATCTCGGAGGAGTTACCGCCAAACAAGCCGAAGCCATGTCGCAAGCGTGGCGGCCTTGGGCAGTTACACCGTCCTCCACATCTGGAAAAATCCCAATGCAATCGGTAAAAATTTGCCGCTGTAAACTCAAGATTCTAAGAGATTAATTCTTGAACAAACAATTCCCGACCGGCAAGGTTTTAGATTGTCGCGGGTCGCGGTCAGGCAGGATCGAACCACTATATCAAATATGAATATCATTTTCAAAAACATTCGAGCCGGGATCAACATTGGGCTTTTGCTACCCGCTTTGACCCTCTGTGGTTCAGCGGCGCCGTTGACTCCCGGGGAGCCCACGCTGCTGCCGGGCACGAAGGGCAAGTTTGATTTCATTCGCTTGGACGCCGCCTCGAATCGGCTGCTCCTCGGCCATGAAGGGAACAAATCGTTCGATGTTTTTGACATTGGCACTCGAAAATTATTGAAAGTGGTCCCGACCAGCACGAGCCAGGACGCGGTTGTGGACGCGAAGCGCGGCAGCTATTATGTCAGCGGCAACGACCCCGCGCGGATGGTCATTGTGGATGCGGCCACGCTGGAGGTGACGGGGGAGGTTCCACTCGCGTCGGACACGGATTTGATCGCCTTCAATCCCAACACGGGCTTGGTGCACGAATGCAATGACAAGGCGGGCGAGCAGTGGGTGATCGATCCTGCCGCGAAAAAAATTGTCGCGACGATCAAGTTCGACGGCAAAGGAGTTGAGGACCTGGCTTTCGACACTGACTATAAACATCTTTATCAAGCGGTGAAGGGCGCCGACACGATCGCGGTAATCGATCCCGCGAACAACACGGTCGTGCAACACTGGGCTTGCGCGCCCGATAAAGGCGTGCATGGCATCGCCTTCGTTCCGGAATACAACGGATTGCTGGTGGCTTGCGCCGGAAAGCTTGTCTTGTTTGATTGTTCTTCGGGAAAAGTGGTGGCGCGGGTGGAAACGGGCGGACGGGTGGATGAAATGACCTACGATCCCGGCTTGCACATCGCCTATTGCGCCAGCCGGGTGGGCAAGATTTCTGTAGCGGCGGTGGAAGCTTCAAAGTTGACGGCGCTGGGCGACGTCCCCGACGAAAGCGGCACCGGCGACATCGTCGTCGATCCGAAAACCCACACCGTGTGGATCGCTTACGCCAAAGGCGGCGCGTGTTTCGTCCAGCCGTTTATGCCCGCGGCGCAATGATCCCTCACATTCGCGGTTGGCGACTTGAAGGAATTGAATATTGGGCAGTTTGGCCAGATAACAGCCATTTCTCGAGATACGATTCTTCAGACGCCGTGGCTCTATCGACTCGTTGGGTCGAAGGAAGCACCGGCATTGAAGCCGGATGATATTCAAGTATTTCCTGGGGACGTGATTTTTGTCAAATCTCCACATTGAATCGTTCAAAGATAACATGGCCGCCAAACGGGCGTGGGAAAGCGGCGCTAACGCGCCAGCACTCCAAAACCTGCCGGTTCTTCGGCGGCGGCAGTGCGCGCGAAGCGTCTTGGAGCGCGGAACGACCAGTTCCGCTTTGGCCCGGGAACAGGTCTCACGGCTCTCGAAGAATTTTGTCTCACACGCCCACCCGAGAAGCGCGCGGAAGATTCATTGCGGAGTCGTGTGGTAGAAGCGGTAAGGGAAGGAGGGGGCGTTGGTGTCGGTGAATTGGACGAAGCCGTTGGTGTCGGCCACGGTGGCGCCGAGGTCGAGCCAGGTTTGCAGATTGGTGGTGGCTTGGAAGTCAAAACCTTGGCCGGGCGAACCATACGCTTGCAGGAGGATGGTTCCATTGGATTGCCGTTGCAGGGTGATGGGCGAATATTTGATCAGGATCATTTCGGTGCTGCCGTTGGTTTCAGTCTCATACCCGGCCACATAGACATTGCCCGCGTTGTCCACCGCAATGGCGTTGCCGACGTCATCGCCATGTCCCGGGCCGTCGTAGCGCTGGAGCCAGAGTTGGTGGCCATTGGGATCGTAAGCGATCGTGATAATGTCATTGGCCGATGCGTTGTTGTTGGCAAAACCCGTGACATAGATGTTGTTCGCGTTATCGAGAGCCAAGCTCCTTGCGCCACTCGTCCCACCAGAGGAAGGTTCAGGATAGTAAGCTTGCCACAATACATTTCCCGTCGGATCGATCTTTATAGTTCGATAGGTAGGAAAAGATACATCAGCAGTCTCACCGCTTATGATGGTGTTCGTTTGTCGATCAACCTTTAACTGCCGGGAGGATGTAGCCATAGGACTATCGAATACGGACCACAACACTGTTCCGGCAGCATTGAGTTTCTCAATGAATCCCGGGCCGGGATAGAAGTCCATGGATATGTAAACAGCGCTGTCGCTAACGGACATAGAGTGACAGTCTACGTCGAGGGCAAAAGTGTCCACATCGAATGTGTTTTCCCACAGCAGCGCCCCGTCTTGTCCATATTTTAATACCGCGCCGTCGGCATAATAGTTTTTGTGATCTATTGACTGTTGGAAAGGGTCTTCAATGAAACCTCCGACATACGCATTGCCGGAGGAATCGACAGCGACTACTTGCGCAGTATTGGTTAATATCGCAGGGCTACCCCAAGGGTTGTTTGTCGAGACAGGCATATAGTTTTGGCTCCAGAGATTTGAACCGTCAGAACTTAACTTGAACGTCGTAAAATTGCTGGCTACTCCCGCTAGAAACACGTCGCAATTGGTATCGGTTGCAACCGAAAGGCCGTTATAGGGAGCAGTCCACAATAGCTGGCCGTTGGTTGCGTACTTGGCAGTCACCGCCGTGCCGGTGACTAGGACATTGTTGCTGGCGTCGAGGGCAAACGCCAACGCCTCGGCGGCGGGATAATTCGTTGAGTCGAACCGCGCCGACCAGAGCAGAACTCCATTCGGCGCGTATTTTAAGGTGGCGTATCCAGTTCCGCCATTGGTGTTCGCGGAGAAGCCGGAGAGATAAATGTTGCCTGTCGAATCCAGCATCATTTTCAATGCCTGGTGGTTGCCGTTGGCGACGCCGTTGTTGTATTTTGCAACCCAGGCGATTTGAGGCGATGCCGCAACCGAATGAAGAATGAGGAATGCACAGTGAATTAGGATGACGCGAAAGAGGGCGCTGGATGGGCGTAAGACGAGGGCAGGATTGGCGGAGCCGGCTGCTGATCTATTGGGCCAGCGCGGCGCTGGCCGGGCGGCGCGGCGCGACGTCCCTACCTTGAAAGGATTCCCTCTCACGCTCGCGCTGGATGCGGGACGGATGAATCTATGTAGAAATGATGTTTTCATGGTGGTGCTTAGTTTCCAATATGAACGGCAGCGGACACCGGGTCGAGGATTGGCGGAACCGTGTTGGTATGTGCATCGATGAACTGGTTCTGATAAAGGATCCAACGGGACGCGTCCTGCGGCGGCAGTTTCAAGTGGTAAGCGGCCCCCCGGTTGATGATGTTGCGAATGATGACGGCATTCTGGAGACCGCCGGGTTGGCCGATGTAGCTTAGTCCTGAGAAGCTCTCTCCGCTCGCGTCGTTGGCGAGGAACAATATATTGGAACAGCTTAAAGCCAGCGCCATCAGGTTGTCTCCGGAGCTGAACGTGTTGCCTATGATAGCCGCGGTTTGGCATCCCGCAACCAGACCTCCACCTCCCCAATCGTCATAAGCGGGGTTTGCGGGCGGTCCGCCGAGAGCAAAGTTGTTGCCCGAGACCATCACTGAGAATACGGGATAATCCGGGCGGAACGGGCCATTCACGCCGACTTGCCCGCCGTTCACATTGTTTCCGACAAAATCTGTGATATAGGCGGTTGGAACGTCGATGCCGAGAACACTTCCGCCTTGGTTCCATGAGCAGAGCGCGGTAGTCGATTCCGTGCGCGCCCACGTTGTAAATGTGTTCCGAACTGCGGCGGTCGGACCCGCTGAGAATTGAATGCCTTCCAAGGCGTAGTTGCTTATGGAATTGTCCGCCACGAACCAGTTTCCTAGTTCTTGAAAATAAACGAATCCATTCTCCGCGCCCAATAAGTTTGACATAGTGCTCGTTAAATTTGGGTTGCCGTTAAATGTATTATCGGAAACGACAATGTTGGCGGCTGCTCGAGCAAAAATTCCGACCCCGAAACCAAACGGCCCGCTATTGGGCGTGCTGTTCGACCCGCTATTTGTTTGTCCCGGGACATAGTCGTTCCCTCCCGACCAAGTGATAAACTGACAATTCTGAACGATGCAGTTACTAACGTTCCATATAAACTCTACGGAAATGCTTCCGTTGAGAAACAGGCAGTTTGTAATCAGGATGTTACGGCAACATTGGTTCGTGTCTGGTCCACCAAACGCAACAATTTCGCCCGCGTCAAACACCGGTTGGAGTTGACCGGTTTCCCAAGTTACGTTCGTCGTATCAATAACGGCTAGGTGGGGCTGTGATTGCAAGGTCATGTCGCGCAATGTAATGGTCGCGCACGGGCCGGAGAGCGTGGGGGAATTACCACCGTAGAAGATCGTGGTGGCCCGGTTGAAAGCAATCAATGTTGTATTTGTAATGCCGGAGCCTTGGATTTCAACATTGGTGCTAACAATTCCAACAGCGGCGTTATCCCATGAATAGCCTGTTTCATCAGGATTTGCCTGCGCGAGATAGAAAGTTCCCGAAGGGAGCAACACTGTTCCGCCGGTCGAAGGCAGGTTATCGATTGCATCCTGAATCGTTGTCGCGTTGGAAATCGCGGCCCCCCAGTTCGTGCCAGCGATCAGTTCCAAGGGACTGGGGGCGTTAGTGCTGGTGAAGCCGGCCTGCCACCAGGGGTAAATGGAAACGTAATTGAGTCGCGCGACGTTCGTGCCGATGATATTGTTGTTTGAACCGCAACTCACGAACGTCACCGTCATGAAATTTGTGCCGTAAGCCAGATTGGTTTGCCAGGTCACGTTCGTCCAATTGGTGCATGGAACGACCAGCGAGGGCGATGTGGCGTAGGTATGGGTGAATCCAGACAGGTCGTTGGTCGCGAAGCTGATCTGAAAGACCCCGTTGGTGCCAAGACCCGCCACGCGGCTCTCAATGGCATAGGTCTGCGGCACCAGCACGTTGATGGTGTATCGCGTCCATTCGTCGGGAACGGTTTGGTCCAGGCAATAACCGTTACCAATGTCGTCGCAAGGGTTGATGCACATCAGAGTGGTGCGGAGGTTATTCGTTGAATGCGACCCCACGTTTTGATAGGCAACGCCCGCGCCGCCCCGATCGAATTGTTCGGCTTCGATGACGCCGGTAATGACGGTGGGTGTGCCGAGGAACGGCGTGCTGGTGGCGTTGGAGATGTCTTCAATGATGTCGGGTATGCCGTCCAAGTCTCCATCCACGCGGGTTATTATACTGCAATTGCTTGCGATGTCAACGGGCGACAGTGGATAATTAAACGTTTCCAGCTCATCAATCTGGCCATTGAGAGGGGCGGTTCCGGCGGAATTATTACCAAGAACAATCCCGTAGTTTGAGCGGGTGGCGAGGTCAGGCCAAAGGGTGACCCCTACGTTGTTGGTCACCGCAAGGACACCATTGGTGAAAAGGGCGGCCCCGCCCGGTCCATAAGTCAAGGTGAGTTGGGTCCAGTGTCCGCTGTCCAACGAAACGTTAGTCGAAAGAATCGTCACCGGGCTGCCATTGGACGCGGTGACGAAAACGATGCTGCTGCCGCTGTTGGTCAGTTCGAGGGACCACCGGTTGGTCGCGGAGTCGCCGAGGTAGATCAGCGGCGCGGACGATCCACTGTTTGGCTTGAACCACAGACGGACGGTGCCTTGGCGGCAGTTAAAGTTGATATTGCCGTTAGTCTCCACGTCATGATAGACCGTGCCGGTGCTGCCTGAGCCGAGGTTCAGAGCGGTGCCGCTCCAGTTCGTCACGAGAGTTGCGCCGCCCGAGGCAATGGGAAGCTGGCCCTGCTCGCCCATGAGGTCGCCTGTGTTGAATCGCCAATAGCCCAGGCGAACGTGGGCCACGTTGGTAGGGACGTTTGGATCGGTTTGATCGACCAGCGTTTCCATGAGATCGCTTCGACCGTCGTAGTCGCTGTCCTGCATGACGGAAGTTGTCGCGCCCGCGAACGAGGAGGCCCCGGCGGCAATGGCCTGGGCGCTCAGAGGAAAATTGAAAGTTTCCAACTCGTCGATCTGGCCGTCAAGCGGCGACGATTGGTACGCCATGGTGTTTCCAACCGAGAATCCGGTGGCCATGGTTAAGTAAGGAGGAGCATAGAACAAGCCAGGCGGCACTTCATAATACCACCAATTGGAAATTCCAGGCGCTTGCGCCACGGCAGCCCCGACCAGAGTTCGCACGAGAACGCCATTAGTATAGAAGGCGACATTGGTCGGGCTGTACGTCATGGCGACTTGGCACCAAACGTTGGAGATGAAGGAAGTTGGAGTATCAAAAGCCGGAGACATCGTAATACCGTTATCATCGCAACCAAATACGGAAGTGTCACCCAACCCTAATTCCCACCGGCCGTAGGCGTCAGAAGTTCCGTAGCCCACGCCCAAGGCGTTGCCGCCGCCGCCCGCTCCTCCTTCATTGGTCGTCGTCCAGTTTGGCCTGAACCAGAACCGGACCGTGCCATTGGTGCAATTCAGGTTCGTCATTCCGTTGGTGTCAAAAACTCGATAGCAAACAACGCTGTTGGAGATGTCCGTGATGGCGAGAGACGTACCGCTCCAATCAGCGACAGTTGACACCGAAGTTGAGCTTATTGGATAAGCTCCGGCTTCGTTTGTTAATTGAGGTGAGTTAAACCGCCAATAGCTCAGGCGCAACTTTGTCGGGACATATCCGCCATAGGTCTTCCACTGATCGTAGATGTTGAAAGGATTGTTCCAGTCAGAGAGATCGCCAGTGTCGAAGATGCCATCCCCATTGCTGTCTTTCACATAATCCGGCAAGCCATCGCCAGTGGTGTCCAGCGGTTGCCCATTTGCATCGACCGCCACATAATGAAACCCAATGCTGTCCATATTTGTGCCCTCAATGGCATTATTTGTCGTTACGGTATAATGATAAAGGCCCGCCGCCGCCGCCGTTTCGCTTCCAGTATGAATGAGGTTAGTAAGGCTGGTTGGATAATAAAATTCACCCAAGGGTCCAGTTTGATAGGCAGGACTATTGGTTAAAATCACGTCATGTGAGCCCCTCGGAGTAATTAGCGTTCCGAAATTAGTGACATATGCATTGTAGTTGACCGGATCGCCCAGATTGCCGTCTTGCTCTCCAATGGTAGTCTGGTCAAATAGATTATCCTTGAAGAGCCAAGCCCCCTCGTTCTCGTGATCAACGAAAATGTTTCCTGCGAAAAACAGATTGTTATAAAAAACATGGCTCGCAATGCTAGTGTCTAAATCGCTAACCTCCGTCGTCACTCTACGAAAAAGGCAGTTTGTCATATCCAAGGTCGGAGAATACGTGGTGACCCCTCCACCGTAAAACTGGCAACCGAAAAAGGAGAACGCAGACATGCCCGACGGAGCGCCTCCATCGTCGCCAAAAACTTGGTTCATAAATCCACTGAGGGCTGACCAAATGGTAAACTGAAAGGCTGCCGACGATTGCAGTGTCCACGAACTCGGTGAGGTAAAGGTCCCATTCCAAGAGTAAGGTGCAAATGTAGTTAGTTCCTCTTGGACCACATTCTCAAATACGAATAAAATGGGACTGCTTGCTGTACCGTTAAAGCTGACTTTTGCACCGTCCAATGGTTTAAGACCAAAATACGATACGCCAAAGCTGGCAACAGCGGTTCCGGGCGCAACGTTCAGAATGGCGTTGGAGATCGTCACCCCTCCAAAGCCGTAATCCAAGGGCGAATAATGATAGCCCAAAGCGGCGGCGTAGGTGTCGCGTTCGGCCCGTGGGGCAAGGCTGGTATTCGTGCTAAACACAACATTCGAAAAAACAATAGGAGGATACACGGTTTTCTGCCCAAGATCGGCAAGAAGAACGGGGTCGATATTGGTTGTGCCGCCCGTTAAATTGGCGCTGCCGCTTGCCAGGTAATAGTTGCCTGCTCCGACGGTCTGGTAAATCCCGCTTGCGCTGCTATTCACAAAGCTGCAGTTGGTGGCAAATAACGATGTGCTGCTGTCACAGGCGGTTAATATGGAATTGGTGATGCCGCCACTATAACTGCAGCTTCCCCACCATGAGTTTGTCATCGCAAAATACGGGCATGAATCCACCGTGACGTTCTCAGCATCTACATTCTCGAGTTCGGCATAACCAGCGAAAATATCATAACAATGTGAGCAAAGGACATTTTTGAAATAAATATGGGTGCAGTATTTCGTGGCCGTCGCGGAAGTGCAGTTTATAAACTGACAGTCCCGAAAAGTGAACACAGGATCTGAATAATCGGTATAGGCGTAATCGGCATAGGAGAATCTGGCATTGCTGATCAAGTTTGAGGATAAGCCGTGTCCCGCTTCCTCGATATAGAACGTGGTGGATGGAACCAACGATGGGCTGCCTGAACTGCCGGCAATCGAAGACCCAACGCTGTCGTCCTCCCAGGAGCTAAAAACGCTGGGCCTGTACTCCGAGCCGGCGAAGACTCCCGGTCCGCTGCCATAATCGTAGATGGTGGCATTCGTGGTATATTTAACGACAGTTCCTCCCTCGAAAATCATTGTGCCCGGCAAACCTACGAAATTCCATACGCCTGATACAAAATAGGTAGTGTCAGATTGAAAAATGAAGTCCGAGCTTGCAAAGTCATATCCAGCGAGAGTGTAGTCGATAACCAGTGCTGACTTTTTGACGGAGCGGTCCTCGTTCTTTGCGATTTTCATAACCCCCACCGTTCTTGCTCTGGAAGGAGGTTGCTGGAGAGGTGGTGGGAGCGAAGCGGTTCGCCGAATTTTATGATCGGGCTTGGTATTGGACGAATGCAGGGGCAGGACACCTGCCAGATTGGTTAAGGCCGTATAAGGGACCTCTTCGATCAGGATTACATTTCCATTTTCTTGCGGGAGCCAGTGTTTGGTCACATTTAACCCGTATCCTTTTGCTTTATCTCCAGTGCGAAACGCGGTTCCTTGCCCCATCAACATGTCGTCAAAACGAAGTATCCGGTCATCGCTGATGCCATCGGTGGTGACGGTTGTTTTCACCGGGGCGGGTGACTTATAAAACGTCGTCATGACCTCTAAAAATGTCGTGTTTGGGTTTAGATTAAAATTGGCTGGCGAGGGAGGCTGCTCCCGCAGCACCACGTTTTGTTCAAGGCCGGCACGCGTGTAGAGGTATTCAAGATCGGCGTTGACCCCGGAGAACGCGTTTGTGTATAGGACTTTGTTATTTCCAACCAGCCCAAAAGAGTCTTGAAGGGTTGCAATGAGGACATTCGTCTCCGCCGCCGCATCCCAATAGCTCAAGCCATATACGGTGCTTGAGAATTGCTGTCCGCCTGGGGAGGTCAACTGCACAGCGCCACCAGGAGTATGGGCGTTGGCCGCCCACTGCACCTTGTGAGCGCCATGCACCGCCTCAGCGCCGCTGGCCGTGAGATCAATCTGTTCAATCGAGTCCTTATAGCTGCCCGTCGTGGGGTCCAAATAACAAAGACCGGTGGCCAACTCGGTATAGGAATGAAAGTTTGTCCGGACGATGCCTGTGACGTTTGTTTCAAAAACAGCTTTTCGCCAAATTCTGGAATGCGGACTTCTTTGGACGCACACATAGTCACTGGACGCTGCCGGGGTTGGTGCTTGGGTGGTCTGCCCGAAGGCGGCGCTTGCCAAACTGAGAATGGCGGTGAGGCCGCTGACCGCCGCCGCGAATTTCGCTGTGGAAAATCCTCCATTCATAAATTTAAATTTTCTTATGAACCCCTCGGGAATCCTAAAAAAAGCAAAGCACGGACTTCCAGGGGCTTCGGTTAATATTAGCTGTTGCGGACGACTCTAAGGGTTTCGCCTACATGCGGTCAAGCGCAAATATTTGATTTAATAAGTTTTTTAAATCTTGTCGGCGGATTCCCGAGGGTGACGCGGTAAGTCTTCTCGCCGCCTATGCGCTGGCGCATGTCCCACAAAAGCTGCTTGTTTGCCTCGGATTCGGGATAGATGCGCATCACGGTGTTTGCCACGCCCATTTCCTCGAAAATGTCGCCGCACTTTCGCGCGATGATTCATACCTCGGCGCTTGGAACCTGGCTTTCAACTCAGAGGAGTTCCAGCTTTACCGGGACGCCTGTGAATTTGCGTTTGTCCGTCTGCCGCAACTTCCTAGCATCGTCAACACGAGCATCATCGCTGCGGTTGCGGGTAGCTTCGGGGACATCCATCCGACTAGGCGGACGGAAGGTTCGGCGCTTTTTATCAACCCGTTGATGGCACTATATTGGAGCTTCCACTTGGAAGGCGTGGTCCGACGAAACCTTTACCTTGACCAAATAAGGAATACCGACAGCGCACGGGAGGTGTCGTTGGCTATCGAGAAGTTCCGCGGTTCACTCCCTAAAACCCGGCCGTGGACAACCATCCCATGCTGAACCTGGCCCGATAACGGATAGCCTACGACGCCAAATGACGTCAATCCCGGGGCGGGAATTCGAAGGTGACTTTGTTTTTGTCGTCTAGCACCAGGTAGGCGGAGAAGGGCTGGCCGGCGCGGGAGATGAAGTGGGTCAGCAGGTCGGTGCGGTGGTCGGTGGCCAGCTTGTTGAGTTCTTCAGGGCCGATGGGTTGCTGTAAAATGATTTTGCCTACTTTGAATTTGCAGGGCTTTTTGTCGGCTTGCGATTTTTCGCAGACGTAGGCGTCGCCGGCCTCAAAAACGTGCCCGCCACAAATCGGGCACGCCGCCAAAGATTTGGCCTGGCTGAAGTCCACTTTGGGAACCACTTCTTTGGGCTTGGCGGGTTCGCCTTTCTCGGTTGAACCGGCTTTTTTGGGCTTGCGCGGCTCGAATTCAAATCCGGTTTTGCCGTCTTTGATGATCAGGAACGCTTTGAAAGGACGGCCTTTCTTGGAAATAAACTTGTCAATCAGATCGGTGCGGCCACTGGCGAGAAGTTTCTGCACCTGGTCGCGGTCGATGGAGCGTTGCAAAATGATCTTGCCGGTGCGAAAGGCGCAGCCTTGGCGGCGGGCGGCCTTCTCGCAGATGTAGTTCATGCCGTGCTCGTAAACCGGCGAACCGCATTGGGGGCATTTGCCCAGCGATTGCTGGCCGGTGAAGTCGAGCGCCTCGGCGGCCGCCTGGTCTTCGCCGTCTTGCTGGCCGAAATCAAACTCAGGTTTCAGTTCCGGCGTCATCTTGATAATGGCGGCGAAGGGCCGGCCCATCTTGCTGCGAAAACCTTGCAAGGGGCCGACTTTGCGCTGGGTGATCAACTCTTCGATCTCGGAAATTTCGAATTGACGCCCCGCCACAATCTTCCACAGGGCGAAGTCGCAATTCTGGCATTGAAATTTTTTGTAATTCTCTTTGATTGCCCCGCCGCATTTTGGACAAGGCACTTTGACTTCGCCGAAATCGCCGGGGACGGTGTCGCTTTCATATCCCTTGGTCTTGGCGACGATCTGGCGGGTCATGTCCTCGATTTGCTTCATGAAATCGGGCCGGCCCAATTCGCCGCGCTCCATTTGCTTCAACTTGAATTCCCAATCGCCGGTTAATTCGGGCGAGGAGAGTTCCGGGATGCCCAGGCCGCGCAGCAACGTGATGAGCGAAAAGGCTTTCGCGGTCGGCTGCAACTCGCGCTGGTTGCGCAGCAGATATTTCTCGAAAAGCAGCCCTTCGATGATGGCGGCGCGCGTCGCGGGAGTGCCGAGACCTTTCTGGCTCATCGCCTCGCGCAACTCCTCGTCCTCGACCAATTTGCCCGCGCCTTCCATGGCGGAAAGAAGAGTGGCTTCGTTGTAGCGCGGGGGCGGCTTGGTCTGGGTGGCGTTGAGGTCGATCTTTGCGGTGTGAACGACTTCGTTCGGCTGCACGGGCACGAGGCGCGGGGTCTGGTCTTCGCTTTGCGCTTCGCGGCCATAGACATTCATCCAGCCGGCTTGGACCATGACTTTGCCTTCCGTTTTGAAAGCTTCGCCCAGGACATGGGTGATGCGGGTCGAAACCAGAAATTCCGCCGCCGGATAAAAAATGGCCAGGAACCGTTTGGTGACGAGATCGTAAAGTTTCGCCTCCGGTTCGCTCAAATTTTTGGGAGCGAGCGAAGTCGGAACAATGGCAAAGTGATCGGAGATTTTGGCATTGTTGAAAATGCGCTTGTTCGGCCGCACCCATCCCTGCTTCAAAATTTCGCCGGCGTATTGACTGTAAGGCGTGCCGGAAAGCATCTGCAAAGTGGCTTGGACGGTGCTGATGTAATCCTCGGGCAACGCGCGCGAATCGGTGCGGGGATAGGTCAGCACTTTGTGCCGTTCATACAACGCCTGGGCCAGCCCCAGAGTATTCTTGGCCGAAAACCCAAAGCGCCCATTGGCCTCGCGCTGCAAACTGGTCAGGTCGTAGAGCAGGGGCGACAACTGTGTGCTGGGCTTGGTTTCTTCGGTGACAAGGCCCGGCTTGCCAAGGCACTTTTGGCGGATGGCTTCGGCTTTCGGGCGATCCCAGATGCGTTCCGGCTTGAGATCCGGGTCCTGCTCCTTCTTGTCCTTCTCGCGGGAAAAATTTTCGTCGAACCAGCGCCCGATGTATTCGCCGGCCTGGGCGGCAAAAGTGGCGTGCAGTTCGCAGTAATCGCGCGGAACGAACTTGCGAATTTTCTCCTCACGCTCGACCACGATGGCCAGCGTGGGCGTTTGCACCCGGCCAACCGTGGTCAATTGGAAACCGCCGGTTTTGGAATTAAACGCAGTCAACGCCCGCGTGCCATTGATGCCGACCAGCCAGTCGGATTCCGAACGGCAGATCGCGGCGTCCGCCAAGGGCTGCATCGTCACCCCGTCGCGCAAAGCCGCAAAGCCATCGCGAATGGCCGTGGGAGTCATGGACTGGAGCCAAAGACGCTGAATCGGCTGTTTAGAGTGGGCATACTGGACGATGTAGCGAAAAATCAATTCGCCCTCGCGCCCGGCGTCGCAGGCGTTGACCAGGCGATCGACATCCTTGCGTTTAAGCAGACGGAGCAGAAGCTTCAGCCGGTCCTCCGACCGCTCGATGGGCCTCAAATCAAAGCGCGACGGGATAACGGGCAAAGCGGCAAAAGTCCACTTTCCCCGTTTGACCTCGACTCCTTCCGGGAGGCAAAGCTCAAGCAAATGGCCCACCGCCGACGAAAGGACATAGCGGTCGCTCTCGAAAAAGTCGGCCGTTTTATTAAAGCCGCCGAGAGCTTTGGCAATATCGGACGCAACCGAAGGTTTTTCGGCAATAATCAATGCTTTTCCCATCTGAATGCGGGAAAGTGGCTTAAAGCGATAATTAAGTCAACCTCGACAGCGGGAAGTTTGGCCTCAATGCGCGCCGCCGAACATTTTTTTGGACCGCGCAAAGGTCTCTGTGGGCACTCCCAAGTCGTGCTTCATCAAGACATCGCGGTCCCATGGATTGGATGTTCGCCAGATGGAAAGCTTCTGCCGGAAGGAAAGGCGCAACGAATACCAAGGCGATACCAGCGCGGTGTTGATGAGCGGAAAATCGGTGCCATAGACCAGACGCCCGGAAAATTCGGGCGTGGTCAGCGCTTCCTTCAGGCGGCCAGGACGGTTGATTTGGGTGAGGGCTGAAATGTCGGTGTAAAGATTGGGAAATTCGCGCATCAGCGCCGCCAGACGGTCAGGGCCGCGTTCGCCGTGGTAATCGGCCGATGAGGCGATGTGCGCGGCCACCACGGTTACGCCGAGACTCAAAGGCAGGCGCAATTTTGCCGGGTCGCCAAATTCCTCGGCGGCTTGCGAGAAGGATTTTTCCTTGCCGGTGTGCGAGAGCAGCGGGAGGTTTAGTTCGACCATTTTTTTATAAAATGGAATGAGGTTCGTGTCGCCCGGATCAATCTCCATGATCGGCGGAATCCATTTCACCAGGACCGCGCCATGCGCCTTGGCCCACTCCAGCCGCGCCAATGCGTCGCGGCGATAGGGATTGACCGACGCGCCAAAGAGCAGGTTCGTATGCCGCGCCGCGGTGGCCGCAACAAACTCATCCGGCACAAAAACTTCGGTGCGATTG
>DASRLE010000203.1:0-4116 GCA_035648615.1 Saccharimonadales bacterium (SeqCode) | reverse complement strand
CTTGATGAAAGTATTCCTGGGCGACAACGCGAAAAAGTAATCTCAACTAATTTATATATGGCACAACAAGCAATAGGCATGATCGAAACAAAGGGGCTTTGCGCGCTGCTCGAAGCCGCTGATTCCGCCCTCAAAGCGGCGAATGTTCAATTCGTCGGCTGGGAAAAAATTGGCAGCGGCTACGTCACGGCGTTTTTTCGGGGCGATGTCGCCGCCGTCAAGGCCGCGACCGATGCCGGCGCCGCCGCGGCCGCCCAGGTGGGCAGCGTGGTCAGCGTGCAAGTCATTCCGCGCCCGCATGAAGGACTGGCCGGTTTAGGCAAGTGGCTGCAACAGTGAAGATCCTCGTCGCCAACCTTGGCTCGACCTCGCTGAAATATCGTTTGTTCGATTTTTCCGGCGGGGAGGAGCGATTGTTGACACGCGGTGGTTACGAGCGCGTCTCCGATTACGCGCAAACCATCGGCTCGTGCCTGGAGGCTTTGATCCAGGGCGGCTGGATCAAGAACGAGAGCGATCTGGCGGCGGTGGGTTTCAAAACCATCATGGCGCGCGGCTTGAATGGCTGCGTCCGCCTCGACGAACGCGCGCTGGCGGCCATGGAAGTTTGCAACTCGATCGCGCCGGCCCACAACCCGCCTTACATTACGGGCGTCCGGCTCTTTGCCCAACAAATGCCCCGGACGCCGCTGGTCGGCCTCTTCGAAACCGCCTTCTATCAATTTGCGCCGGAAGCGGCCATGCGTTACGCCGTGCCGGAAACGTGGCACGAGGCGGGCGTGCGGCGCTGGGGTTTTCACGGCGCCAGCCATAAATTTATCGCGGAACGCTCCGCCGAGCTGCTGGGCCGCGAGGATGTCGCGCAACGGGCGCGCCAGCTTTATGTTGACAGCGGCAAAAGCGCTGTGCGCCCGCCGGCCTTGCGCGTCATTTCCTGCCACTTGGGAGGAAGTTCTTCCGTGACTGGAATTCTCAACGGCGTGGCCATTGGCAACAGCATGGGCTTGAGTCCGCAATCGGGATTGCCGCACAACAATCGGGTGGGGGACCTGGACGCTTTCGCGGTGCCCTTTATGATGCGGTCGCAGGGCCTTTCCCTCGAGGAAGCCGAACGCGTCTTGTGTCAAGACTCGGGTCTGAAAGCCCTCTCGGGCGGGTTCAACGACATTCGCGATGTCCAGACCCAGGCGGGACAGGGCAATGCCCGCGCGCAACTGGCGGTGGACGTTTTTGTGCATCAAGCCCGCCATTGGATCGGCGCCTTTTATCTCGATTTAAATGGGGCGGACGCCCTTGTATTTACTGC
Organism: Saccharimonadales bacterium (SeqCode); assembly: GCA_035648615.1. GTDB lineage: Bacteria > Verrucomicrobiota > Verrucomicrobiia > Limisphaerales > Palsa-1400 > DASRLE01. The sequence continues at coordinate 2,810 of DASRLE010000203.1, read as the reverse complement.
GGGCATTGGCGAAAACCGCGCGGAACTGCGGGAGGCCATTTGCCGGGACCTGGACCAGCTTGGAATAATACTTGACGCCAGTCTCAACGCCGAGACCCGGGCCCAGGAGGCCGTGATCAGCGCGCCGGAATCGCGTGTCAAAGTGATGGTCCTCCCGACCAATGAGGAACTTGTCGTGGCCCGCGAAGTGCGCCGGTTCCTGCAAAACAATTAACGAATCAACAAAAACAGTTAACAAAAAAATATTATGGCTCAGCAAGCAATTGGACTTTTGGAAACCCGCGGATTGGTCGCCCTCGTCGAGGGGACTGACGCGATGCTCAAGGCGGCAAACGTGGAACTGGCCGGCCCGATGATGCAAGTCGGCAACGCTCTTTGCACCGCCGTGGTGGTCGGCGACGTGGCCGCCGTTAAGGCCGCGACCGATGCCGGCGCGCAGGCCATCAAGGCCAGCAAAGGCGAACTGGTCAGCGTCCATGTCATCGCCCGGCCGCACGCGGATGTCGAAGCCGTCCTGCCGCGCAAAGCGCAAGGCAAATAATATGTTCCTGGCGCGAGTCGAAGGCTCGGTGGTGGCGACCAAGAAGGATGCGTCGATGAACGGGCGCAAACTTCTTCTTCTGCGCCCGCAACTGGTCGATGAAAAAGACCCGGCGCGTTTCCGTCCTGGCGTCAATACGATTATTGCCGTGGACAGCGTCGGCGCGGGCATTGGCGAGATGGTTTTGTTTTGCCAGGGCAGCTCGGCCCGGCTGGCGCCCACCCTCAAAGACGCGCCGGTGGATGCGGTCATCATGGGCATCGTCGATACCGTCGATGTGCTCGGCAAAGAAATTTACAACGCAAAGACTTGAAGAACTCATGAATGCCGTTAACGAAGGATTGATTCGCGATATCGTCGCCGAAGTGTTGGGCCGCCTTGGTTCACCCGCTCCGGCGTCCGCTTCCGTGCCCGCCACGGCGGACTGCGGATGCCATCACAAAAACAATGGCTCGGCCAGCGGGAAGTTCGGCGTTTTTGCGGACGCCGCGCAGGCTTGCGAAGCCGCGGCGGCGGCGTATGTCCAGTTGCAGAAGGGCGGCCTCGAGGCGCGGCAGAAAGTGGTGGATATTGTCAAAACTATGGCGGACGCCAATGCGACCGAGTGGGGCCGCATCGAATTGGAAGAAACCAAAATCGGGCGGCTGGATCACAAGATCGAAAAGCTGCACGGCATCAAAGGCATCCCGGGCGTCGAGTGGCTTCGGCCCGATGCGCGCAGCGGCGATCACGGCATCATGCTGGAGGAATTTACGCCATTCGGAGTCATCGGCGCCATCACGCCTTCGACCCATTCCATTCCCACCCTCAGCGGCAACATCGTGAATATGGTGGCCGCGGGAAACGCGGTTGTTTTCAACGCGCACCCCTCCGCCTCGCGTTGCGCGGCGGTGGCGATTCGCGCTTACAACCAGGCCATTGAACGCGAAACCGGCATCGAAAATCTTTGCTGCATCATCGAGCAGCCTACTTTGGAGTCGTTCAAGGCGCTTTGCGGCAGCGAGCACGTCCGATTATTATGTGTGACAGGCGGGCCCGGCGTGGTCAAAGCCGCCATGCAAGCCGGCAAACGCGCCATCTGCGCCGGGCCGGGCAATCCGCCCGTGCTGGTGGACGACACCGCCAGCCTCGTACGCGCCGCAACCTCGATCATCAAAGGAGCCGCCTACGACAACAACCTGCTCTGCATCGGCGAGAAGGAAGTCTTTGTGCTGGACCGAATCGCGGATGCATTAATGGCGGAGATGGAAAAAAACGGCGCGGTTCGCTTGAACCCGGCCCAGTTGGAACGGCTGACCAAAGCGGCCTTCACCTTCAAGGAAGGCCATGGCGGCGGTTGTCCCGATGCTGTCGTCAATAAGGATTTTATTGGCAAGGACCCTGCCGTGCTTGCGCAGGCGGCTGGGGTGAATATTCCGCCCAACACGCAATTGCTTTTTGCCGAAACCAACCGCGAGCATCCTTTCGTCATCGAAGAGCAGATGATGCCGTTTATTCCGATTGTGCGCGTGAAAAGCGTCGAGGAAGGCATCGTCGCGGCCAAAGAGGCGGAGCACAATTACCGGCACACCGCCATCATTCATTCGCACGACGTCGAACACATGACCGCCATGGCCCGAGCGCTGGATACGACGCTCTTCATCAAGAACGGACCTTGCATGGCGGGCTTAGGCTCGGGCGGGGAAGGGTATTTGAGCTTTTCCATCGCCACGCCAACCGGCGAAGGAGTGACCAACCCCAAAACCTTTACGCGCGTGCGCCGCTGCGTGATGGTCGATAACCTCCGCATTTATTGACATGCTCCTGGCGCGCGTTGAAGGCAATGTGGTGGCGACCCGAAAGCATCCGAGTTTCGAGGGCTGGCGGCTGCTTATTTGCCAGCCGATCGACGGCGCGGGCGTGCCGGAAGGAACGCCCCAAATTGCCATTGACGCGCTGGGAGCGGGAATGCATCAGCGGGTCATCCTTTCTTCGGACGGTTCGGCGGCCCGAGCCGCAGTGAAAGATCCGAAAAGCCCCGCCCGCTGGATGATCGTGGGCCTCGTCGATGAAACGAACGCATGAGACTTGGAACCGTCATCGGCCGGGTCACGCTCGCCAAAACCCTCGAGGAATTGCGCGGAGCGCGCTGGCTGGTGGTCAGCCCATTTTCGCGCGAACAATTTCAACAGAACGCGGCCTCGCCCGCCGGACTGAGCAAGGAACCAAGCGTCGTGGTTTATGACGATTTGGGCGGAGGGGTGGGGGAGACCATTGGATTTATTGAGGG
>DASRLE010000202.1:0-3513 GCA_035648615.1 Saccharimonadales bacterium (SeqCode) | reverse complement strand
CAAATCTTCAATCTGGAAAATTTATTCTTCGTTTCCTTCGTTTCCTTCTGTAAGACTTTTCTTTAATGAATTTCATTCCGCCAGAACTGGAAAAAATCCTTCTGCACACTGCGGAATTGGAGCGCGCTTTTTTGGTCGGCGGATGCGTGCGCGATGCATTGCTGGGGCGCAGCGGCGGCAAGGATTTCGATGTGGAAGTTTTCGGGGTCAATTACGAGCAACTGGTCCGGGCCTTGACGCCGTGGGGCCGAACGGATTTAGTGGGGCGGTCCTTCGGTGTGGTCAAGCTGAACACAGGCAGCGAGTTTACGTACGATTTCACGGTGCCGCGCCAGGATTCCAAGATCGCGCCGGGGCATAAGGGATTCGAGATAAAATTCGATCCCGGGATTACTCCGCGCCAGGCCGCCGCGCGACGGGATTTTACCATCAACGCCATCATGTATGATCCGCGACAGCGCGAGACGCTCGATTTTTTTGGCGGCGAGACGGATTTGCGGTACGGAGTTTTGCGCCACACCAGCGAGGCGTTTGTGGAAGACCCGTTGCGGGTTTTGCGCGGGATGCAGTTTGCGGGCCGATTTAATTTGCGGGCCAGCCTGGAGACAATTGAAATTTGCCGGCAAATCAAAAACACCTTCGCCGAACTGGCGGTGGAACGCGTGCGCGAGGAATGGTTCAAGTGGGCCGTGGGCAGCGCCGTGCCTTCGGCCGGCCTGAACTTCCTGCGGGCGACGGAATGGATGGACCATTTTCCTGAAATCAAAGCTATGATTGACACTCCCCAGGAACCGGAATGGCATCCGGAGGGCGATGTCTATGTTCATACCTGCCACTGTTGCGATGCGATGGCCGGCCTCGAGGCATGGCAGGCGGCGGACAGCCAATCGCGAATCGTCTATATGCTGGCGACCCTGGCGCACGACTTTGGCAAACCAGCCACCACTCATCAGGCGGTAAAAGACGAGCGGTTGCGCATCGTTTCGCCCGGCCATGAAGAAGCAGGCGCGGAATTGGCGGCCATATTTTTAGAACGGATGCGCGCGCCGCAGGGTGTGCAAGCGCGAATTCTGCCGCTGGTGCGCAACCATTTGTTTCATTGGCAGAGCATGACCGACCGCGCGGTGCGCCGGCTGGCTAAGCGACTCGAACCGGAGAACATCCAGGGGCTTTGCGTGATCATGACCGCCGACAGCATGGGCCGCCCGCCGCTGCCTAAGGTTGTTCCGCAGCATGTCACGCGGCTGCTGGAGCGGGCGCGCGAATTGCAGGTCCGGCATCGTCCGCCCGAGGCAATTCTGATGGGACGGCATTTGCTCGAACTTGGACTCACGCCCGGAAAAATGTTCGGCGCGATCTTGCACAAAGCGTACCAAGCCCAATTGGAAGGAGCATTCTTTGACCTTCCGCAAGCATGGGGCTGGCTGGCGCAGGAGGAAAATTTGGTTTGGCCCGAGGAGGCACGGGCGGCGTTGCGAAAAAAAATTTCGGAAACGACAGAAATCAGGTAGTCTCCGCTTATGATTACTGAAATCGCATTTACGGGGACACCCGTGACGGACATCAAACGCGCCCGCGAATTTTATGAGGGCGTGCTGGGACTCAAGCCGGCCATGGACTCCAATGGCGGCATGTGGGTTGAATACGAAGTGGGCAATGGAACCTTTGGCATCGGCTGTTACGGCGATGTCTGGAAGCCTTCGGAAGACGGGACGTGCATCGCGTTTGAATTGGACAATCTCGATGCTGAGGTTGCGCGGTTGAAATCGCGCGGCGTGAAATTTTCCATGGAACCGACGGATTCACCCGTCTGCCGTTTCGCCATCCTCTGTGATCCCGATGGCAATCGAATCATGATTCACAAGCGTAAAGCGCCCTGAGTTGTTGCCGCCAGCGCTGAAGGGCACAAAGTTAAAACCTCATGCCCTTCGTCGTTAACCCAAAAGCGGCTTCCATGTCTCAATATAGTTTGACCCGGTAGAACTTCGCACTGCCCGTGACCGGAACAGTGTAAGGAGGCGCCGCGCCGGAAACAGGAGTCCACGGACCGGTGGCGAGATTGGTGGTGGACTGCAATGTAGAGGTGACCCACGCGGAGGACCACGTCAGCACCGTGTGGCCATTGGTCGTTTGCAGATAAAGAGACACCGGCAGGTCCATGGCTACGGCATAATGGTTGGAAACTTGCAGGGGCGTAAGGGCGTAATTATAGAGCGCCACTTCGTCCACCCCACCCTGGAAGTCGAGCGTCTCGCCGGCGGTGGTTGCCCCCTTATTGCGGGAACCAATGGAGATACCATTAGCGTACCAATAGGCAGGGCCCACATCAGCCGGTTCGTGAACGCCAGTGAGGGTATAAATCACTCCGTTGGTGCCCGTGGAACCGTTGTGATTGAGATCCAGCGCGTAAGCCAGGGGTGGGACGGCGCCATTGGTGATGATGTTGGGACCGATCAGGCTGCCATCGACGTAGAGAAGAATGTTGCTGTTGGCTTGATCACACACCCCCACAAGGTAATGCCACTGGCCATCCATCTGCCAGCCCGTGGCGCTTCCGCCGACGGTCGGCGCCGCCTGGGCTCCGGCAACGGAAGTGGCGCTGGCGGCGTTGCGCACGTAGAAGCGGAATCCCGTATGGGCGTCGAGGGCGAATTGTTCATCGGCATTGCCGACGCCCTTGCCGATAATGGTGCCGCCGCTAAGCTGGTTTATCCCCGGCAGACCCTTGGCCCACGCTTCGATGGAAAAGGCCCCGTTCTGGCCATTGGGAACAGCGAAATCGACATTGGTGATTGTGCCCAAAAAGGTGTCAAGAACTCCATTCGTGCCGAAATAGGCTGCCGTGTCACTGTCATAAGAACTGCCGAAACATCCCGGAATGTGTGTTATCTGGGCTGTGTTGCTGTAGATGCCGTTGTTGCCGCCCACATAATCGTAGCCGATCGTGCTGCCGTTGGTTTCGTCCATCCGATAGTAAGCCACCGGATGATCGGCGATAACGGTCAGCGAGTAGGGATTGGCTGGAGGCGGCACCACAGCCAGGAGCGCCGTGCTGCTGGCGATTGAGTTAATCGAATTGCTGATAACGCAATAATAACTGCCCGCATTCGTCGTCGTCACACTGGCCACCGTGTAGGTGGAATTGGTCGCATTCGGCAGGGCATTTCCATTGAACCACCACTGATAACTCAACGGCGTGGCCCCCGACGCGGTCACCGCGTAAGTGATGGACTGGCCCGTGTAAAGCGAGGCGGCCAGCGGGCTCACATCCGTAACGATGGAAGGCGGCCCAGTCCCGATCGGAACCTGCAACACCGTGGCGATGGAGTTAGTCGAGCCGTAAGCGTTGGATACCTTGAGGACGTAGGTGTTGGTGCCGCCGGCAATGTTGGTCAAAACCAAAAAGAGATTGGTTTGGCCGGGGATGCTGCTGGAATTGACAAACCACTGGTTCGTCATCGGCGCCGAACCCAGAACGGCTGCGGAAAGGGTTACATTCTCTCCCGGGTAGCC
>DASRLE010000201.1:0-17631 GCA_035648615.1 Saccharimonadales bacterium (SeqCode) | reverse complement strand
GATCTCCAAAGCCAACACACACCAGCCCCCTTCCGCTAGTCAGGCGCCGATTCCAGACCCACCGTGCCAACCAGGGCCATTTCCCGTTGCAGGGTCGCTGTCCAGGGCGACTCCGACCAAGTCCAGGGCCATTGACCCGTCGGGGTTGGTCGGGGTTGCGGGGTTGCCGCAGAGCGTGTCCCTTCTTGACATCAAACCCGCTGGGGAAGTACCCGGCCCGGATATATAAGATCCCTGCAAAATCTGACTGTCGCACAATTGCGCCAGGCCATTTCAATTAAAGAGAAAATCGATGAATTGGAAACGGAGCTGGCCGCCATCGCGGGCGGCGAGGTCGCTGCTGCGGCCAAACCTCGTGGACGGCGCGGAATGTCCGCCGCCGGACGGGCGCGGATCGCGGCAGTGCAAAAGGCACGTTGAGCGAAAGTGAAGGGTGCCAAAGTTGAAGCCGCGCCGAAGAAGCGGCGCAAAATGAGCGCGGCAGGAAGGGCCAGAATGGCGGCAGCCCGCTTAAGCGCGATGGGCAAAGGCGAAAACATCTGGAAAGAATAGGCTGTAACCCCGCCCAAAAACCTCGCTGGCCTGCCCACGTAAAGTTCACGGCAAAAAGTCACTCCAACTTAGGTTTTCGGGTTTACTCGTCTCTCTCCGCCCGTTTTGGGGATGAAGAGAAATCCCGAAATCCCAAAGTTTATCAGGTTTACCGAGCGGGCGGTGGGGGGGCTGGCTGCGGATTTGGGCGTGCGTGCCATTTACGCACCCGCGTGGTCAAAATGGCCTGTCTTTTTCCGCCGAACAACCGGTTTTACTTCGGGTTCTGGAATTGCAGCATAAGTCGCTTAACGACAGCAGTTTATGATGCTTCGCGTTTGATTCGTCTTTATACTTGGAACCGAGAAGCATGAACAAGATAAATCAAACGCCCGTGCCACTCCATCCGGGCAGCCTCTCCCGGTAATACAACGTCTGCGGCAAACCCGGCTGCCGGTGTGAAGACCCCAAGAATCCGCGCCGCCACGCGCCCTACTGAAAGGTGAGTTACGTCTATCGAGGCCGATTCAGTTCACGCTTCGTCCCACACGAGCAGGCCAAGGCTGCCCGGGCTGAGTTGGCCAAATACCAGCGGCTCCGAGAGTTGACTGAAAAGTGGGTGGGCTTATCCCTCCGTCTGGCCAAAGAGAAACGCAAACGAACCGCGTAACATACCGGAGAACGTTCCACTCATCAGTAGCCACTGTCCTCCATCACGAGTTTCGTGGCCGCCGCGTCACCTGAAGCACGAGGCTCAGGGTGCCGGTGAGCACCTTCAAGAAAGGCACGGCCTTTTCGAAAAACTCCCGCGGCAGGTTCAACCCATACACGCCCGCCGAGTTGCCTTTGCCATTCAATTCCGGCATGATGCACGGGTTGAAGCCCCAACGCGTGCATCGTCAAGCACAATACCGAAATGTACGGCGGGATCGTCACCGTTGAATCAGAGCTTGGAAAAGGCACGCAGTTTGTTTTAGAATTTCCGGAGAGAATTCAAATGAGAATGTTATCCCCTGAGGTAAGTGGGACGAATAATGTTTCACAACCCCTTTCTCCATTACATAGCCTCCTAGTGCCAGAAAAACCAAAGGACAGCAAGACACGAAACGCCAACCCGGCCTTTCTCCAAAAGCTTTTTCGCTGGTGTCGGCACCGCTTTGGTAGATGACCTCAAGAAGGCAGCCTTATATTAGCTTATGCGCTGATGGCTTCTGTGAAGACTTCCCGGTAACGATGGGCCGAGTGTTTCCAGAGCCAAGGCCGGGTCTGCTCGTAGCACACCTCCATCAGGGGACGGAGGCCCGCGGGTTTTGCGGCTATCTCAGCCAGCGCATCGCACAGGCGATCGGGGTTGTTTATGTCCACCAACAATACACCATTTACCCCGTTGGCGATGGACTTTGCGCAGTCGAATTTGGTGGCCACCACGGGCCGTCCACAAGCCAGCATCAGCGGCAGGATTCCGCTCGAAATCTGATCCGGCTCAGTATACGGCACCAGGCCTACATCAGCGGCCTGAATGTGCTTGAATAATTCTTCGGCTTCCAGGTAGCGCCGTACCCAGACGACATGGTCCTGCAGGCCCAAGCTACGGATCTGATCCTCCAAGCCCTGCTGCTGCTCGCCTGTTTTGTCCCACTGGGGTTGGCTCGTGCCCAGGATGAGGTAAACAAAATGAACCCCTCGATCTTTGAGCTTTGCGAGAGCGGCCAAAGCAACCTGGTAACCCTTGGATGGTCGGACGTGCCCAGCGGAAACAAGCACCAGCGCGCCATTATATTGCAGTCGGAGCGGCAAGGACTCGGGAAAGGCGAAAGCTACATCGGGAACGCCGTGCCGTATGACGTCCACTTTCGTGGCCGGGACTCTGAGTTCCGTTCGGACATATTTTGCGCTCTCCTCCGTGAGCACCACGACTTTCTTGCTGGCTTGGACCACCGTTTGGAGGATCCCCTTTCTGTGGGCGGTAAGCAGAGCCGAGGTGGTGTGGAGCGTCGCGACAATCGGCCGCGTGATTTCCGACACGAAGCTGGTCACGTAATCCCCATCCTCTCCGCCGAAAATTCCAAACTCATGCTGGAGAGAAACCACTTCCACATCCGAGTTGTTTATGGCACGGGCAACTTCGGTGTAGGTCCAGTGGTCCTCTGTGCGAAGGCAAGCGAAAAACCCCTGGGTTGGAGAGTTGATTTCGTACTGCATCCGCAGCTTCAGCGACTCGACCCCGACGAGGTTGGCTATCAGGTCCTCGGTGAACGTGGCTATTCCGCATTGGGTCGGTGAAAAAGTGCTGATGTGGAGGACTCGCATTCGATTACTCCGCCGTTTTCAGCACGATCGCGGTCAGGTCCCTAACCTTTACTTTCAAATCCCCGTAATGATCATCCCACGCAAAAAGCGCCAGGCGGTTGCAAAGGGCCGGTTCAATGGGCATCTCGCGATTGCGGCGACCGTTTATGTCGAACGTGAGCTTGAACCCTGCATCGATTGCCAGCTCCAGTTTAGCCTTAACCAGTGGGCGGACCGTGCAGATCTTTTCGTTCTTTGGCGTGCCGACCCCGCCGACGTAGTGCGTTATGAACAGGTCATTCTTCTTTGCAACTCCGGCCTGATCCCAGTGGTTGCGGGCAATATGGATTAGAAAATCCTCTTTCGTCTGGATCGTAGTGTCGCCACAGAGGATCCCCTTTTTGGGAAACAGCTTAATTCCGAATCGGAAATAAGGCGTGCTGGTCTCCACCGTGCAGGTCAACTTCTCCAGCTTGCCTCCCTGCAAGTCGAGTTCCCAGCTGTCAGCAGCTTGGGGCATATGAGCTTTGGACTGCATCAGCTTGTCCGGAAATTTCAAGGGCACCCGAATTACTGCGGCGGATTCATCTGACGTGCGGGTGCGGCGTGTCCATGGATAGGGGATCCGGGCCAGTTCCTTCATTTCCGCCGATAATCGCCTTTCGAGCACGTCGACAATGAGCTTGTGGCACCGCACCAAAATGTGGTCCCCCGTCCGCGCCGTCTTGATCGTGGTTTCACTTAAGCCGGTTAGGGCGGCGCACATTTTGACTGACAGTTTGGCTGCGGTCATGGCCTTGTCGACCTTGAAACCGTAATCCTCGTCCTTCGGCCAGGATTTTTTCTCGATTTCCGGCTCTTTCGGCTGAGTCGGCTTTCTTGCCCCTACCAGAAGCCTGTTTATCGCCATAACGTGACCTTGAACTTCGGCGCAGGTTACGGGGCGCGTAGCCCCGGGCGCCAAGCAGAAGAAGAATAGCGGGATAGAGTCCCGCTGAAAAGAAAAAGTAGTATGGCAAGCAAAACCGTAACTAAAATCGGTCCCAATACGTATCGGGAAACAAAACGCTACGACAGCGGCGGCGGCAAAAGCACCGTTTACAAGCCGGGGGCAATATTCCGCGACGTGAAGAGCACTACCACGTGGGACAAACACGGCAAAAAGAGGAATTAACCTCGCCAGCATCGGACAGTTCAAGACCGGCGCGAGGCCAGCCAACTCGCGCCGGTTCCTTTTTACCACGGGTATTTCGTTCGTGCATCTTAAGCAGATTCGCCATGGTCCCGGCGGTTGCCGTCCTTCGCTTTCCTGAAAATCGACCAATCCAGGTCCGTGCGAATCGGAAAGCTCTCCGGCTTCAGTGAAAAAATATCGTCCAGTAGAAGGACCGTCCTCAAGAGGCATCGCCGTGCCCAGTGGGTAAGAGAGTGGCCGAAGCCACTCCCCGTTGTCGCAATAGCGTCTGTTCGCTATATTTACCGGCGTGCGGCTTGCCCGCTCCGGGCGACCCACCAAGCACTGCTCCTTGCGGGGCAGGCTGGAACGTTCTTTGACATGGTGTTCATGAGGGACAGAAGCTCGTCAGCCCGCCCAGACCAAACCGGAATCATGCCGTCCGGTTAAGACGCGAAGGTCCGAATCACCGCTTTGGTCGCCTGACGGCCCTTCACCCGTTTGGACGGGATCAATGCGTTACGCGGCGGCGTGCGTGGCCACTTCTTTGGCAAGACCTCGTTTGCGACCCACACCCTGGCGACCGAACGAAATCTGGTGAAAGTGCCCAAGTCGCTCCCACTGGAAATGCTGGCGCCATTGGGCTGCGGTATCCAAACAGGCGCTGGCTGTGTAATGAATTCCCTGGATGTGCGAGCCGGATCAAGCATCGCTGTTTTTGGCGCCGGTTCGGTTGGTCTGGCGGCGGTACTGGCGGCGCACATCGTCAAAGCCAACACGATCATCGTGGTGGACCTCAACGATCGTCGTCTCAAACTCGCCCGCGAATTGGGTGCGACCCACACCCTTCAACAACCGGCGGAGTGACCTCGCTGTCTCTGGCACGGCGGGAGAAATGGCAAGTGGGCGAGCGCCGTCACTATTGCGCCAGAGATTGATTTCGCCGTGCTCGTCGCCGGCAACCGTGGTCCGGATGTTGTTGTGTTGTGGAAGCCAAAATTCGCCTCCCAAAACCTCTCACAGCCCGCTGGGTGACCACGCCTGCAAGGCCGGCAACGCCCGCAGGATTGGTACGAAAGCACCGCATGATCGCCGGGCTTTATTCCCTTCATCCATCACGACTTGCGCCATCTGTTTAGCCAAGAACTCAACATCTTGACGGGTCCGGAGAAAGACATACGTAAAGGATGGGACATCCGAAGCTGTTGCGTTGCCGAAGGAACACACACCTGAAAGCGAAAAATCCCTGTTGACAATCTGAATAATTGAATGCACCCTTGGGGTGAATGATATAACATCATTGAAAATGACCCAACAGCAAAAGGGCTTATGCGCAACAATTACAAGTCAATCGCGGATGGCGTAATCGAACGCTTCATCGAGGTGAAGTCAATCTGTGGTGCCTGGGGACAGGGTGGCGTGACCCTCTCGCAGCCACAATTCAAGGCGGCCCAGGAACTGAAAGACCGGTTCTGGCTTTACGTTGTCGCCAATGCAGGCACTCCTTTCGAGATTATCTATCGGATTCAAAACCCAGCGCTTTTAGTGAGAAGTTTCGTTTACGATTACGGCTGGCAGGCTCTCGCCGAAGCCAACACCTCCGCATGAACCCATCACATCCAACACCCCCCATAAATGCCATTCTTCACTTTCCCCAAAATAATTCTTGCAACCGACAATCATTTCATTCACCTTTGGGATGAATGAAACATTGACAACCATGGAGATCTGTGGAACTTTCTTTTAGAAATAACAAATTGGCGAAGATTATGAATGCCGAGAGAGAGATCGTTCGGAAGTACGGCCCCGATAACGGCCGCCGAATCGCCTTGCGATTGCAAAACATTCGAGACGCCGCATCGGTTGAGGAGCTTTCAAAGTTGCCCCAAACACGGGTTCACGAATTAAAGGCCGACCGGAATGAACAGATCTCCGTGGATGCGAAGCACCCATATCGCCTTATTTTGATTTCTGCACATGATGAGACACCACGCAAACCTGACGGCGGACTGGATTGGGCGAGAATTACGAAGGTGCAACTAATTGAACTTATCGACACACATTGAACTATGAGCACCGCTATTATTTACCAACCCGATTACGCAATTCACCCTGGCGAAACACTTGCCGAGACTCTCGAAGAATTCGGGATGTCTCAGGCGGAGCTTGCTCAACGCATGGGCAGGCCACTGCAGATGATCTGCGAGATTATTCAGGGCAAAAAGGCTATCACCGCTGAGACGGCGCTTCAGCTTGAGCGCGCTACTTGCGTTCCTGCCAATTTTTGGAACTCCTCTCAGCGCAATTATGAAGCCACCCTTGCCAGGCTTGAAGAGGACCGGGGTCTCGTCTCCGACTCCTCCTGGATCAGGCAGTTTCCTTTGAAGGCAATGATTGAAAAGGGATGGGTTGCTCAGTTCGATGCACCTGCCGATCAACTCCGCGCGCTGCTGAATTTCTTTGGCGTCGCCGGAATCAAGGAGTGGAAAGCTATCTGGACCGCTCCCGAAGTCGCTTACCGCAAATCGAGTGCGTTCGAGGCGAATCCCATGGCTGGAGCAGCTTGGCTTCGCCGAGGCGAACGCATTGCTCAACAAGCGCGGACGAACCCATATAATCAGGACGCTTTCGTTAAAGCTCTTTATCAGATTCGCAAATTAACCGAATGCGACGCAGGCGTCTTCGTTCCTAAAGCGACTGAACTTTGCTGCGCGGCTGGTGTAGCACTCGTATTTGTTCCGGAACTTCCCGCGACGCGAGCTTATGGAGCCACTCGGTGGCTTACGCCCTCCAAGGCAATGCTTCAACTCAGTCTTCGGGGTAAAACAGATGATTTCCTTTGGTTCACTTTCTTCCATGAAAGCGCCCACATTCTTAAACACGGCAAGCGCGATGTATTCATCGAAGCTCCGGATGGCACGATGGATCAGGAAACCCAACGCAAAGAACAGGAAGCCAATACCTTTGCTTCCGACTTCCTGATCCCGAAACCTGCATTTGACCAATTGCGTCGGGAAAAGCTATATACCAATCACGTAGTCCAGAGTTTCGCGGCCCAACTTGGCATCGCTCCTGGCATTGTCGTCGGACGTCTCCAGCACGAAAAACTACTCGCCCGTACGCACCTTAACGGGCTTAAGCGCCATTTCGACTTCAAAGGATCCGGCGGCAATTGACGATCAACAATCGACTATCTACCACCAACTATCCTTCCATGAGCCACACCACCCAAACGGAGGAACCAAGCCGACCGGACGCCGCCCAAAGCAAAGGAAGCGGTGGTTTTCAAGTCACACGCACTGAACTTGTCTGGCCCGGCAAGTATAATGAGGACGGCAGCAGAAAAGAAGTGCCCCGCGTCGGTCTAACTTATCAAGTCATCGAAACCATCAACGAAAGTCGAGCAAGCCGCGAACTATGAAAGAAAGGAACAACATTTATGGGAATGGGTGAACAAAAACTGCGGTTCAAAGACTCGCAGCAAACGACCGACGAAGGAGACGAACATGATGTGCCCGTCGAAATCATTCAGGCATACGAGTGCGTCAGACAGCCCTCCGATTTGCAGATAGCGAAGGGAACAACGCTACGACTGCTGGACATGAAAAACGAAGTACTTGTCTTCCATGGCACACAACCCATTGGCTATGTGGCGCCTGGTCAGGATGATGCCCTGCGCACCGATGTTGGGCTGGCGCAACGAAAAGGACGCAGCATCGGCGCCGTCGTCGTCGGGGTCTCCGACACCACACCCAGCTTCTTTGTGCAGGTGAAAGGATAGCCAGTGCGTCCACTGAGAACCCTCGGCCAAAGCGGATGCCCCAACTGCTTAGTCTTTGAGGAGTGCGGCGGTCATCCACTGCCGCTCATCCATCGCATCGGATGTGGCAACTCTGCGACCTCGGTTCTTGGCGACACGGATGAAATGCACCCCAATTTCGATGAGAGATTCTGGGAACTATGGAAAGACACGGACGGCTTGACGGACCACTCCATCTCTACGCTGAGGTCCATCCAAACCTCTGGACTCCCGCGTTACATTCCCGTTCTTCAAAATTGGCATCTACGTCCGGCGAAACCGCTTGCCCTTGACGTAGTCTCCATTCCTCTTTTCGAAGTTGTCGGCAGACTTTCGGGCGGCGGCTACGGTGCCCGCTTCCCTAACGGCTCCGCGCTGAGGCAGAAATTTGGCCTGAAGGACGATGCCCGCATCATCCTTTGCGGCGTGGATCACGATTCTCCCCTTGAGACCTTCTGGGCCAAGCACCGTCTGCCGGGAGTCCTCGATGCTCTCGCTCACCTCAACCTCGAAGTCAGCGTCCCCAATTTCTCTTTCTTTACTTGCGTAACGGGATTTCAAATTCTGCGCAATCGTAAACGCACCCTTCTTTGTGCAGAACGGCTTTCCCAAGCGGGAATCCGTGTATCGTTGCACCTCAACGCAAACACCGATCCTCATTGGGAATTCTGGTTGAGTCTTCTGCGCCAACATCCGGAAGTCACTTGTGTGACTGTCGAGTTCCAGACTGGCGCGTTGCTCGACCAGGATTTCGGGCGCTACACGTTCGACCAGCTTGTCAACCTGCAGAATCAACTTGGAAGACGGCTGCATTTCCTGCTGGTGGGCGCAGCTCGTTTCTATCCCCGCGCCGTGGCCGAGCTAAATTCCTTCTCGGTCCTTGATAGCCGTCCTTTTATTTGCGCCACCAAACGACAAATCCTCACCAAGACCGGGAACCGAGACTACGCGTGGAAGCATTATCCAACCCAGCAAGGTTCATCATTGGCTCCACTGTTCGAGCACAACCTCAAATGTTACAAGGAAATGCTCAAGCGGGGACTCGACGAGCCAGAGCCCGAGCCGGAGGAGAAAGGACAACTACAGTTTTCTTTTTTGCCTCGACCCCATACTTTACGGCCCAGCCGGTCGCCCTCGGGATCTCGCTCACGAATTCCTTTGCCACGCTCCCAGCCCACGCGCGCAGGCCCTGCCACTTTTCCACTGTATGATCGAATACCCACGGCCCCTCAACTGCCACCCAATGAGTATGAGGCAAACTCCATCGCGAGAAAAAATCTCTCTCCGTCCAGGGGCCTAACCACTGAATCAAAGCCAGCCCCCGTGAGGGAAAAACCCGGCGCCGGACTTCGGCATCATAATCAGCGGATTCCAAAGCTCGTAGCATCTGGGTCAGATTAGTCCATTTTGAATGCTCGAACTGGGGGAAATGGCCAATCACCCGGCATACTTCCCTGCCTACCAGCGCTGCAAACGAAGCTGGGCCGCAATTCGCCCCAAAGTTCACTCGCGCCACTGCAATATCCCAGGGAACAAACGTAGGTATTGAAATGGACTGTGCGCTCATAATGATTCCAGGAAAACGCGTGAAAGATCAGACAAAACCGCTTGGCGCACCTCAAAAGGTTCTCGATTAAACCGAGCCGCCCACCTTATTCGCTTCCGCTTAATCGTTTGCCGATCGCGGAAGGTCTCGCCGAGGAAGGTCGTTTCGTGCAACAAGGCCGGTTCATAATTCATCCACACGAATTCCTCGCGTCGCCCGGTGTGCGACGTCCCGGTAAACGAATGCTTTCTCCATCCTCTCAGAGCACCCGAATAGGCTGGATTGTCGTAACCGGATATCATTGCCGCGCATGGCAAACCCTTCAAAATCTCCAATAGGCGTAAGTGCTCAAACTCCGTGTACGTATGCCGATAAAGCCGGCGCTGGGATCGCCGACTTGCTGGCCAATACGGCGGGTCGGCATAGACGAACTCATCCCCCACGAACCGGTAGTTGCTCAGAAACTCTTCCGCCGATACCGCATGGAACCGATAACCGTCGCCGAACCCCTTGAAACCGCAGATGGCTGCCGGGTCTAGATCAACCCCGATATTTATCTCCGCCGGCGTCTTGTGCCGCAGTACCGCGCCGCCACCAAGATGGGTCTCGATATAGACGCGGTGCGCCGGGATCAGATTTATGAGCTTCTGATAGCACCGAAACTTGCCGCCTGGATATCGCATGGCCGCAATCATCGTCAGATCCGACGATGATGTCAAGTCCCCAGAGTGAAAAATCCGACTATCCCATGCGCGTCCTGAAGACCAACTTCGGAGGGGCGCAGCATGGTGCCTTCACCAAGCGACCGGAGGCGCTGACCAACGACTTCTTCGTGAACCTGCTCGACATGGGCACGGAGTGGAAGCCGGTCTCGAAAGACGCGGACGTCTTTGAAGGCCGCGATCGCAAAACGGATGCACTCAAGTGGACTGGCACACGTGTCGACCTTGTCTTCGGTTCAAACTCCCAACTCCGCGCCCTGGCTGAAGTCTACGGAAGTTCCGACGCTGAGAAGAAGTTCGTCCACGACTTTGTCGCGGCCTGGAATAAGATGATGAACCTTGATCGCTTCGACCTCGCGTGATCTCTGACGTTTACACCACCGCCCCACCCGAGGCGTGGGCGATGCCGGCATGAACCTGAGCGTCCAACTCGTCCCATAACCTTGCCAACACCGCGGCATTCAAATACTCCAACCCCCTCATCGGCGGCGCCCCTTCCACCAACGCCGACCACTCGGCTTCCGCTGACTTCGGAATCGTTATCGTGGAAGCGTCCTGCAAATTCGGGTTGTGACAAAGCGCGGTGAAAAGTCGTTGGGCAACTCCTCGCCAAAATACGAAGATGGGCGGCATCGTCTCATGCAAGAACTCGGACGCCAGCGATTTCAAACCGCGCGCAGGAGAGGCGCCGAAGGCCTCCGTCAGGCGCGCAGCGGTCGCGTGGCTGAGTTTCGGTTCAGCCTGGTCATCCGGTTCGACAAATAAATGTCCCCCGGAAGACAATGCCAGGGAATATGACATGACGCCCGGAGCATACAATCCGCCTCACCCGGTGCGCCATCAGTTTCCAGGCATGGGTGCCGATGGCTTTGGCGCCTTCCGCCTTCCGATTTGCGCCCGCGGGTTTTTCGTGGTTAAACAACGACGGCGCTTTGATGGGATTTCATCCTGCGGCCTTTCCGTCACGGACGGCACGGGCCGGGATTGACCCGGACCGGCACCGGCGCAGAAACTCAAAGCTGGAACCAGATCGCAAAATTTGCCAGTCACGTTATGAGGATTGAACTGCGCGGAGTGTTGAAGACTTACCGGTCGGTGCGGGCATTGGATCATGTCTCGCTGCAAATCGAACCCGGGCAAATTGTCAGCCTGCTCGGTCCGAACGGGGCGGGGAAAACGACGCTGATCCGCTGCCTGGCCGGCATCGCCGCCCCCGACATGGGCGAACTTTATTTCGATGATGAGGAGTTCCGCCACGACCAACGGGCGTCCGCGCCAGTTCTTGGTGATGAAGCAATAATTCAAGTTGAATGCTCAAGACAGTCCACAAAACAGAGTAGTATAAATAGTAGTATAATGGTGCTCCGTGTTGCAGGGTGTTTCACCAAAGTGCAGGATGTGACATTTTTGACGCAACCCATTGATGACAAACAGCTTAATGCCACAACCTGACACAAAGTGAAACACCGTGAAACTCTTGTTTTATTACTTCGGATCAGAAGGTTGCAGGTTCAAGTCCTGCCGGATGCACCACATTATCAACGACTTACGAAAACACCCAATTCCGACCTCTCCCCGAGTAGTCACAGGAGTAGTCACACGGTTCTCCCTGTTTCTCTCCGTTTCGGAGTGTTTTGACCAAGCCGTTTACCTCGAGGCCCCAAATTGTTTCCGTTCGACCAAACGCGCGCCCGGTGGCGGATCCAGGCGTGTTAACGGTTGATTGATTTGAACACTCGCGGCTCCAGGCGTGAATCCAAGGCCATAATTATTGCTCCCACCGCGTCAGCGCATATCGCGCAAAACCTGAAGCTCGCCAGCCGCCTGCCGGGACCAAATTGGCCGGACCAAAGGCCATGACAGATTTGGGAGTCCCCGCAGATTCCGATCTGGTCTTGCAGGAAAAACACCTGGAAGCCTGGTGGCGGTTAATCTCCTCCGTCTCTTTCGGTCCCGAAATCGCGCATTGAATGACGAAGAGTCCACGCAGGAGTAACGGCGGTCAAACAACTCGAATTCCATTCTTCTCCTGCGCGCAATCCCTGTTCCGTTGCTTGGGCATGTTTTGGAGCCTGTCCCAGGTGAATTCGGGCTCGGCCCAAACGCCGCCAAACAACAATTCATGAATGACCATGAATCTCAATTCGCAGCCTCGGAGCCAATGATCCCATGGCGATTAAAGCAGGAAATCGCAGACTATTATCGCTGTGACCTTCGAACGATCACCAATTTGATGCGTCGGCGCATTTTGCCATTTGTGAAAATTGGGCGCATCGTCCGTTTCAACATCGAGGAGTGTGATCGGGCCATGAACAAGTACAAACGGCCCAGTATGCTTCTCCAACGCGATTCAGGCGCTGCGCCAGGCAAAGTCGCATGACCGAATGCGAGTCGAACTCGGTTACATCCTCACCTGGAGCGCCAAATCTGACATGCGCGGCCGAATTGGTGGGGTGACTTGTTCCGCTTGCCGATCTGGCCAGCAGCACAAAAACGAGGTTTGGAGAAATCCACCAGCCTTCAACAGTACCTCTCGACCACGATGCCCGAGTTTATGCCTAAAAATCGAATCTTCGAGCGCCCGGACTGCCGACGGCGTTCTTTAAAAGCATCATTGACAAACGTCACTAAAACCGCCAGGCAGTGGGACGCCGTCTTCGCCCTGCGTGTTCATCCGGAACTGCTTGGAAGATATACTGTGCCGAACGTGGCCGATGATGATGAGGGATATTATCTGGTGGGCGCTTTGGTGCAGGAGATCGATGCTGCCCTTGAGGGCCGAATACCGAGTCGGCTTGTCAGTTACGGCAAGTTCCTTGCCATTGATTTCGCATTCCTGGCGCAACGCCGCCGGACATCAAGTGAGGAAGTTCTAAATCTGCGGGCTGTCCTTGGCCCTTGCGACGGCAGCCACCCCGTTGTGTGCGTGGCAAGGCAGGACCCGCCGTTCTGAAGGTGCTGGAAGCGCACCGATCACGATTCAAGTGAATTCCGGACCAGAAACTGGACAATTCAGTCCAACACGCCGCGCAAAATGTGTTTTCCCCGGTCGCTTTTGCCTTCTTCCATCTGACGTGGCCGTCGCCACGAGTTTGCTGGCAAACCAAAAGGCATGAACAAGCAAACGCGGAAAACAAAACTTCCCGAGGACGGATTTATGACCGCTCCGGGCTATCCGTTTTCGGCACGCGACATCTTCGGCGATTTGCGCTCCAGGCTTGCCGCAGAGCACAGGCACGCGATGAGTTTCGAGCGATTGGCAAAAATGCTCGGCCGGTCCAAGAGCACCACTTACAACTGGTTCGACATCTTTCACCACCCGCATGTGCTCGGCTTTTTGTGCTTGTTGGAGCGATTGCCGCCAGCAGAACGCCAATCTTTCATCGAGGCTCACTGTCGGGCTTACCCGACTTTGGATGACCCGCGCGTGGCCCATGCCCCTGGAAAAACAGCCAAATTGCTGGAGTTGCTGAATCAGGAGGCGGGTCTGACCATCATCACCGGTGGCACGGATTTCTCACGCACCTTCGTGTTTACCGCCCTGGCCCATGCCGCCAGCCCGGCTGACGGAAGGCTTCCCGCAGCGGCGGGAATCGATCTTCATCGCTCCAACCTTTTCGTTCCGGTGGAATCGCTGATTTACATCGACGGAGATCTGGGCCCGGATCATGTCCGCCGACTCACTCATAGAATATGGCCGAGGGTGCTGACTTCGGGGGCGCCGCGTTTGTTTTTTAACCGCGTGTGGTCCTGCGTGCCAGAGGTTCGCGAGGATCTGTTGCGCTGTGCCGGGTTCAAGCACGTCGTCATCGCCGAAGAGGGGGCGTCGGACATGAGTGACCTGAAGACCAGGGTCTCCACACCTATTCATGTACTGACGATTTCAACGGCCAAATCCGTTCCGGAGCGGATCCTGGTGAATTGCCGGCGCGTGAAGGGCGCAAAACGCCCCGGAAATTGAGTTTTTGGAAAGAAAGGCCGTCCAATGGATTGGACATTTCTGGCTTTGACGTCAAGAACCAAGCACAGTGACGGCGCTATTTGCCAGATTTAGAGGCCCAGCTTGAGGAATAATTTGGTCCGCACGTAAACCATGCACTACAACCAAATCATAGCCGTCCTTCAGGAACATGGTTTTGCCGAAGGACGCTTGATCGCGAATTCAAAAAGCGGCTATTGCAAGCGGCACCGCAGCCACTTTGTTGTGTTCAATGCGCAGGTTTGCAACATCCACGGTCGGCTGCTCAAACAGGCAGACCTGGACCTGACGTTGGACGGAGAGAAGCTCACGCAAGCAGCGCGCGCTGCGGGAGAGAATTTCTACGTGCTCTACGAGAACGATCCGAGTCCATTTTGGAAACCCGGTTCGATGCCAATGCCCCGGGTCCTGCGGGACGCGGTCTGGTGGACGCGGATCCATCGGGAGGACGAGGACCTCTTTCTCCCCATGAATTCTGGGCCCCTGAAGAGAAAGCGGGTTCGATTGCGTTGCAGCCTGGGCCGTTGGCAAAATCGGCCAGCCTACTCTGTGGACTTGTGGGACAACCCAGCCTGGGGGAGCGGGCGCAACCTGTCCGGAGCGGTCGTTCAGGTGTTGGGACACCCGCCCAGGGGTCTCAGGCCGACGAAGAAAGATGAGGTTTTCACCGCCGAAACCTCCAAAGGCCGGGGTCGCCCTGTGCGTCCTGTGTTTTACCACCGCGTCGGATTGCTGGACTATGTTTGGTTCAGTCACGGCGCCGCCGTCCCGGCGATCTTGTATGACCACATCGTCCGACCGTTGGATTCGGCAAGGTTCACGAGGCACAGGGATAGTTCGGCCATCCATTTGCGCCAGGCGGGCGAAGTCGTGGGACTGTTTTGGCCATGCCACATTTCTGCGCCGGAAGTTCTTGCCGATGCGCGGCGGCGGTTGTTCGGACGTTTTGCAAAAAGCACGGAGGCCGTGGAGAATCCTCGCTGCGTTGTGGACGAGATGCCAACCGGAGAAGCTATGATGCGATTCCACAAACCAAAATCGGGCAGGGTGAAAAAGCCGCCCGGCAAGGTCGTCTCGCGACGAGCGCCGAAGGGGCGCTCCGTAGCCGTCACGGCGGTTGAACAGTCATCCGGCATCGGGAAAGAATTATGAGCAAAAAACTTGCAGAAATAGCAGTTGGGGATTTTGTCTTGCGCTGGTTCGGGGGAATTCCAAAACCGATGCGGTTGAAGGTAACACAGCTCACGGCAGATCGCATTATTTGCGGCGCTTGGGAGTTTGATCGCCAGAGCGGGGCGGAGATCGACGAGGATCTCGGCTGGGGCCCGAGTGGTGTCACCGGTTCATTTCTTGAACCTGAATCAGGCACGGACCCGGAAGAGGACTTTCGGTCTGGCGCCTTGCACCGGCTGGCAGCTCTTTTGGACGCTGGCAAAATACAGCGGAACCGCGGAGAGAGCATTGCCGAAGCCCTGCGGCGGAGATTGAACCGGATGACGGAGGAGCAAGTGCGCCGAATGCTCTACGAGATGGAATCGGGGGAGCCTTCTTGACGCATGAAAATTGTTGTCCTCTTGCCGTTTATTTTGTTGGTGCGGGTTATCGCCCATTTCGATCCCCACCTGTTTCGATATTGGGCTGTTCATTCGATGGACTATTGGCGCTTTTGGGGCACAACCTGGGAAGGCTATGCCATCGGTCTGGCCGGGTGGGCAATCTTGCTGGGTGGCCTGTATTCCCTCGTCGTATGGCTATGGTGAAAATAAAAAAGCGTGAGGCAATTCCCGAGGCTGATAATCGGTTGGCCAAGGCCATGGCCAGGGGAATTACCGCGCGCCGAAAGCTGATGGAAGCAGGTGGGGAAGCCTGTCAGCGGAGGAGGCGGCGGGAGAGCTGGGCATCTCCACGGCGGCCATTTTGAAATTGTATCACAGGGGACAGATCATTGCCTGGAATGACGGACGGCCGAACGCGGCGCGTTTTCCCGTGTGGCAATTCAAAGACCGCGAGTTGCTGGACGGCTTGGAAGAGGCTCTCAAAATCCTGAGTGCGGGTTGTCGGCTGGGTGACTTTGGACGAATACTCTTTTTCCTTTCGAACCAGGGTTTCCTCGGAGGAAAAAGGCCCTTGGACTGTTTGCGGGCAGGAGAGGCGAACAAAGTGTTGCGAGCGGTCGGGGGATATGGAGGGTAACGCCATGGTCATCGACAAAACGACTACAGACGTGCTGTTCCTTAACAGGAACGGCTCAAGGGCTGCGGTGCAGCCGCCAATTTGAAATACATGTATGCGTTTGCACATTCTGGCTGATCTTCATTTAGAATTTGGCCCGGTGACCGTTCCAACGACCGAGGCGGACGTTGTGGTGCTTGCGGGGGACATCCACCTGGGGAGCAAGGGATTGGAATGGGCCAAAAGCCATTTTGGTGACAAGCCCATGATTTATGTGCTTGGGAATCACGAATTTTACCGGCACGCACTTCCGGAATTGACGGAGCGGTTGGAAGATGAAACCAGGGGCAGTCACATCCAGCTGCTCGAAAATAAGGCCATTGAGTTTGGAGGCTTCACGTTTCTTGGCTGCACCCTCTGGACAGATTTTGCGCTGAGATGCAAGCCGGAATCCTCCATGCAGACGGCGGAAGACGTAATGAATGATTATCGAATCATTCGATTCGGCCCAGAAAATCGCGTTCTTCGCGCGCGTGACACCGTAAGAATTCATCAAGAGTCCGTCGCGTGGCTGAAAGACGAACTGGCGCGGCATGATCCCGCTCGAACAGTTGTGGTCACCCACCATGCGCCAAGTCCTCAATCTGAGGCGCCGTATCATTCGACGAGTCCGTTGAGTCCGGCGTTCGCATCCGATTTCAACGCGCTTATTGGGGAGAGTGGAATCCCCCTGTGGATCCACGGCCACACTCACTACAACGTCGACCATCGAATCGGTTTAACCCGTGTCGTGACAAATCAACGTGGTTACCCCAACGAACCGTGCAAGGGCTTTGATCCGGGGATGGTGATCGAACTGTAGTTCTCCGTGGTTGATTCTACAGCCACACTTGCGTTCCCACTCTCCGATGACAAATCTCCATGATTTAACGACAAGTCAACTTAACCGCATTATTGCGATTAAAGAACAAATCGAGACGCTCCAAGGCGAGATCGAATCGATCGCTGGTGACGGCGGTGAAGTTCCATCCCCCTTCCCCGATGATACCCCAAGGAAGCGTCGCCGATCCGCTGCCGTCCGGGCAAGAATGGCGGCGGCCCAGAAAGTCCGCTGGGCCAAGATTAAAGAGAAGGCGGCTTCCAAGCCGGCCAGGAAGGGCAAGAGGCGATTGAGCGCGGCTGGAAGAGCGGCCATTATTGCTGCCACAAAAGCCAGGTGGGCCAGGGTGAAAGGCACGACGGCAACACCCAAGGTTGCCAAAAAGAAGGATCGCCGCAGCAGTCCGGCGGTGAGGGCCAAACTCGCAGCGGCGGCCCGCGCCAGATGGGCCAAGGTCAGAGCGGCCGGGAAAACCAGACTGTAAGGTTTGGAATGTAGGCAGATGTAACGCCGATGCTTCGCGCCGAACACGAAAGACG
>DASRLE010000200.1:0-8067 GCA_035648615.1 Saccharimonadales bacterium (SeqCode) | reverse complement strand
GCGTAATTGGGGGCGAGGAGATTATTATCACCCGCCACGAAAAACCTGTGGCGCGGCTGATTTCCGAAGGCGGCGCCAACTTGGCGGAGATTCGGCGCGCGGCTGAAGGGCTCGAAGCCCTCCAAAAAGAAATTGCCGCCTTTAATGCGGGCAAACGAGCGGTCTCCTGGAAGGAGTTTAAGTCGTTTGTGGAAGAAAACCGGTGCTGATGAACCCGTTTGTGGTGGATTTGCTCTGAGGACCGACGAAAATCGCTTCCTCTTGGCTCCCGTGATGCCGCTTTAAGAACGGCGGCTGAGAAGTCGGGAGTGAAGCTTCTCTAAGCATTCAGAATATGAGCAAGGCGTTTACGCGAGAGTTGGACGACGCTCCCGAACGGGTCGCGCTGCCGAGGCCATCGGCCTCGTTGCCGCCCGGGGCGAAAAATTACATGACCCCGCAAGGGGCGCACCGCATGCGCGCAGAACTGGAAAATCTGGCGGAGGAACGCCTGCGGCTGCTGGGCGGTCCGAGTGAAGAGAAGACCGCCCAACTCCCGCTGTTGGATCAAAGGATTTATCTTTTGCGTCAAAATTTGGAATCAGCCGAGGTGGTCAATCCGCCGACCGGCGCGCCGGATCGAGTCCTTTTTGGCGCGACAGTCACGGTCCGGGAACGCAACGGCGGCGTTTCCACTTACCGGATTGTTGGAGTGGACGAGACGGACCTGGACCAAGACTGGGTCAGTTGGATTTCACCTATTGCCAAGGCGTTGTTGAATACAAAACTGGGGCAACGGGTGCGATTTAAATTTCCCTCGGGAGAGAAGGAGTTGGAAATCGCCGGTATTTCTTATGAGTGACTTGGCGGGCGTTTGCGTGAATTTTATTTTGGGTAAGCGGGCAATTGATCGAACCATTTTAGCTTGGTCGGTTTGTCTTTTCTCCAGTTAAAGAGGGCCATGGCGCGAGCGCGTTGTTCGCCGGTCAGTTCGGAAAATCCTTTGTCATCGCCCCAGCCATTGGAGAGCGAGACTGGGGCCTGGTAGTTGCGAACGCCAAAATCGATCCAGGACCACTTGGTCACTGGCCACCAGCAAAGAGACCACAGCACATTGCGATAATTTGGAAAGACGCCGTAGGACCATGCCTTTGGCTGGCACCAACTATCTTGATAGGTTCCGTGCGCCATCAGGGCGTAAGGAGCCTTGCTGGCCGGGCCGTAAACCGCCCCAAGGCAATCGGAGGTCAGAAAAGCGATTTGCCGCTGGTGCGTTCGGTTATAATCGTCAACCAGTCCTGTAATGTCGTGCGCCAGCCGCATGACGGCGCGGTCGGCATAGCCCGGCGCGGCCTCGTTCCCCAGCCGCCCCACGGGGATGTGAAAGGTTTCATCCCAATTCAGCATGTCGATGTCCGGTCCAAATTCGGCCAGCATCGCTTTGGCGTAATCCAGGTAGAAGGCGCGCACCTTGGGCTGAAGCGGATTTTGCACATAACTCCGGCCCTTAACGTCCGCTCCCGGCCAGCCACCCCACTCCAACACGCAACTCGGGTCGAAACCTGGCAGGCCGTCTCCACCCACCATGCCATCGGCATAGTAGATGCCCACCCGAAAACCCCGTGAGCGGGCGTACTTCAGCCGGGCATGAACTTCCTGCAAAGACATTTTGAGCGGCTTGCAGTTGGCAAAGCCCACTTGCACCCGGTCACCCCCGATCATTCCGAAAGCGGGCGCTTTCTGCGCCGCTTCATAACTGGAAAATACCGTCCACTCCTGGTCGAATTTGCCTGTTTTGTCATCGAAGCAATAGCGTCCCAGGAAATCATACCAGCCGTGCAGGCAGAAAAGGACTTTGCCCCGGTCTGCTTTCGGGACGGCGGCGGCGAGCGCGTCAATGTCGCGAAACCAGCCCTGGCCCCCATCGCTCATATAGTCGTAGTCCACCAACGCGATGTCATGGAGCCATTGCGGCCCCGGCGGAATATCGGCCAAAACCGTGCGAAAGAAGCAATCGAGCGATTGCTCGATTGAACCCGCATGACTACTGACAACAATGGTTCTCCTCTCGCACCCGTTTTCGAGTCCGGCTTGCGCCAGGTAAGTCCAGCCAAGCATTGTCGGAGTGAAAAGCGTCGAAAAATAGGGATCGGTCGCAATCATCAACTGCCCTGAAGGCGAGCGAGGAGACGCCTGCGGTTTCGGGACGCTTAACATCGGCAATGCGAGCGAAAGGCCACGCTCGGGCAACGCGCCGGCCAGCCGATACGCGGCGGTCTGGTTGGCGCCGAGCAGCGCCCCAACCCCGTTAATCAGCGGCAGCCAGGTGTCGGAGGGCAATGGCGGCGCGCCTGATTCGAGAAAGACTGTCAAGTCGG
Source organism: Saccharimonadales bacterium (SeqCode) (assembly GCA_035648615.1). Classification (GTDB taxonomy): domain Bacteria; phylum Verrucomicrobiota; class Verrucomicrobiia; order Limisphaerales; family Palsa-1400; genus DASRLE01. The sequence goes on along the minus strand of DASRLE010000200.1, from coordinate 5,710 downwards.
ATTTCAACTTGCCCTGGCTTTTAACTTGTAACTCGCGCGTCCAATTCCAAGTCCCGCTTTGCTCAGTTAAACGATGCCGCAGGATAACTTCGAGATTCGTCTCTTGCGGCCAGCGATAGCGGAAAGAAAGGCTGCTCGCTTCGCGCGAAACAGCGGCGGGCGCGGCCAATTTGAGAATTCTGTTCGCATAGTGAATCTCTCCCGCCGAAGGAAAGCCCGTTGTGTTCGCCGTCGTCCGGTCCTCCCAGCGCAAGAGGGCGCCATCGGAGTTGAGGACCAAACTTTCCGATCCACCTCCCAGAACAAACTGCTTTTCCGCCGGCGAGCCAGCGGCGGCCGCCGAAAGGGCACCGCAAGCAAGGAAGATCAGCGCCCAATTCAATTTAAAGCTTTGTAACATCATATTCATATCGCGCCACAAAATACGGTCCCACCTGCCTATCGCTGTGATGCTTGAATCCAAAATTCTCATAGACCGTCCTTAACCGTGGCCGGGACGCTTCGCAATCGAGCCGAAGAAAGCGCCGTCTCAGGGATGCAGTCCGCCCCACCGCCCATTGCAAAAGCACCGCAGAAACTCCCCTCCCGGCAAACCGCCTTCTGACCGCCAACCGGTGAATGAATGCAGATTCCCCCGGCGGAACGTCCGGCCAGAACGATAAGTCCTCAAGCTGAAACTTTATCGTGCCTGCCGTTTCGCCACCGGACTCGGCGACGTAAAACAGGCCGGCCTCAACCTCGGCGGTAATACGACTCGAGGCCAACTCACCCTCCCGCCACATTAGCCTGCCACTTTCTTCCAGCCAGCGAGCCGCCTCGCGGAGAATTTCAATCACCCGCGGCGCGTCCTCCGGCTTAGCTTGGCGAACGAACGATGACATGAGCGGCTGTCAGATGTTCTTGTAATTCAAACCTGAATCAGCGTCTGAGACAAGGCAACGTTGTGAAAGCGAAGTCCTTGACGATGGCTTGGTCACTTTATGCTTACGAACAGAAATCCGATGAACCGTATAACAATTCCAATTTGCTTGCTCCTTCTTTTACAGGGCGGCGTCCGCCTTGCTGCCCAGCAAACGAACGCGCCACCTCCCTCCTATCACATTTACGCCGGCAACACTCACGCGCATACCATTTATACGGCTTCGCACGGAGATCAATATGTTCCCGACCCCTCGAAGAAATTGATTCATATCGGCTCAACCCAATACGGAACCAACAAAGCCTTGAAGGCAGACTGGGAGAAATTCCAAGGCCCTCCGGCCGCTCACTACGCTTTGGCCAAAGCCAATGGCTATGATTTCTACATCACGACCGACCATTCCCAAGAAGCCCCCTTTCAACCCACGAACCCCACCAATGCCGCCTGGGTAGCCACTCATCGCGCGGCCGTTGCGGCGACCGATGGCAATTTCGTGGCCATTGCAGGCTACGAACATTCTGAAAATAACGGTCCCAAGGGTGTCGGCCATCTCAACGTCATTAATAGCGCGGAATATCTCAATGCCCTGGCCCCGGGCATCGACCTTCCCTATCTTTACCAATGGCTTAAAACAGTCCCGCCTGCGGGCGACGGCCCCGTCGTGGCCAGCTTCAATCATCCTGGCCCGCATCAATATAACGATTGGGATTACCGCGATCCCGAGGTCACTGACATCATCACCATGCTCGAAGTTATCAACTCCAACAAAAAGATCCACTATGCGGCCTTCATCAACGCTTTGGACAAAGGTTGGAAAGTATCGCCCGTCTGCGGCAATGATAATCACGGCTTCTGGGGTATTACTCATCACACTTCCCGCACCTTTGTCCTGGCGACCAACAAGACGCAAGGCGCCATCCTCGACGCCATGAAAAACCGGCGCACCTACGCTTCACTCGACCAGAGCATCCAATGCCAATACACCGTCAACGGCGCCATCATGGGGTCCACGCTCGACCGCCCCCAAAGTTTTAGGTTTGACATCTCGATCAGCGACCCAGACACCGGCAACCCCCGCGACAAAATCACCAAAATCGATATTGTGAAGGACGGCGGTGTGGAAGCGCAGTCCTACAGTCCTGCTCCCGCTTACGCTGTGACGTGGCGCCCGACTCTTCAGGATGCGACCAACAAATATTTTTTCGTGAGAATATGGAATGCCGGGGGCGGCGACGCCGCTGGAGCGGACCCCACCCATCCCATCGCCTGGCTGGCGCCCGTTTGGACGGGCCGATAAAACCAAGGTTGAACGTGGGCATTTAACGCCGGCCACGATGCCGTCGCTGGCCTTGCGGACCCCCTCGGGAATAGACGTGGGGCCTTTGTTGCGGGCGCTCGCCGCGGCTGCCTTCCAGTTGCGCCGGACCAGCCGCGGCGTAATTGAATCTCTCGGCGCGCTTGCGCACGATGCCGCGCCCGATGAAGCGCTCCAGCAAGCGCAATTCGCCATGGTCTTCGGGCGTGACAAAACTGATGGCGTCGCCCACGGCATGCGCCCGGCCCGTGCGCCCGATGCGATGGACGTAATCTTCCGAGTGCATCGGGAAATCGTAATTCACGACGTGAGAAATTCCATCCACGTCAATGCCGCGCGCCGCGATGTCAGTCGCCACCAAGACGCGCACGGCGCCCGATTTGAAATCCTTCAGCGCCTTCAGGCGCTGGTTCTGCGAGCGATTGGAGTGCAACGTCGCGGTGGGAATTCCCTTTTGCTCCAGATTGCGGGCAATGCGATCCGCCCCATGCTTCATCCGGGAGAAGACCAGCACCATGTTCATGAGCGGATCTTGCAGCAGGTGCAGCAGCAACGCTGGCTTTAAATGCTTCGGCACTTCGTAAACCAATTGCGTGACCGTTTCGGCCGGGTTGGAGCGGCGGCCAATTTGCACCAGTTTGGGCGCGCGTTGAAATTCGTGGGTGAGGGATTCGATCTCCTTGGAAAGCGTCGCGGAAAAAAGAAGCGTCTGCCTTTTCGAGGGCAACTGGCGGACGATCTGGCGGATGGATGGAAGAAAACCCATGTCCAGCATTCGGTCCGCTTCGTCGAGCACCAGAAATTGCAGGCCGGAAAAATCGCCATTGCGCCGGCCCATCAGGTCGAGCAACCGCCCAGGGCAGGCGATGATCACATCCGTTCCGGAACGCAACGCCCGGATTTGCGGCTGTTCTCCCACCCCGCCAAAAACCGTCGCGACCGTCAGGGGCATGTTCCTGGCATAGATCCGAAAATTTTCATCAATCTGCAAGGCCAGTTCCCGGGTCGGCGCCACCACCAGCACTCGAGTGCCGCGGCGCGGACCCGGCGGTTGCGCAACGAGTTTGGTGAGCAGGGGCAGGGCGAACGCCGCTGTTTTGCCGGTGCCGGTTTGCGCGATGCCGATGACATCGTGGCCCGCCAGTATTTGTGGAATCACCGCCACTTGGATTGGCGTCGGTTCGGTGTAACCGGCTTCCTGGACTGCCTGCAAAATTTTTGGATCAAGCCCGAGCGCGCGAAATGGCATGGCGCAGCGTGACACGATTAGGCGGCAATTGCACGTTCAGACTCTACCGGGTATCGTCGGCCTATGAAATTGTCCCAAGGCCAGGTCTGGAAACAAGGCAAGGAATACATTCGCATCGTGCGGTTGGAACGGCTGGAAGTGGAATATAAATCCCTGGCCAGCCTCGCCAGCAAAGCCGGCACAAAGCACGTCACCAGCAAAAAAGATTTCTGCCGCCTGCTCAAGCAAGCCCGCCTGCTTGAGCCGGCCAAACCTCCGCCTATGCGCGACGGTGGCGAGTGAACGGAGTCAAATGAATACTCTGAAAGCACTTTTTCGCCTCGGGATTGTCCTGGGGTGGGCGGCCTTGCCTCACGCGCGCGCGGCGCTCGTGGAGGTGAATTATCCCGCGCTGATTTCCCGCGCGGATTTGGATTACGCCGAACCGGCCTCGCGCAGTGAGGAAGGGATGCCCGTGGGCAACGGCCGCATGGGCAGCCTGGTTTGGACAACACCGTCCGCGCTCAAATTTCAGATCAATCGCGTCGATGTTTTTGCCGAGGACAGCACGACGGCCAGTTTCCCGCAGGCCGACAGCGATTACGCCAGCGGCTGCGGTTACGTGGACATCAATCTTGTTGACGCAGGGGAGGATGTGTTCAGCGGAAAGGATTTTCATCAACATCTGTCGCTTTACGACGCCATGATGACGGCGCAAGGGAAAGGGGTCACGGCGCGCGCGCTGGCCTGGCCGCAACGCGATGTCATGGCAGTCGAAATCGACGATCAGCGGACGCAACCCGCCGCGATCAACATCGATTTGCGGATGTTGCGTTTCGCGCTCCAGCGATTCAAAGGCAAAAATTACAGCCTTGCGACCAACCACACGGTAAAGATCCAGACGGCGGAACAAACCGCCGCCTCGAAGCTGGATATTCGCGAGGGGCGAATTCTGCTTATGCAGGATTTTCGCGAAAACCAATTTCACGACTCTTCAGCCGTGGCCATCAGCGTGGCGGGCCGCAAATCCAAAGCGCGATACCTGAACGAGACGACGGTTCAACTCTCGGTCGAACCAGGAAAGGGCCTATTCACAATCCTGATGGCCAGCGCCGCAACCTTTGACGCCGCCCAAGACGCCGGCGCGCTGGCCACGACCGAGCTGCTGGCGGCCGAAGCGAAAGGGTTCAAAAATTTGCAAACCGAGACGGCGCAATGGTGGGCCAATTTCTGGAGCAAAGGCTTTGTTCACTTGCACAGCGCCGGTGGCCAGGCCGATTTCGTGGAGCAGAACTACACTTATTTCCTCTACCTTATGGGGGCCAGTTCGCGCGGCGCGTATCCGCCCCGCTTCGGCGGAATGCTCTGGCGCACGACGGGCGATCTGAGCCGGTGGGGTTCGCAATACTGGTGGGCCAACACCCGCGCCTATTACGACAACCTCATGCCCGCCAACCGCCTCGAACTTCTCTCGCCGCTCTTCTCGCTTTACAGCGGCATGTTCGATGCCTGCGCGCTCGCCGCCGAACAGCAGTGGGGATCGAAGGGAATCTGGATTCCCGAAACCACTTTCTTCAACGGCCCGGAAAAATTACCCGGCGACATCGCCTCTGAATTGCGCGACCTGATGCTCGTCCGCAAACCGTTCGAGCAACGGTCGCCAAAATTTCAGTGGTTCGCCGAGACGAAAAATCGCCACAACAGCCGATGGAATTTTCTGGCCGACGGCCAATGGGACCACGGCCATTATATTGTGGGCCACAAAGAACTCGGAATTTTTGGCCACACCACCCATATCCTTGGCCCGGGCGCGGCCATCGCGAATCTTTACTGGCAGCGCTATCAATTCACCATGGACACCCATTGGCTGCGCGATCGCGCTTACCCGATGATTAAAGGTTCGGCGGAGTTCTATCGCAATTTTCCCAACTTCACCAAAGAAGCCGGCGGCAAATACCACATCCACCATGTTAATAATGGCGAATCGCAATGGGGTTCGTCAGACTCACGCTACGAGGTCGCGGCCATGCGTCTGATTTTTCCGCTGGCCATTCGCGCGTCGGAAATCCTTGGTGTGGACGAAGACCTCCGCGCCCGTTGGCGTGAGATCAACGAAAACCTTGTTCCGCTGCCTGAAGCCGGCAATCGCGTCCGCAACGGCGGAGCTTACGGTGGGTTCGTTTATGGCGGCCCCGGCGAGATCGAGCCCCTTGGTCCCGAACCCGAACTGAAACGGCGCTTTCTCGGT
>DASRLE010000199.1:0-28330 GCA_035648615.1 Saccharimonadales bacterium (SeqCode) | reverse complement strand
CCGCATGGCTTTGGCCGCTCCGCGCGCCAGCTCCGCCTCGAAATCAGGGAAATAGGCGCGGCCCGGGCTAAAAACTGCGCACCATGCGCGTCTCTTCTTGACAGGCACCCTCGCAACCGTTTGAAAAATAGCGCGCACGGTGAGCGGCAGAGGTTTCTGGTTTTGGGATAGAATGGGAAGATGATGGGAATTGATGATGAAAAAACGTGCAAACGGCCAAGCGCGACCGGATGGAACAACGCACCCGCCGGAGACCACGAGTTTGTTGTAGTGTCGAGGCTGTGCCTCGATAGGTTGAGCCATAGGCTCAACACTACAACGCGACCCCGTTTTTATGTACTTTCATGTAAGTACCCCGTGGGCGATTTGACCAGATTAAACCAAATTAAAGTGAATCCCAACGAGCTTGCTTTGGTGGCAAAGGCGAAAAAATGGGGGCAAAAAAATTCTGTTCCCCATCTTCTTGGCCCCATCTTTTTGCCTCTCAGGATTCCTTCTTTGACCGGAGACGGCTTCGGTTGCACACTGAGCGGAATAAATTCGGACTGTCCGATATGGAAGACCAACGCCAATTGACCTCAACCTTGCCCAGTCTGGACGTCCGGGTGCGCGCTCTGATGAGGCTCGCTCCGTGCGAGGCGGAGGAGGAGCATTTCAACCGGCTGGCGTTGGAGATTTTTGCCGTCCAGTTTGCGGGGGCGCCCATTTATGGCGAATTTTGCGCGGCGCGGGGTGTGGCGCCGAACGCCATTCAACATTGGACCCAAATTCCCACATTGCCCACGTCTGCTTTCAAGGAGCATCTGGTTTCGAGCCTGCCGGAAAATGAGCGCAGCCGTGTCTTTCATTCCAGCGGCACGACGGGCCACGCGCCGAGCCGCCATTTCCATAGTGGCGCGTCGATGGCGCTTTATGAAACTTCGGTCCTCGCGGGGATTAAATGGAATTTGGCCTTCTCACCCTCTTTTTTCATTTTTTTAACTCCGTTGCCAGCGGCCGCGCCTCACTCTTCGCTGGTCCACATGTTTGAAACCATCCGCCAACGACTCGGCGAGATTGATTCGTTTTACGCGGGTGGGCTGGAAAGTGACGGGGCGTGGAGCCTGGATTTTGCCAGGCTAACCTCCAGCCTCAAAATGGCCATTTCGAACGACCGACCGGTGGGGCTGCTGGGCACCACTTTTTCATTCGTTCACTTGCTGGATCACTTGGCTGAGGGAAAGATTCGCCTTCGCCTGCCCCCCAGGTCATGGGCCATGGAAACCGGTGGTTATAAAGGACGTTCGAGAGTGGTGGCTAAAATAGAACTGCGGCGGCTGATCACCAAACATCTCGGGCTGGCCGGCAGGCAAATTGTCACCGAATACGGCATGAGCGAATTGAGTTCACAGGCTTATGATATCGGAACCGGCCTCTTCCAATTCCCGCCCTGGGTTCGCACCCGGATCATTTCGCCCGAAACCGGCGCAGTGGCCGCCGCAGGCGAAACAGGACTGCTGCGCATTTTCGATCTGGCGAATCTTTATTCCGTGGCGGCTCTCCAAACCGAAGACCTGGCCATTCAGCGCGAAGGCGGATTCGAATTGCTGGGCCGCCCCGCCTGGGCCGAGCCGCGCGGCTGCTCGCTGATGGCTGCGACGTGAAAGAACCCATGGAACCTCCCAATTATTTCCCGGCTGACTTGCCCGCCGAGGCGGAGCTGACGGCCGGCCTGATTACCGAGGCGTGCCAAACCCTGAAACGCAATCGGCAGCGCTATCTGGAAGGCCGCAAGACGGCCGAAATTATTGGTATTATTGACGTGGTCGCGCGGGAATGGCTTTCCGCCGATTTTCCTTTTCGCAAGCGGGTCATGGAATTGGGGCCGGCCGCGACCGGCTTTTCCGCACCGGTGCTGGCCGCCGGCCTGGATTCGTTTTTTAAGCAATTGACTGCGGAAAATTTGGACGCGTTTCTTCGCCAGGAACTGGGTCATCCGCAGCGCCTGGATTCGTTTCAAGCGGACGAACGCCAATTGATGGGCAAACGGACGGCGCTGGCGCGCGGCCCGATTTTGCTGGCGCAAATTGCGCCGGGCAACATTCCCAATCCGGCGCTGCTGGGTATAGTGCTCGGGTTGCTGACCCGTTCAGCGCAGTTTGTCAAATGCGCCTCCGGCGCAGCCTTCATCCCGCGCCTGTTCGCGCATTCCCTCTACGAGGCGGACCACAAGCTCGGCTCGTGCCTGGAAGTGGCCGAATGGAAAGGCGGCAATGAACCGTTGGAAGACGCCCTGTTTGCCGAGGCGGATTGCATCTCCGCGACGGGCAGCGACGAAATGCTGGCCTCGATCAGCCGGAAAATTCCGCGCACGGCGCGGTTGGTGGGTTACGGAACACGGGTCAGTTTTGGTTACATCACTCGCGAAGCGCTCGACCAAAACGCCGAGGAAGTCGCGCATAAAGCCGCGACCGACGTGACGGCCTGGAATCAGCGCGGCTGTCTTTCCCCGCATGTGATTTACGTCGAAGATTCGGGGAAGATCACGGCCGAGGCTTTTGCCGCGATGCTGGCGGGGCGGCTGGACGCCGTCGAAAAAACGCACCCGCGCGGGACTTTGCCGACGCAGGAAGCGGCGGCGATTGCCGTCCGGCGTTCCTTCTACGAAGTGCGCGCGGCCCACTCGCTCGAAACCAAAATGTGGACCAGCCTTGCATCGACTGCCTGGACGGTTATTCTGGAAAACGATCCCCGCTTTCAGGCTTCCTGTGCCAACCGGTTTATTTATGTTAAAGGCGTGCCCGATCTGACGTGCGCCTTGAGGGGGGCGGAATTAGTGCAGGACAAAGTTTCAACCGTGGGTCTGGCCGGCACTCGCGACCAGGCGTTGGCGATGGTTCAAACCCTGGCGCATTGGGGCGCGCGCCGGATTTGTCCGCTGGGTGAAATGCAGAATCCGCCGCTGGGCTGGCGGCATGACGGGCGTCCGCCGCTGGGCGACCTGGTGACATGGATTGACTGGGAGAAGCCATAATGGAATTACGAAAAACATTTCAATTTGAGGCCGCGCATCTGTTGCCCTATTTGCCGCAGACGCACAAATGCCGGCGCTTGCATGGGCATAGTTTCAAAGTCGAAATCGCCATCGAAGGCGAATGCGATCCCAAGCTGGGCTGGGTGATGGACTACGCCGAAATCGGCGAGGCCTTTCGTCCGCTCTGGGAAAAGCTCGATCATTTTTATCTGAACGAAATTCCCGGATTGGAAAATCCGACGAGCGAAAACATCGCGCAGTGGCTCTGGCGGCAATTGAAACCCAAGCTCCCGTTGCTGATCGAAATTGTGGTGGCCGAGACTTGCACCGCGCGATGCATTTATCGCGGAACCGGAAAAACTTTATCATGAATCTGGCCAAACTTTTCGGAGCAATCCTCGTGGCGGTGAATCTGGCCTGGAGCGCGAAAGGCGCCCTGCCTTTGACGGCGCTCTATTCGTTTCCCGCCGGAGAGACGTCCAATGCGGGCTTGATCGAAGACACCAACGGCAATTTCTTTGGCACGACCGCGACGGGCGGCGCGAATAACGACGGCACGGTCTTCAAGCTTTCGCCCGCCGGGATGCTGACCACCCTCATTCAATTTAACGGCGCAAACGGCGCAGCACCTTACGCGCCGCTGATCGAAGACCGAAGCGGCAACTTGTATGGAACTGCTTCCTCCGGCGGGTTTAGGACCAATGGGACCGTTTTCAAAATTTCGCCGGCAGGCGTCCTGAGCTTGCTGGCGGTCTTCAACGGCACCAATGGCGCGACACCTGACGGACCGCTGGCGCAGGGAACGAATGGGTATTTTTACGGCACAACTTTCGGCGGAGGTTCAAATAGGGCGGGCACGATCTTTCAAGTGGGCGGGCCGGGAACAATCAGCAATCTGTATTCGTTCAGCGGGACGGATGGCGCAAACCCCGTCGCAGGTTTGATCCGCGGATCGGACGGCAACCTTTATGGCACGACGCAATACGGCGGCAGCAACGGTTTGGGCACGGTGTTCCGAATCACTTACCGAGGCGTCTTGACCACTTTATTTTCATTTTCCGGCGGCAATGGCGCGTTTCCGGGCCAACTGGTCGAAGACCGCAGCAATAATCTTTACGGCGCCACGTTTGATGGAGGCCCGTCGCAAGAGGGCACGATCTTCCGGCTGACGACTTCAGGCCGCTTCAGCACGGTGACGACCTTTGACGGGCCCAATGGCTCGAACCCGAATTCACCCCTGGTTGTGACGGCCAACGGCCTTCTTTATGGCACGACCTCGCAAGGCGGAGCGCATGGGCTTGGCGTTGTTTTTCAACTTAATCCGGCCAGCGCAGGACGGGGCAGTCCGCCCGCCGCGCCCATGAACCTTGCTTCTTTTCAAGGCTTTAACGGAGCGTATCCCCAAGCGGGGGTCATCGAAGGCAGCGATGGAAATTTTTATGGCACAACAACCAGCGGAGGAGCCAGTAACGCGGGGGAGATTTTTGAACTGAGTGGTTTTGCGCCCACCATCATTTCGCAACCGGCTTCGCAAAAATGGGCGACGAACGGGACCGCGAAGTTCTCCGTCACGGCCCTTGGCTCCGCGCCCTTGATGTACCAATGGATGATGGACAGCAATGCGCTCGCCAGCGGCGGCGCGATACCGGGTGCGACGAATAACACCTTAACCATTCGCCCGGAAACTTTGGCGGAGGCGGGGACTTATTACGTCGTGGTTTCCAACGTTTACGGATCGAGCACGAGTTCCAACGCTGTCCTGGAAGTACCGGCCGGGAGCGTCGCCATTCGGCCCGCTCCGGCGACGGTGACCAATGCCGCGCTCACGCTGCGCGGCACGGCGTCGGACGCCATCGGACTCCAAGCCGTCCAATACCAGCTCAACGGCGCGGGATGGCAGGATGCGTCAATAATATATCCATCCCTGGCCTGGATGGCGACCGTACTCCTGCAACCCGGCCTGAATGTCTTTCAGGCGCGGAGTGTGGATCCATTGGGAAACTTTTCCAGCGTTCGTGCGGTGAATGTGTTTTATTTGACCTACAGCAAAGTGACGGTGGTGGCCAATGGCAAGGGCACTGTGGCGCCCGCTTTTGCCGGCAACAATCTCGTGGTGGGCAACACGTATGCCATCCGGGCGAATCCGCGCCCTGGAAATCTATTTTCGAACTGGAGCGGAACAATCACCGCCACCAACAATCCGCTCAAGTTTGTCATGCAGTCCAACATGGTGGTGCAGGCCAATTTTGTGACGAATTTCTTTTTGGAAGAGACGGGAACTTACAACGGTTTGTTTTACAGCGCCGGCAACGTGGCGGAACAAAGCACCGGCTTGTTGAAAGGCTTGACCGTTGGAAAATTGGGCAGTTACAGCGGGGCGCTCGTCCTCCAGGGAGTTCAGTACAGCGTCACCGGCAGCTTTGATATCTTTGGCCAAAGCACGAACCGGGTGCGGCGTTCCGCGACGCTAGGCTGGGTGGCGATGAGCCTGACTTTAAATTCCCCCGAAATTACCGGGACGATTTACGGCAGCAATGGCGGCCCATGGACAGCCAGCCTGACCGCCGAACGCGCGGGCAATACTTTGAAAGCGGGCGAGTCCACGCTGCTCATTCCGCCGGCGAATGATGGGACAGTCGATTCTCCGCCCGGCTACGGCTACGCCTTGCTGACCAATGTGGCCGGCGAAGTTTTTGTTCACGGCCAAGTCGCCGATGGGTCCGCTTTCACGCAGAAGATGCCGCTGGCGGAGACGGGCGACTTCCCGATTTACGCCAGCCTTTACAGCGCCACCGGCTTCGTGGCGGGCTGGCTCAACCTCGGCGACGGCGGGCCTTCTGGAACCCTTTGGTGGTTAAAACCCGGCAGCTTCACCAACGCCGGCAGCGTGATCGGTTCGGGATGGACCAATCCGCCACGCGGCCAGCCGGCGGTCATCCTGTCTGCCGGGTCGCTGGTGATTTCCGGCGGCGCTTTATCCGAGCCGCTGGTTTTTAATGTTGCTGTCAAGAGCAATAACACCCTCGCCGTGCTCTCCGGTTCGACCAATTCATTGAGCGGTTCCATTGATCCGAAAACAGGCTTGCTCGAGGTGTCCTTCGGCAACGGCCATGGCCGCGCCGTGACCACAGGCACAGCGGCGATCCTGCAAAATTCCAATGTTGGCGGCGGGAGTTTTGGCAGCGGCACCAGCGCGGGGTCCATCACGCTGCAACCTGGAAACTAAGGGCTTTTCAAAATGTCTTCCGCCGCTTTTTTCACCCGGGCCGCCAATTCAGGCGGCTGGAGGACGCGGGCGTTGCCGCTCCAGCCCAGCACCCAGCGCTCAATTTCGGCCAGGCTGGAAAGCTTCATGCGCAGTTCCAATCCACCGTCCGGCAATTCCTTGAGCTGCTGCGAATCATGCCATTTTTTTTCACGAATATAATCGGCCACCAGTTCGTTGAAGCGGAGGACGACCTCGAAGCTCCCCTGCCCCGCTTGCACGCCGAAACTGTCGCGCAGCCTTTTTTCGAGGGAAAACTTTTGCGGGCGGGCAAAGGTCTGGCCGGTGAGGTCGATGGCCTGGATGCGGGCCGGAATGAAAGTGCGAATGTCCTTGCGCAAATGGCACCAGGCGAAAAGAAACCATTCCCCGTTGATATTGGCGAAGTGGTACGGATCGATTTTGCGCAGTTCGGTCGCGCGCTGGCCCGGCTTGCGATAGGTCAATTCCAATTGTTGACGTTGCGCGGTCGCCTTGGCCAGCTTGTCGAAAATTTCCAGGTTGAGAATCGGCTCGGCGCTGGTGCGAAAGGAAATGGTGCGTTCCCACTCGGCAATGTTCAGCGAAACAGTGTCCGGCAGGGCGGCCGCCATTTTCTTGAAGGCGCTGATCAGCGGACGCTCGAAGGGGGTGCCGCGATATTGTTGCAGGGCTTTTTCCGCGACGAGCAGGGCGAACAATTCGCCCTCGGTGATTTGCAAGGTGGGGAAATTGGTCACCTCTTCGGTGTAATAATAACCCTTGTGATCATTGTCGTACTCCAAAGGCAATTGCAGCCGGTCGCGCATGAACTCGAAATCGCGATGGATGGATTTGGTGCTGACTTCCAGTTCGCGGGCGAGGGTCACCGCGTTGGGATAGCTCTTGGCATGGATCGCCTGATGAATGCGCAGCATCCTTTCCAAGGGCGGCCGGGAATGCAGCAGTTTCTCGGGTTTGGCTTTCATCGCGAGATCCCGTAAGGCGGACCCAGGCTAGGTAATCTTGGCCAGCAACTCGTCGTTCGTCTTGTGTTTTTTCAAGGCGGCGGTGAGAGTTTCCATGGCCTCGATGGGATTGAGATCCACCATCATGCGGCGCAGTTTGCGGATGGACTCGATGTTCTTGGGCGGGAAAAGTTTTTCTTCTTTACGCGTGCCGCTCTTGGGGATGTCCAGCGCCGGGAAAAGGCGGCGGTCGGCCAGCTTGCGTTCGAGAATCAATTCCATGTTGCCGGTGCCTTTGAACTCCTGGAAAATCAATTCGTCCATGCGCGAACCGGTATCGACCAGCGCGGTGGCGATAATGGTCAGCGAACCGCCCTCTTCAATCTTGCGGGCGGAGGCAAACATTTTGCGCGGGATTTCGAGGGCGCGGGCATCGACGCCGCCGGTCATGGTGCGGCCGCTGCCGCCATGCACGCTGTTGTAAGCGCGGGCCACGCGGGTGATGGAGTCAAGCAGGACAAAAACATCGCGTCCGCTCTCGACCATGCGGCGGCAGCGTTCGATCATAAAACGGGAAAGGCGCACATGCGTCTCGAGGTCCTGGTCGTTGGAGGAGGCGACGACTTCTGCTTTGACCGAGCGTTGAAAATCGGTCACTTCCTCGGGCCGTTCGTCAATCAAAAGGACCATGACGTACACTTCCGGGTGGTTGGTGGTGACGGCATTGGCGATTTGCTTGAGGATGGTGGTCTTGCCGGTGCGCGGAGGGGCGACGATCAACCCGCGGGTGCCCTTGCCGATGGGCGTGACCAAATCAATGATCCGCGTTTCGAGCAGATCGGGAGCGGTTTCGAGATTGATTTTTTCGATCGGGTCGATGGTGGTCAGGTTCTCGAAACGAACGGCCTTGGTGTAGGCGTCGAAGGGCTGATCGTTGACCTTGTCCACCGTCTTGAGCTGGGGACTGTTGCCGCGATGAGGCGGCTGGGTTTCGCCGGCAACCAGGCAGCCTTCGCGCAAGAAATTGCGCTTGATCGTGTCGGGCGTGACAAAGATGTCGCTCGGCTTGGGATGGTAGTTATTTTCGCGGGTGCGAAGGAATCCGAATCCCTTTTCCGAAATTTCCAAAAAACCGGCCCCGTAGTCGGCAGTGGTGGCGCTAGGCGCATTACTCATAATGATTATTAGTGCAAAGTTTGAAGGTTCTCGACTGAACTACACGAAAAACCAATTTCGCGTGAATTTAGAATATTTGGAGGACCGTGGCGCTCGTTCGGCCTTGTCGCGCTCTATCGGTCAGACCTTCAACATGTGAATACTTAGACGAAAAAGAACGCAATGCAACTCCTTTTTTTACAGGACAATCCAAGCCGGGGGCCAATGGGCTGTCCAAGGGCGGCATTTGGCGCGGTTTTAGCCGCCCACTTCGGCCTTGGCTTCGGCAGCCAGCGGCGTGCTCAAGTAACGCTCTCCAGTGGAACAGGCGAAGGTCACAATCATCTTGCCTTTGTTCTCGGGGCGCTTGGCCACCTGGATGGCGGCGGCGACATTCGCGCCCGTCGAAATGCCGACGAGCAGCCCCTCTTCCTTGGCCAGGCGGCGCGCCATGGCGAAGGATTCATCATTGGTCACCTCGATGCATTCGCATATCTGCGGGTTGCCTTTGCTGTCTTTGAGATGCAGGTTCTTGGGAATGAAACCCGCGCCGGTGCCCTGAATTTTGTGGGGACCTGGCTTGAGGGGCTGGCCCGCCAGGCATTGGCTAATGACGGGCGAGTCCTTAGGCTCGGCGGCAATGGCCTGAAAGGAGGGCTTGCGCGGCTTGATGACTTCCACACATCCTGTGATCGTTCCCCCCGTGCCGACCGCAGAAACCAAAATATCCACCTTCCCATCGGTGTCCGCCCAAATTTCCTCGGCGGTCGTTTTGCGGTGGATTTCGGGATTGGCGGGATTCTCGAATTGCTGCGGAATCCAGGAGTTCGGAGTCTCACGGGCGATTTGCTCGGCGCGGGCGATGGCGCCTTTCATGCCTTCGGTGCCGGGCGTCAGAACCAGTTTGGCCCCGAGCATGGCCAGGAGGGTGCGGCGTTCGAGGGACATCGTCTCCGGCATCGTCAAGATGAGTTTGTAGCCTTTGGCGGCGGCGACGAAAGCGAGGGCGATGCCGGTGTTGCCGCTGGTCGATTCAATGATGGTCGTATTGGCGTGCAGAATGCCGCGCCGTTCCGCGTCCTCGATCATAGCCATGCCGATGCGGTCTTTGACGCTGCCAAGCGGATTAAAAAACTCACACTTGAGCAGGATGGTTGCATCCAGGCCCGCGGTGACTTTATTGAGGCGAACAAGGGGTGTTCGTCCGACGGTTTCGACAATATTATTAAAAATGCGCGCCATAAAATTGTGGACTGTGAAATTGGACTAACGACTAATGACCGATTCGATTCCACGAAGACTTTTGGGCAATTTGCCAAACAGGGCAAGTTCTTTTTTGAGGGAGGACAGGCTGCGGTGTGAGACAAAATTCTTCAATAGCCGTGAGACCTGTTTGGGGGCCACAGCGGAACTGACGTTCCGCACTCCAAGACGCTTCGCGCACACTGGCGTCGCCGAAGAAGCGGCAGCTTTTGGAGTGCGTGCGCGTCAGCGCCGCTTTCCCGTTGAGGTCCGCCATTTGCATCGCATTGAAGAATTTTGTCTCACCCGCTCGAACGGCCAATATTCGCGCGGACCTACGCAATGCTTCCGGCACTTCGGACCTTGTCGATTGGAAATACCTTTTCCTCGTAATCGTAAATCAACAATGAAAGAACTTCCAACTCGTCTCCCTGTGGAGTGTTTGGCTCGGCGTCCATGAGTTTTTCAACTCGCGCCAACGCAGCCGTATAGTCGGACTCGGTTTTTAGCAATTTTGCTTTCATTAAATCGGCTTCACATTTCTATAGAAGATTAAGATTAAGATTACGATTAAAATTACGATTAAGAGCAGGATTAGGAAGGGGAAATGCAAACAAAAAGCCCCCGTCCAGTCTTGCGACTGAACGGAGGCAAATTGGGGGCTGGGAGTTCGCCATGCTCTCTTTCCCACGCTGACATTGGGCGCACCCTCGCGGGGCTGCCAGCTTCCCGACGCCATTCTCCACAGCAAGCGGAGTTGCGGCCTCATAGCAGGGCCGTTCAGCGCCTTGCGGCGGCTGAATTTTGAGTGAGGCCTCTTGGCTCGCTTCGGCTGGCGTTTGCGGCACCGGCAGGCGAACCAGGTCAAGACGCATTTGCGACTTTTGTTTCGCGTCTGGACCATTTGCTCCGGGACGGCCACTGCTTTTTGAGCGGTGCGTTGGCCCGGAACCACGGGTCTGACCTCTTAACTCTCAGGTTGCATTCAATCACAAGCCAGCGGTGTTGTTTGGAACATCGCCAGCAGCTTGGAAGATTTGCACAGCCGTGCCTGGCTGTTGGTCTCTTCCCGGCGCGAGCGCTTCTTTTGTCCGCCTTTCGGCGTTTTTTCCATGGGCCGATTTTTGCCGAAGCAAAACGGCCAAAGCCCCTCGCCCCGTGCTGATGCACAGTAGCAACCGTTACCCTCTGGGTAACTGCGATTCGTCCAGGCTTGAAACCAGCCTGAAGTACTTGACTCGGCTTGGAGCGGCTTCGATTTCGCCCCTTGCCGCGCAGTTCCTATTTCGCGATACTGACAGCGCGCGAACGCTGCCAGAGGAACTGGTGAATCCTGCCTCCGGTCTCCACTTCTTGCGAAGCGAACTTAGAGGGGCCGAGCCAACCAGCCTGGCTCAACCTTTCCCCAGTCACCTGGGATTATCCTTGGAAAACGGCGCTTTCTTTCGTCGGCCACCGGCTTTCCAGCTCTTTCAATGAACTGGAAAGAGGATAGCAAAGAGGGGCGGAAATAACAGCAAATCTTGTCCACAGGGTTATTCACCCTGGTGGGATTTTATTCACAACCGGCGGCTCAAATAAAAAGCAATGAAAACGGGGCGTTGGCGCACTTTTCGGGCCGCGAAAGCTATTCTGCTTGACAGCGCCCGGAACCCGCGGTGAATAAGTTTTACGCCTTTTTCTTCGTCTTCACTGCTTCTTTTTTGCGCTTGAGGTAGGAAACACGCCGTTGGCGTTTTTGAACTTTGTTGGATTGTTGGCCCATATATCTTTACTTTGTTTTAAAAACTGATTCTCTTAATCCCGCACTATGAAGAGTTGTCCCCGTTCATTCAATCTCTATTTCACATTAATCTGTCTGGCCCTGGCCGGCGGGTGCGCCAGTGAAACCGACGCGCAAAAGGAGCACAAAAAGGAGCAATCCACCATCCGCCTTTATCTGGAAGACCGCGCGCCAGCCAGCTCGGGCACCGTCCTGGTCACCCGGCAAAAGATCCCCATGTCGGTGGAACGGGAACCTTTTCTGACCGAGGAGGACTTGAGCCGCGTCTCTCTCATCAGCGAGGCCGATGGCACTTATTCCATTCAACTGCTGTTCAACGACCATGGCGCGCTCGTGCTGGAGATGTACACCACGGCCCACAAAGGCAAACACATCGTGGTCTTTGCGCAATTTCCCAAACCGGGAACCAAACAGGCAAAAGCGAAGAAAAAGAAGGATGACGACAATGACGACGACGCCAATTTCCCGGAGTCCGTCCCCCCCACGAACCCGAACAAGCCGCGCGAATCCGCCTGGATGTCCGCCGTTTTGATTCGGGACCGCATTTCAAACGGCTTGTTCCGCTTCACGCCGGACATCTCGCACGCGGAAGGAGTCCGCATTGTGCGAGGATTAAAAAACGTCATTGCCAAAGCAAACAAGCTCAACAAGCTCTGAGACCGCGCCGCAGTTTGGCACATCCTTGTGAATAGAATTTTTCTTTGCGCGCTTTTCCTTTTGCTTTCCCGGCTGAGTTGGGCGCAGCCGTTTCATTTGCCGACCGCCAATCAAGCCTTGTTCGTTAAAGGAGCCGAGGACAAATTTTTCGCGCCGACGACGGGCAAAACCTGGACCAGCGGCACTTACGGGTGCGTGCGTTCGGGAGGCTGGCAAATGCACGAAGGGATCGATATCAAATGCGTGCAACGCGACCGCCATGACGAACCGGCCGATCCCGTCCTGGCCACGGACGACGGCATCGTAGCCTATCTGAGCGACAAGCCGGCTCTCTCGAATTACGGGCGTTACATCGTTTTGCAGCATAATGTCGGACGCCTGGAAATCTATTCGCTCTACGCCCATCTCGCGGAATTGCAAAGCGGCCTCAAAGCGGGCCAGGCTGTGCAGACGGGCGAAAAAATTGCCGTGATGGGACGGACCAGCAACACCCGTGAAAGAATTTCCAAGGACCGCGCCCACGTCCATTTCGAGCTGAATCTTTTTTACAACGAACATTTCAGCGCCTGGTTTAAAAAACATTACCCGACTGAACATGACGATCACGGAATTTGGAATGGCCAGAACCTGGTCGGGATCGACGCGCGTCTCGTTCTCCTGGCCGAGCATGAAGAAGGCGCCCGTTTTAACCTTTTGAATTGGATTCAACACCGGCCCGAACTTTGCCGCGTGCTGGTGCGAAAAACCAATTTTCCGTGGGTCAAACGCTATTCCATGCTGGTGAAAAACGACTCCAATCTTCCAAAAAATAAAATCGCCGGTTACGAGATCGCGCTCGATTTCAACGGGCTGCCCTTCGAGTTGGTTCCCCGCGCCGCCGCGCAAATCAAAGGAAGCGCCCGCTACCAGCTTCTCTCGGTCAACGAAGCGGAATACGCCAAAAATCCGTGCCGCAGGCTGGTGACGCGGCAAGGCAGCCATTGGCAGTTGGGTAACAACGGGCTTAACTTGCTCGACCTATTAACCTACTAAGACATTGGTTTGCGCGGCTGTCACGCGTCCAATTTTGAGACAACCTTTACTTGACGATTAAGCTGGATTTTTCAGGCCGGTTGTTCCATAATATTCGCTCCAATGTAGGAGCAATGAGTCGCGCAGCAACAATTCCAATAAGTCCCACGCACAGGTCGAAGGAAAGTTTTGGTTGGACCAAAGCATTCACTTTGATCGAATTGCTCGTCGTCATTGCCATCATTGCCATTTTGGCCGCGCTTCTCCTGCCGTCGCTGGCCAAGGCCAAAGAAAGCGGGCGGAGCGTCAATTGCATGAGCAATCTGCGGCAATTGGAACTTTGCTGGCAGATGTATTCGGACGACTACGCCGGCGTCCTTTGTCCCAATGATTATGTTGACACCATTGGCTTGGGCGGCGGCTACATGACCCAATACTCGTGGTGCCAGGGCAACGCCCGCACCGACACCAATACGGCGGGCCTGCAAAGCGGCCTCTTGTATCCCTATGATACTTCTCCCGGCATTTATCATTGCCCAAGCGACATGTCCACCATCCAGGACGCATTCGGCCATCCCCTCGCCCAGGCGCGGGTTCGCAGTTACAATATGAGCCAGTCCGTCAATGGCCTTGGCATGTTGGTGGATCCGCAATCGGGGTATGCGGTGGACGCAGTTCAACCTTGCTTTCAAAAAATTGCCCAAATCACCAATCCGCCGCCCTCCCGGCTCTTTGTTTTCATCGACGAAAATGAAAACACGTTACTGGACGATCAATTCGGTTATCCCATGGTCAATTATGATTATGGCGAATGGTGGGACATGCCCTCCAACCGCCACAACCAAGGCGCCAATCTGTCCTTCGTGGATGGTCATGTTGAGCATTGGCATTGGAAGGTTCCCAAAGTTGCCGTCAACGCTATTCAACCGGTGGCGAACGGCGAATTGCCTGATTACATTCGAGTCGGCAATGCCATGCGGCAGGTCCCCTTCGATGGCACCGCCCGTTGAGAATCCTTGCTCGCTCTATTTGGTCCCAGAACTTCCTCCTGTCGGGTTCTCGATCGGTGCGCCAATCAAATTGCCGTACTCAGTCCAGCTCCCATCGTAATTCTTGACGTCCGCGATGCCGAGCAGGTACTTGAGCACAAACCAGGTGTGGCTGGAACGCTCGCCGATGCGGCAATAGGCAATGCTCGCCTTCTTGGCGTCCACCCCTTTTTCTTGCAGGTAAATTTTCCCGAGGTCATCCGCCGATTTAAAGGTGCCGTCCTGATTGACCGCCGTTGACCACGGGATGCTTTTCGCGCCCGGAATATGGCCGGCGCGTTGCGCGGTTTCGGGCAGGTTCGGCGGCGCGATAATTTTGCCGGAGAATTCATCGGGGCTGCGCACATCCACCAGGTTTCGGTCCTTCTTCGAGGAGGCTTCCAGCACTTCGGGCAAGAGCGCGCGGAATTCTTTGTGTTCATTGCCGGCGGTGTATTTGACTGGAGTGACCTTGGGCAAGTCTTTGGTGAGAGGCGCATCGGGTTCATTGAGCCACTTGACGCGGCCGCCGTTGAGCAGGTGAATTTTCTCGTGGCCGTAAAGTTTGAAAAGCCAGAAACCATAGGCGGCGAACCAATTATTGTTGTCACCGTAAAGCACCACCGTGTCGCCGTTAGCAATGCCTGCCCCGCCCACCAGTTTTTCAAAGGCGTCCTTGCTGATGATGTCGCGGCTGACCTGGTTCTGGAGCTGGGTGCGCCAGTTAAAGGCAATCGCGCCGGGAATATGCCCCGAGTCGTAGGACGAGGTGTCCACGTCGATCTCGACGAATTTGACCTTGGGATTGCCGAGGTTGGACTTCGCCCAGGCGATGTCCACCAGCACTTCGGGATGACTGTAGTTGCTCATGGTATGTTCTTTATTTGTTTTATTTTTTGTATCAGTGCGTTGGAAAAAAGCCAAATCCTTCGGCGGCCAATTCGGGATGGTGCTTCAGCATGTTGGAAAGGTATTTAAAAACGTTGTCGCAAAAAACCATCACGCCCAAGCCGGACTTGGTCCTGGCCGCCACTTCCGACGCGCCCTCAAAAATAAGGCCCGAACTCGGCCCCGCCAGCAAGCCTTCCTTGCGGCTTAAATCCAAAGCCCTCCGGTAAGCCAATTTGTAGTCGATCTCCATGATTTCATCAACGACGGAAGAGTCGAACAGCTTGGAAATATGCAATTGCGAGATATTGCGCAGCCCCGGCACATCGTGGCCCTCACTGGGAACGATGGCGACGACCTGCACCGCAGAATTTTTTGATTTGAGGAAACGGCCGGTGCCGGTGATCGTCCCGCAAGTTCCCAATGCTCCGAAAAAATGGGTGATCTTGCCTTCGGTCTGCCTCCAGATTTCCGGCCCCGTCGTGCGGAAGTGGGCGTCCACGTTGGCTTCGTTTTCGTATTGGTTGGGCAAAGTGTATTCCTCGGGCGAAGCTTTGGCATGGCTTTTGGCGCGGTTAATGGAACCATCCCCCAATCCGGGCGCGGGGCAAACGTCGTCGTTCAACACTTCCAGGTCCGCCCCGGCGATCTTGAGCAATGTCTTTTTTTCCTTCGGAATCTGGCCCGGCACAATGGCGCGCAGTTTATAGCCTCGCGCGCTGGCCATGGCGGCGAAGGATAACCCCGTGTTGCCCGAAGTCGGTTCGACGAGGTTATGTCCCGGCCCGACTTTGCCTTCCTCTTCGAGTTTACGCAGCATGCTCCAAGCCGGGCGGTCTTTGATCGAGCCAAACGGGTTGAGCCATTCCAGTTTGGCGTAGAGAGTGAAATGGGGATTCGGATTTAACTTGTTAATACGCACGAGCGGCGTCGGGTTTTCCTCCGACGGCAGCATCTCGAAGATGTCCTCGTAAACACGACTTGAATGATTCATAAAGTTCCTGTATTCAGGTCGAGGCTATGCGCGATAAATAAAATCGCCAAACTCATAATATGTCTATCAGACCGCTAGAGATGGTCAAGTAAGAACTGCGCGTGAAATTTTCTGCTGTTATCACAATCGTCTGTTGTGGTTGTGCCGTCATCGGCAGCCCGGCGCAAAGCGCCAGCGAGTTGCCCGCCGGTTTGGAAATCCACAGCTATACTGGCTGGGACAAAAGCATTTTTCTCAACGCCACCGAAACTCCCGTGCAGGCGGTCATCGTTCCCTCCGTGGGCGGACGGATCGTTCACTTCAGCTTGCAGGGGGAAAATATTCTGTTCGAGAATTCCGCCACCGAAGGCCGCACCATGGCGGACAGCCAGGAGGAATTGTGGATCGGAGGGTATCAGTGCGATGTCGGGCCGGAAAGCCGCCACCTGCCCCCGCACCTCGAACTTCTGCAAGGCCAGAACGATTACAAATTCAGCGGCGATTTTGCGCTGCATGTTTCAAGCCGCCCCGACCTGAATCTCGGGATTGTCCTCGAAAAGGATTTTGTCCTGGCCCCTGACACCGGCGAATTGGGCATCGTGCAGCGCCTGCGCAACATTTCCTCCCGGCCGGTATCCTACGCTCTGCGCGACAAAACACTCTGCAAAGGCGGCGGGTTTGTTTTTTTCCCCTTGAATAAAAAGAGCCGGTTCAAAGCAGGGTGGTCGCAAAGCCGTATGGCGGATGGAAAGCAGTCTTACGATGGCGAACATCCCAACTCGCCGCAGGCGCGCCTCTTGGACGGCGTGCTGGTGATCCAAGCCGTCGGCGAGGTCACAAAAATCGGCGCGGACAGCGCCTCTGGCTGGATTGGCTATGCCCGCGACAAGCAGCTCTTTGTGAAATATTTTCCCGTCACTCCCCATGGCCTCTACAGCGATGGCGGCAACACCGTTGAAGTCTATTTCGATCAGCGGGCGGTAGAACTCTCCCCCCTCAGCCCCGAAACCAAAGTGCCGCCAGGCCAGGCATTCGACTTCCCCGAAAAATGGGCCCTCCTGGCCCTGCCGCGCGCGATCACGACGTGGGAGGAGGCGCGCGCGCTTGTCCGAAAGATTCCGGCGAGTCCATTTGGACCGTGAGGAGACTCAGGAACCTTCCAAAACGAGAGAGGCAACTTTTTCCGCGGGGATGGAAGCCAGGCAAGCGGCCCGGTCCGCCGCCACGCAATCACTGCGGTTTTCTTTCGAGCATCGGCAGTCCGCTAAAAAGTATCGATCTCCCGCCCCAGTGGGAATCCATTCCTTCCAGCCTGGGTATTCGCGAAAAACCGTCACGGTGGGTATTCCCAGCGCCATGGCCAGATGCAAGACGCCGGAGTCGGCCCCAATTTGCAGACGGCAGCGCTGGAGAAGACCGGCCAGTTGGCCGATTTGCAATCCGGTGAAAGTGCGAAGACGCGCCTGATTGACCGCTCCGGCCAGCGTCTTGAGACGCTCCTGCTCGCGCGGCTTGGCGCTGGCGGTCGCGACCAGAGTCAAAGCGGCGTTTTTGGAGAGGAGGATTTGCGCAAATTCGATCCAATTCTCGATTGGCCATTCTTTGGTTGAAGCACTGGCGTTGATCGAGAGATGAATGGAACCGGGAATAATCGCGCCGGCCGCCCACCGCGTGGCCTCCTCAGGCACCCGCAAGTCAAAGCGCGGCGGTTGCAGAGAAAAACCGGATGCCGCCAATACTTGACGCCGTTGCTCGAAGACCGGCAACTCCTGCGTTTGCCTCGGAACCCAATTCGTGGCCACCCACCGATTCCAAAAATGTTTCCGTCCTCCCGCGCAAACCAAACTTCGCGGAGCGCCGATAAAAGCCATCGCAAAAAGACTCCGGTCCGTTCCGGTAAAATTGAAGGCGGCGTCAAATCGTTGACGGCGCAAAGCCCGGAGTATGTCCCAGTGCTTCCAAAAAGGAGGGCTTTTGACCGTCAAAGGAATGGCCCAAGGCCGGTCCACGCAAGGCGCCAGCTTGAGCAATTCCGCTCCGAGAGTCGCCGACAGCGTGTGAATTTCGGCGCCCGGATAATGCCGTTTGATTTCCCACAAGGCGGGAACGAGATGGACGGAGTCACCCAGGAAACCAAAATCGACGACGATGATCTTACGCGCGCCGCGGGTGAGTTCAAAAAAACTGGACCCACTCATGGCAAAATCACCGGCCCGGATCGTCTTCGCATAGGAGAATATTTTAGGCGAGGCGATTCTGGAAGCAACGATGGATCGCCAGTTATTTTTCAACTGACTTGCCGGCCTCCCATGGTAATTTAACCTGATGAGACTTGGCCATACTCGTCACGCGGCGCCCGGCAGCGCATGAACAAGCTGCCGATTTCAGTTTGCATCATTTCCGGCGCTGAAGCCGAACGCATTGGCCGATGCCTGGCCAGCGCCGCAGAATGGACCTCGGAAATTGTCGTCGTTCTCAATCCCGAAGTCGCCGACGGAACAGAACAAATCGCCGCCCAGTTTGGGGCGCGCATTTTACGGCATCCGTTCGCTAATTTTCAGGAGCAAAAGAATGTCTGTCTCGGTTACGCCATGCAACCCTGGATTCTTGCCCTAGATGCCGATGAGGTCGTCTCGCCGGAATTGCGCAAATCCATTTTCGAGTTTTTTCAGCGCGGTTCGAAACAGATTTCCGGCGCGCAGTTTGCCCGCAAGACGTGGTTTATGGGACGGTGGATCACGCATGGCGATTGGTACCCTGATCGTGTCTTGCGGCTTTTCCGCCGGGATCAAGGAAAATGGGGCGGCGGCAGTCCGGAACATTGCCGCATCGAACTCAACGGCCCCTGCCCGACCCTGGATGGCGAGTTGCTGCATTTTTCGAACCCTTCGATCACCAGCTATGTGCAGAAGATAAACTACTTTGCGGATGTGTTCTTGGAACGCCAGCTCAGGGAGAAAGTCCGTTGGTCCGCTCCTTCGGTCGTTTTTCGGGTGGGATGGCGTTTTTTTCGCGGCTATTTCCTGCGCCTAGGATTTCTGGATGGCTATCCCGGCTTTTTCATTGCCGTCTCCAATGCCTATTCCACCCTCGTCCGCCATAGCCGCTTATTCGAACATCTGCGGCGACACGATCAGCCATGAACTCGCCCTTGCGTGTCGTTCATCTGAACTCAATGCTGAGTGGCGGCGGCACGGATGATCAATGCGTCAAGCTGGCGTCCGAGTTGCATCGGATTGGACAGGACGCGGTGATCGCGGGTCCGGCGGGGCGGGCATTTGCCCCGGTCATTGCGGGGCTGGGCGCGCCGTTTATCGACACCGGGGCAAGCTCGGGGAAATTCAAATTTATTTCGCGGATCGCCAACCTGATTCGGCGGGAAGGAATTCAAATTGTCCACGGCCACCATGGGCGCGACCTTTGGCCCGCCGTCCTGGCGGCCAAATTATCGGGGCGCCGTCCAAAAATCGTTTTGACTCGCCACATGGCCAAGAGTCCCAGTTCCTGGGCGAGCCGGCACTTTCTGCTCAACCAATGCGATGCCATGATTGCCGTTTCGGAATTTACCGCGCGCGTCTTGCGCGAAGGGGTGGACGAACCCAATTCTCCGGAAGCCGAGCGCCGCCATCGTCCGCCCCTTCGAGGCGACCCCGGCAAGATTCACGTCATCCATGGCGGAATCGACACGCTGCGGTTCCGGCCCGCTGATGCCCAAGAGAAACGGCGCGAATGGGGGCTGCAACCCGGTGATTATGCGTTCGCCGTGGTGGGCGGTTACGACCTGCCGCGCGGCAAAGGGCAACGAGAATTTCTGGCCGCCGCCGCCCGCCTCCACCGGGGCATTCCGCACGCCCGTTTTTTGATCATTGGCCGCGGCGCCATGGCCGCAGTCTTGCAAAGCGACATCGAGAGGCTGGGATTGACTGGAAAAGCCTGGCTGACCGGACACGCCTCGGACATGCCCGAGGTGATGAATGCCATCGATTGCCTTGTCCACCCGCAAATCGGCACCGAAGCCCTCGGCTTGGTCGTCTGCGAAGCGCACGCCTGCGGCAAACCCGTGATTGCCTCGGCCCTGGACGGCATTCCCGAGGCGTTTCACGCCGGCGCTTATGGAGCGCTGGTGCCGCCCGAAGATATCGATGGCCTGGCCCGCGCCATGAGCGAACAATGCGCCGCGCCCAAACTGACGCTGCCAGAAACTGCGGCGCTGCACGACCGAGTGGCCCAATCCTTTTCCTTGCCACGAATGGCGGCGGGTGTTTTACGCCTTTATCACGCGTTATTAACTCCCGGCTAATCAGCACGGACGGTTTTTCAACACCGTGCCAATAATGTCTGCGACGCGCTTCTGCGCGCGATTGCGACTCCGGCGCGCGCTCCAGGCTTCCGGACGGACAAACCACGGGACTTTGCCGTCCCGGGTCCGCTCCAGTTTTTCCTGTCCGACCGCTGAAGTCTTGAGCATTTTTTGCAATTCGTCCCATTGCACCGAATCAAGGACGGGCTGAAGGCGGGGGTTGTGGGTTCGCTGTTGCGCGATGACTCCTTGATGAAGGCAGGACAATTTCAAGGGCAGCGAATCCACATGGTATTCGGATGAGGGATAGGACTTCTCATGCTTTCGAAAGGAGGAGATGCGCTCGGGCGTGACCGCGATGGTCACCTCGAAAATATTCAGAATGCCCCAGGCTTGATCTCCGGCCGTGCCGAATTCCACGGGAAAAGGACGTTGTTGCAGACATCCCGTGCGATAAAGATTGCTGGCCGAGCTGCCGAGGAGCGCGCCGTACGTGTTGGTCACGGCAAATAAAAATTGCTCGGCGGTGGACAAAAGAATCGGCTCAAGCACACCCAGCCGCTGCAATATTTCATCGATCGGCCAATGATCACTGGCCGTCGGCTGGCCGCCGGCATCCATAAAATTCGGCTTGCTAATGACCACGTCGCTTTGAAATTTTTCGGCAATCTCATACAAGTGTTCCAATCCCCGCGCGGTAATAAAATCACCCACCGTCGAAATATAAATGTATTTGGCCGAGGCGTTTTGGATTCCAAAGTTCCAGGATTGATACAAGCCGGGGGGGTGAGTCAAAAACTTTACTCGCGGCCCCTGCAAATGGGCTTGCATGAACTCAACGGTCCCATCTTTGGACTCACTATCCACCACGATGATCTCTTGCACTCGGGAAATCCAGTGATCAAGCGAGGCAAAATGGCTTTTGAGGAAAGGCGCGCAATTTCGCGTTGGAATAAGAACACTGATTGGCAGCCGGTGATCCATATCTATATCTATCTATTACCTTGCGGATTTTAAACCGCAATACTTTGCTTTTCTCATCCCGGTTCAAGTTGCATTGCGGAAGCAAATGGGCTACCTATCTCCCGCTGTGGATGGCGCGATGAATTATCGGATACCTGTTTATCAGCCGGATTTGTCCGGCAATGAAAAGCGCTATGTAATGGAGTGCCTGGACTCCACTTGGATCTCCTCCAAAGGAAAATTCATCGGAGAATTCGAAAGCCGTTTTGCGCAATATTTGGATGTCAAGTATGCGGTGACGGTGTGCAACGGCACGCTGGCGTTGCATCTGGCGCTGGTCACCCTCGGCATCGGCCCCGGGGACGAGGTGATCGTTCCGACCCTGACTTATATCGCCTCGGTCAACGCCATCGCCTATACCGGCGCAACGCCGGTCTTCGTGGACTCGCTCGCGGACACCTGGCAAATGGATCCGGCGGATGTAAAACGCAAAATCACCCCTCGAACCAAAGGCATCATGGCGGTTCATCTCTATGGACATCCTTGCGAGATGGACGCTCTCAATGCCCTGGCCCAGGAACACAATATTTTCTTGATCGAAGATTGCGCGGAGGCCTTTGGCACCCGTTATAAAGAGACACGCGTGGGAGGGCTCGGTGAAATGGGAATTTTTAGCTTTTACGGCAACAAGACGATCACCACGGGCGAAGGAGGCATGGTGGTGACCAATGACAAGACGCTTTACGAGCGGTCCAAACATTTCAAAAGCCAGGGTTTGGCGGCGCATCGGGAGTACTGGCACGATGTCATGGGTTACAATTACCGGATGACCAACATCTGCGCCGCCATCGGGCTGGCCCAACTCGAACGGGCGGAGGAATTTCTCGCCAAAAAAACAGCGCTGTCCAATCTCTATCGCAGTGAACTGGCGGATCTGCCAGTGGAAGTGCATCGTCAATACGGCCCCGCAACTCATTCTTACTGGATGATCTCGATCCTGGTCGAAAATGCGGTGGACCGCGACCCTTTGCGCCTGCATCTGGCGGCCCGCGGTATTGAAACACGCCCATTGTTCCATCCTGTCCATACCATGCCGATGTACGCCTCGCGTTACCAGCGCCACCCGGTGGCCGAAGACTTGTCGTGGCGGGGGCTAAACCTTCCGAGTTGGCCGGGATTGTCTTCCTCACAAGTCGCCGAGGTTCGCGCCGCCCTTTATGATTACTACAAACGGAAATGATCCGAGCATGGCCAGCCCATTGACTGGGAAGAATATAATCGTTTGCGGCTATCATTGGGTGGGCGCCAGGGCGGTTGAACTTCTCCGGTCGATGGGCGCCAACGTTTATGTTTATACCCACCCCAGCGGAGAAGGAGTGCCCTGCGTGGCCAACTACTGCCGCAAAGCCGCCATCCCCTGCTCATTCGAGCGAATCTCCGCCGACGCCCTGCCGTTCACGCCCGACGCCATCGCTTCCATTTATTATCGCTATCTGATCAAGCCGGATCTCATCGCGCGGGTTAACGGTAAAATATTTAATCTGCATCCTTCCTTGCTGCCAAAGTATCGCGGTTGCAGCAGCCTGGCATGGGCCATGATGCATAATCAAGCCGTGGTTGGATACACCTACCATTACATTGATGCCGGCTGCGACACAGGCAATATCATTTTGCAAAAACCCATGGAAGTGGAACCCTTCGACACGCTGCAAACCCTCTATTATCGAGTCATGTTTCAAGCCGTCACAGATCTAATCGTTGCGACCAAACTTGTCCTGAACGGATTTCCGGGAAGCGCGCAAAGCGGAGAACCAAGCTACTTCAAGCGAGGCGCGCCTTACAACGGCGTGATCGATCCGGCGTGGGACATAGACCAGGTGGAACGGTTTATCCGGGTCATGACCTTTCCTCCCTATCCCTACGCCACCGCGCAGGGCAATCCGGTCCGCACCTTCGACGATTACTTGGCTCAGCGCGAAATAGCTCAATGAAGATCGGAATTCTTGCCCACGACTTTATCACTTGGACCGGCGGCGTGGACTTCCTGGGGCTGGTTATCGATTCATTGCTCACCGCGCCGCAGGCCGCAGCCAGCAAACTTCAAGTAATAATCCCGGATCGCAAACCCACCCGAAAATGGTTTAAGGGCGCCCCCAGATCCGCCAAGCACATCCCGGATGGCCTTGGGGAATTCAAGGGCCGCCTGCCGATGTACTCCATCGAGACCGATCGTGAGGAACTGGAGCGTGTGGTAAGGCGGCTGAAATTGGATGCCGTTCTGCCCGCCTTCCATGCCCTGCAGGCGGATTTTTCCTGCCCTTGGGTGGGTTACGCCTACGATTTTCAACACAAATATTTCCCCGATTTGTTTCGCGAAGAGGATCGGCGCTACCGGAACGAACATTTTCTTCGCATCCTCACCGAAACGCCCGCCGTTATCGTTAACTCCCGCTCAGTCTTGGCGGATATTCGTCACTTTGTCCCTGAAGCTACGGCCAAGGTCTTTGTTCTTCCTTTCGCTCCCGCTCCCCAACCGCAGTGGAAGGCAAGCCTGCCGGAGACCCTGGCCCGCCATTCGGTGACCGCCCCTTTTTTCCTGATCTCGAACCAATTCTGGATTCACAAGGATCACAGCACAGCCTTTGAGGCCTTCCGCCAGATTGCCAGTCGCCATCCGAATGTTTCCTTGATTTGCACCGGCAGCACCTCGGATCCGCGCGATCCCGCATATTTTCCAGCTTTGATGTCCAAGGTAAAAGATTGGGGGCTGGAATCGCGCCTGCGTGTGCTGGGCTTGATCCCCAAACGCGACCAGATCGAATTGATGAAGAACGCCTGCGCCGTCCTTCAACCCACTCGCTTCGAAGGCGGCCCCGGCGGCGGTTCGGTCTATGATGCGGTTGCCTTGAGAGTTCCAGCCTTGGTCTCGGACATTCCAGTCAACCGTGAGATCACAGCGCCGGGAGTCGAGTTTTTTCCCGTCGGCGACGCTACCACGCTCGCGCAAAAAATGGAGAAGGCCCTGGCGGCGCCTCCCCGTATCTTCTCGTGGAGCAAACTCTGGCAGGAAGGCCGCCAGCGCCGCGCCGCCTGCGGAAAAGTTCTCTGGCAGGCGATCGACTGCGTGGTCAAATAAAAAAATTAGACCTCCGGCGCGGGAAGCGACGACCCTCCCTTCTTTAATTCCAAACAACAAACGGCACGTGCGGCCGCCGCAAAATCCGCGTCATACCCTTTGGCGTGATGGATGTCGAATACGGTCGCCGTGGCGCACTCAGGCGCGTTGCTTCGCTGCCATCCAAGCGGATGATAATAAAAGTAATCGAACGATCGATGACAAGGTTCAAAGGCGCAGATTAATTGTTCGACTTTTTTTTGATTGAAAATCTGCTGCCAGCCCAAATTTGCCTGCTGGCCAAAGGGAACGCTAAAATAAGCGGTGCCGCCCGGTTTCAGCACCCGGCGCAATTCGCGCACCGCGATAACAAAGTCGTCTGGGTTCGATTCCTTCTGGCTCTTCTCCGAATAGAGCATGGTATTGTCCATTCCCACATGTTCAATGGTAGAGAGACAGACAACCCAGTCAAACAAACAATCCCGGTAGGGCAGCTTCCGCAAATCCGCAAAAATATAGGAAACTCCCTTGCTCCAAAAGCAGTCCGCCTCGGGCGCAAGGGTGCAAATGTGCAATTTCTTGGCCTCCAGCGCCGGATGCTGCAGAAGATACGAAAAATTCAGCACGGAACCCGCATCGAGCATAAGGCCGGGTGATTTCGGCAAGCGGGAAAAAAGCCACGGATACTCGATGATCCGCTCGTCCAGCCGGAACCCGTAACCGGCAGCCAAGTCGCCCTGGCCAAAGTGACCCGCCGTCAGCGCGCGAGTAATTTCAGCCACTTTATGTTCCGCGTAACCCTCGCTCCACGGCAGTTGGCCCTGGGTGAAAAAGTCGCGCCGCTTTTCCGCCTTGCGCCGTTCCGCTTTGGCGTTTTTATATCGCCGGAGGAGTGAGGGCATATTTATCGCGGATGGGCCGGGTTCTTGTCGAGGTAACCGCACTCCAGCAACGTCTCCCCGGCGCGATCCAGAAAAGCCGCTTGCACCTCCTCGGGCATTTCATCCTGGTAACTTCCCATATCGCCCCTGCGGCGAAAAAGTTTATCCTTCGGCCAGCCGGTCTTAAGCCGTTCGGCCTCCTCTTTCTCTCGCCGTTGCATCTTGTCGAAATCCGCCGCTCCCGCCACTTCCTCGAGAAACCCCCGCTCCCGCTCCAATCCCGAAAATTTACAGAAACGAACCAATTCAGCCGTCGCATCGCGTTTTAAATCCTCGAATTTAATAGTCAGGATTTCCGCCCCGTACGGGTTGCGGCGCCAGGCGTTGACGTGTTCATGCCAAGGACACGGGAAAAGCTCATTGGACGTAACCATCTTCATAAAATCTGCCGTCTGTCCTTCCATGGCTTGCTTGTGGTGCAGATAGGAAACCATGACATCGCGCCCGTCCCGTAACAAATAAACGACCCGCTTAAACTCGGGTCGCGGCAGATGGTGGGTCTTAAAAAACATCGGGGTGCGATACCTCTGATAGTATTCCTTGTAATGCAGGTCGGGAACCAACTCTTGCGTCAAGACTGACGAACAATACTCCAGCCTCACCCCATAAACGCACCCGACGATCAAATCCTGAAACCAGGTATTGCCCGATTTCGGATAGCCGGCCACAAAAATATCCCTTTCATCGAATTCCGTCGTGCGAATGAAGCCTTTAGGAGCCGCAGGCGGCTGGATGCTCCTTTCCGCAATACCTTTATCCTTTCTAATCGAAAACAGGCTCATCGGGTCCTTCCCCCTCGCTTCTGAAAACTCATTGCGCATTTTTAAATGTTCCGCCTGTCTGGAACAAGAGAAATCAGTTCACAGGGTTGGTGATTTTTTACTCCCCGTCCCGGCCGCTCAATCCAACCTCTTCCTCGACAATATAGAGGGGCCGGCGTTTGACTTCCGTATAAATTTTGCCCACGTATTCACCCACGATGCCAAGGCTGAGAATTTGCAGCCCGCCGATAAAGTAAATCGGCAAGACGGTCGAGGCCCAGCCGGGAACCGTCCGGCGGAAGGCGACTGTCAATAATACATAGCAGCTCATCAGAAAGCTAAACGCAAAAATGAGCGCGCCCATGCAACTGACGATGCGGATGGGCGTGACGCTGAAAGAGGTCACTCCTTTCAAAGCGAACGAAAGCATGCGGGCCAGGGTATATTTGGAAGCGCCCGCGGCGCGTTCGCCGACATCGTGATAGACAATGGCGCTCTTAAAGCCCAGGCTCGGAAACACCCCGCGAAGAAAAAGATTGACCTCTTTATGCTCCGCCAATGCGTCCAAGACCCGCCGGCTGGCCAGCCGGTAATCAGCGTGATTCGGCAGAATCTTCACCCCCATCAACTGCATTAGTTTATAAAACCACTGGGCCGTCCGGCGCTTTAAAAAACTGTCGGCTTTGCGTTCGTTGCGCACCCCAAAGACAATGTCGCAGCCCTCCTGGTATTTCTCCAGGAATTGGAAAATGGCTCGCTCATCCTGCTGGAGATCGCTGTCGATGGAAATGACGCAGTCGGCCCGATGGCGAGCCCGCATCAATCCCGCCAGGAGAGCGTTTTGATGGCCGCAATTGCGCGATAACTTCAACCCGGAGACGAAGGGCGAGGACTTTGCCGCCGCGCAAATCACCGCCCAAGTGGCATCGCTGCTGCCGTCGTCCACGAACAAAAGAAAACTCTCCGGCTTAACCCGGCCCGCCGCGACTAATTCTTGCAGAAGGTCCGTCAGGCGTTGCCAGGTTTGCTCCAATATCGCGCTCTCGTTGTAACAAGGCGCGACAATGCCTAAAATGGGCCGGCCAGCGTTCATAAGTTTAATAAGGTATCCGCATGGGCGCGGAAACGCCATGGTAGAGCCCAAAGGTCACCACAATGGGAGTAAGATTCGTCTCCAACGCGGAAATGGGCGAGAATGACACGTCGTTGGTCGCAGACATGGAGGGGGACAACCCCTGGCTTTTTCTGCTCAAATCATCCGCCAGATGGCGTTCCAGCCCAGGCTTGACGGAGCCGGGCGCATATCCCCGCAGGCTCAAAAACACCCGATTGGAGGCGCCTCGGACGGTCAGATAACGCCGGGCCGAATAGACCGCCTCGTAATCCCAAACGTTGTCACTCTCAAAGAGCACCGGCGACCTCGAGTCCTTTTGGCAGCTCGCGATGATCTGTTGAATCTGTTTGGTGAATTCCCGTGTTTTGTCTCGATTCTGCAAGCTGGCCAGCCGCGTGATTTTATAGCCCCTCAGCGTCGCCAAGGCCAAAAAAACCGCGACGATCAGCAGGCAAAAGACCAGGCAT
Organism: Saccharimonadales bacterium (SeqCode); assembly: GCA_035648615.1. Taxonomy (GTDB): domain Bacteria; phylum Verrucomicrobiota; class Verrucomicrobiia; order Limisphaerales; family Palsa-1400; genus DASRLE01. The sequence goes on along the minus strand of DASRLE010000199.1, from coordinate 728 downwards.
TTGACGCAACTCTCTCCCAGCAAACGGTCATCCGTGGTGAACAACCGGATGGCTAGCAGAATCTGGGCAATTACTATGACCCAGACAAATTGCCGCGCCGCTATCGCTGGAAAATCGTAGCGCGTGTGAGTGGGCAGCGCGCCATTGTAGAATACCAATTGGGCGGCGTAAAAGCAGGCCAGCAAAAGCGCCGCCAAAGCCCCGCGCCTTAACCATCGCTTCGCCTCATCAGAGCGGGGGTCCTTCCCGGCCCGGATGTGCCGCCAAATCATTCCTCCCACTACTGCGCCAATGGCCAAAGGAGTCCAGAATCCTCTGCCCATCCTCACCAATCCTTTCACGAGGATCACCGAGCGCGACGCGAACGAAACACGGTTTCCATAAACATCCTCCCCGGCGGACGATAAATAGATAATCAGTGACCCGGCGATAAAAACGGCATAGGCCAAAATGAGAAATGTCGAGAGCGCCATTCGCCAATCCAGCCGCTTTTTTAAGCCCGCATACACACAAAGCGCGCAGATCAGCGGCGCCATGAAGAGGAAATTTTCCTTGGATCCCATCGCCGCAAAAGCCCCTCCTATCATCAGCAGGTGCCAGCGCCATGGAGTTGGCGGGCGACTTTCTCTGGTCAAATCTTGCGCCGATCTCACCCATCCCCAGGCGTATATCGCCAATCCTGCCGCCGCATATGTCTCGGCCGGCCCCAGCCGCGCGAAAATATCCCC
>DASRLE010000198.1:0-3035 GCA_035648615.1 Saccharimonadales bacterium (SeqCode) | reverse complement strand
ATCCAGAATCCGCCGTTGCGATCGCGTCAACGTAGCCAGCCATGCGCGCGGCGTTTGCATCACAATACCGAACGGCTTTTGCAAAACCGTCAAATCATGGTCGCGCGCAATGACAGTGCGCGCATCGCAAGCTAAGGCTGCCGCAATAAACTTGTCATCCTTGGAATCACGGCAAACCTTTCGTCCCAGCGGAATAGGAGTGACCCACGAGGCTGAACTTCTCAAAGCATCCAGCCAAGAGCCAATATCAGTCTGGAAACGTTGCTCCCGTTTCACCCGCTCCAGCACCGCCTCATATTCACGCAGGATTTCCTCGCTCATGACCGGCAGGAGTATGCCCCGCAACCAAGCCTTCAGGCATAGGTAAGGTTCGTGCCGCCAGAAGACCCCGGCCACGAATACGCCGGTATCAATGACCGCGCTTTGCATCGCGCTCCCGCCGCAGGGCTTGCTGGACCAATGCGGCAGACTGCGCGGCGGAATGTGGGCCAACCGCAACCTGCCGCAAGAGATCGGCGATGACCCGTTTTCCAGGGGCCTTGATCGGACGGATCAATAATCCATCGGCGCCAAGATCGAACACGTTCAATGGGCCGCCCAGTTCGAGTCCTTCGCGGCGGCACCAGTCTAGTGGGAAAACCGTCTGCCGCTTCTTTGTCAAAGTCATGGTGGTCGCTTTCACGGTAATAATCTACTACCGGAACGGCTCCGCCGTCAAGGTTTGACCTCGGCTAATGGGCCTCAAGGCGGCGCCCGGCCAAGGCATCGTTGATGAATGTTGTGCGGACCTCTTAAGCGACGCGAGCAGGCAAAACTGCATCGATTTCGTAAGGGTTGCGTGAAAATCAACGCAACTCCAACGCCAGTGCGAGGTTAGGCACTTTCGCATTTTCAGAGCATTTTCTTTTTCGTTGACATTATCCGCCGATTTCATATCCTTTCCATATACATGGCAAGGATTCACCCCACCAAACGCAAGTCCACCCTGGCCCTGCGCCAGCGCAAACGATTTCTCCTCTCTCAACTCAAAATCTTCCCCGACCTCCTGCGCGCCTCCTTGGTCGAACGGTTCTCCCGTTGCGGCAAAGCCAACTGCCATTGCCATCATGGCGGGGATAAACACGGTCCCTTCTACTTTCTGACCCAATGCCTGGCCGTGGGCAAAATCAATAAATTCCTCCTCAAAACCTCCGGCCAGCAACAGGCCGCTCGCACGGGCATTGACCGCTTTCACCAACTCCAAGAGCAGGTGGAGGAACTTTCCCAAATCAACGCCGAACTGCTGCGCCGGGGGGAGCCGCTCCCCGGGTGAATAACGCCGACTTTAACCAGTTAAGCCAGTTCGTCCATTACGCGCAAAAACGGTTCGATCTGTCGCTGCTGGCTGGCCGCTTCACCGATTCCCGTCCGGAGCCTCAAATCCCCAGCCGCTCCGTCTGGCTGAGTTTGATGCTGGGTGAAGTCGTCCACATTCCCAGCTTGCTGCAATTACAAGAGGAAACCCAATTGCCCCAATGGCAACAGTGGGTCGGCCACCTCGCGCCCATCAGCCACGATACTTTTGGCTATGTCGCCCAGCGGCTGGATCCGGCCCAGTTGCGCCGGGGCGCCAGATGGATCAATCAAAAACTCAAACGAGGCAAGGCGTTTGAAGCCAGCAAGCTCAAAGGCCTGTTGGTTCTCAGCGTGGACGCCAACGAACAGTTTTGCAGCGACCACCGCTGTTGCGAACGATGTCTGAGCCGGGAAATCACCTGCCAAGACGCCCAAGGCCATGAAGTCAAGAAAACGCAGTGGTTCCACAAACAAGTCTATGCGCAGTTAAGCGGGCCAGGCTTGAGCGTGATTCTGGACGTTGAGCCGATGCGTCAGGGTGAGGAAGAGTGCGGGGCGGCCTTGCGCTTGCTGCGCCGGATGCGCCAGGAGTATGGGCCTCGCTTTTTTGACGTCGTGACGGTCGACTCGTGGTACGCCAATGGCCCGTTCGTCAAAACGGTGGTGGACCAATTAGGCTGGCCCGTGGTCGCCGTCCTCAAGCAGGAGCGTTACGAGATTTACCAGGAAGCCCTGGCCCTGAGCGCCGGGAAAAAGCCCGGCCAGGTGGTCGAGCGAAACGGGCGTCACGTCGAGATTTGGGACGTGCCTGCTTTGCGTCTGAGCGACAGCTATACCGACCCGGTCCGGGTTGTCCGGGTGCGCGAGCGATGGACCGAGCGCCAACGGGTGGGCGGAGAGTGGCGCCACGTGGAGAAAGAAGAAAACTGGATTTGGATGGTGGCCGGGGACCTGGCGGCCTGCGACGGCGCCACCCTCCGGGACATCGGACACTTCCGCTGGAAGATCGAGAACAACGCCTTTGGCGAACTGACTCAACACTGGCATTTGACGCATTGCGCCCACCATCATCCGGTGGCGGTGGAGGCGCTGCTGTGGATCAAGATCATCGCCTTTACGCTCTTTCATGCCTTTGCCATTTTGCACGGCAAACTCTTGCGCTTGGGCCAAGCCACTTTGCAAGAAGTGCGCAAGCGGCTTTATCGCTCGTTGTTGTGCGGTTCGCCGATTCGATTTTTCAGCGGATAGAAAGCAAGCACAGACAGACCGATAGTATCAAAAAGCCTGGAGATCCAAGCCGCCGAAAGGTTCGCCGCGGCGAACCTTGAAGCGAAGCTATGTCCCAAACCCAAGGAGGCCGGAACGTCAGACGCAGCACTGCCGCCCGGCTAAAAAATCCGATGGCTGCTCGAACAATAAATCCAGACCGCCTTGCGAAATCGATGCATAATCAAATATGTTTTTGCTTCTTATACGAATCCCCCGTAACCTGGAGAGGGAATTCGTTTAAAGCCAGCGGAGTCATGGTTTCTCTTCTTCCTGGACGTTGCGAATCCAGATGTTGCGGAAGCGCATGGGGTTGCCGTGATCCTGCAACGCGATCGGGCCGGTGGCGGGCAATTCCTTGTCGTATTTGGCCAGGTCCCGATGTCCAGTCGCCCCTAAGATCGCTTGATGGTTATGAATCAGGAGGCCGTTTT
>DASRLE010000197.1:0-13248 GCA_035648615.1 Saccharimonadales bacterium (SeqCode) | reverse complement strand
GCAGAGGACACCCCGGCCGCCAGCGACAAAGCGCAAGCGGCGAAGCGCGTGGCCCGCGCGCGGAAGTTCTTTGCCATGCGAGTATTGTCAGGGCGGCCGGGGTGTCCTCTGCTGGGGCCGGCGGAAGGTACTGCGTGGATGTGTGGGGCACGGGCGAAGGGGCTTTGCCGCAAAGCTCGGTCATCGCCATGACCCAGTCCCACGATGGTTATCTCTGGCTTGGCACGCTGGATGGATTGGTGCGGTTCGATGGGGTGCGCTTTACCGTTTTCGATGAGAGCACGACGACGAATCTGAGCAGCATCCAGATCGTCAAGTTGTTCGAGGACAGCCGAAGCAATCTGTGGATTGGCACCCAGACTTCGGGCACAATGCTGGTGACCAATGGCCAGATTCTCAAACTCGAACTGGGCCAGGGCCGCCGCAAGGGGCATTTGGCTTCGCTTTGCGAGGATTCCCAAGGCGCCGTCTGGTTGCTGACGGAGGACCGCGAGCTGGCCCGTTATTGGCACGGCCAGGTGGATGTCTGGAACATTCCCGGCGAATCCTATAACTCGGGACGAGCGGTCATTGCGGAGAATTCCGGCATGGTTTGGGTGGGCACGGACCGTGAATTGTTCGGCATTGATCCGGCCGCAGTGCGCACCAAGGCGCCCCTGCCCCAGATGGAAAATATGCCCATCCGGGAACTGGATTTCCTGCTGGCCAGCCGCAAGGGTGGATATTGGCGCATCGCCGACGGGGGAATCCAAAAATACGCGGGCGCCAAATTGCAGCAAGACTTCGGCTCTTTCCCGTGGCTTGAGAACCGCCCCAATGTTGCCCTGGTCCAGGCCGCCTGCGAAGACCGGGAGGGAAACTTGGTCGTCGGGACTTATGACCAGGGCGTTTACTGGTTCGATGCCGCCGGCCAGGCCACTCATATTTCCACGACCAATGGTTTATCGAATAATTACGTCCGCTCCCTGGTGGTGGATTCCGAAGGGAGCTTATGGGTTGGACTCGATGGCGACCCGGCTCTGAACCGGGTCAAGCGCTCCATTTTTCATGTGCTCGATTCGTCGGCGGGCTTGGACGTGCAATCCATTTGCGAGGACGGGCATGGCGGGTTGTGGTTCAGTCCGAAAAATGAGGATGTTCGGCACTTTAAGGATGGCGTGACCCTGCACGTCGGTTCCAGTCCAGGCCCGTTGAGCCGATTTAATCCAAAGGCGGTGCTGATGGACAAAAACCAGGACGTCTGGGTGGCAACCGTAGGGCTGGCTCTTTTTCGCCTGGAAGGCGATATGTTCAAATTGATGCCCGGCTGCCTCGGTGCCATTAACCCGGAAATCTCCGCCCTTTACCAAGCGCACGATGGCCGGCTGCTGGTTGGAACCCAGGGGGGATTGGCGTCATGGAATGGACAACAATGGACCGTAACGAGCACCAACAACGGTCTGACGGCGAACCTGGTCCGCGCGATCACCGATGACGCCCAGGGGAACCTGTGGATTGGCACAGAGCATGGCGGGTTGGACCTCTGGCGTGACGGCAAATTTACGTCCTTCCAAAAACGGGACGGCTTCCCCAGCGATAACATTTCCTGCCTTTATTTGGATAAACTTGGCGTACTCTGGATTGGAACGATTGGGAACGGCTTGATCCGGCTCGAGAATGGACACTGGACTCATTACACAACCGATCAGGGGCTGACCGGAAACAGCATCGATTACTTGATTGAGGACGATGAGGGTTTTCTCTGGCTTGGCTCGAATGTCGGTTTAATGCGGGTCCCGAAGCGTGATTTGAATGACTTTGCCGCCGGGAGCGCCCTGTTTCTGGCCTGCCGGGGTTATGACAAACGGGATGGCTTGCCGATTAACGAATGCACCTACGGTTCGCAACCGGCCGCCTGCCGGACGCAGGATGGCACATTGTGGTTTCCGACCACGGCGGGAATGGTTTCGGTCAAACCTTCCGAAATTCAGTCCAACACCATCCCGCCCCCGGTAATAATCGAAACCGTGTTGGTGGGCAGCCAACGGAATACCACCGGACTCCATCTTCCTCCCCCAACGTCCGTGACCGTCCCACCGGGAAAGGAAAACCTGGAAATCCAATACACCAGCCTCAATCTGGCCGCCGCCGGTCGCGCTCTCTTTCGCTACCGTTTGGAGGGCTACCAGACCGCTTGGACTGAAGCCGGCAAGGTTCGATTTGCCCGGTATCCCAATTTGCCACCGGGAAAATATGATTTCCACGTCCAGGCTTGCAATGAAGATGGCCTTTGGAACCGGGCGGGCGCGCACCTGGCCATCATCGTCCTGCCGCCCTTCTGGGACACATGGTGGTTCCGCACCGTGGCTGCGCTGGCTCTTCTGGGCATTGTTATTGGCGCCGTCCATTACATATCGACCCAGAAATTGCATCGGCAACTGGCCGGCTTGACGCAGCAGCAGGCCCTCGAAAAGGAGCGCGCCCGCATCGCCCGCGATATTCACGACCAGGTGGGCGCCAGTCTGACCCAGCTTTCCCTTTTGGGCGAGATGGTCGAGGCGGACAAGGATATTCCAGCCGAAGCCGAAAACCACGCCCGCCAAATTTCCCAGACCGCCCGCGAAACCGCCCTCGCCCTGGACGAGATTGTCTGGACGGTCAACCCTTCCAACGACACCCTGGACGGGCTTGTCAATTACATTTGCAAAAATGCCCAGGAATATCTGGCGGTGGCCGGCCTGCGCTATCGGCTGGATGTGCCGGCCCAATTGCCGCCCCTGGTCATTACCCCGGAAGCGCGGCACAACGTTTTTCTGGCGGCCAAGGAATCCGTCACCAACATTGTCCGTCACGCCCACGCTTCGGAAGCGTGGCTGCGCTTGCGCCTGGAGCCGGGCCATTTTGCGCTGGAAATCGAGGACAATGGGCGCGGGCCGGGCGGATCGAAAGAAAAAGCGGCCGAGTCGAGAAATGGATTGCGCAACATGCGCAAAAGAATGGAAGATATTGGCGGCGAATTTTTCATGGGGCCGGGAAAAGAAGGAGGCACGCTGGTGCGCCTGACCGTCCCATTGCGAAAGTCTTAAAATGCCGATCACCGTTTCCATCGTGGAAGACAACGACCAATTGCGGGCGACCTTGTGCCGTCTGCTGGATCGTTCCGAAGGATTTAGCTGCCTGAGTAACTACGCCAATGCCGAAGCCGCCCTGGCCGGCTTGCCCAAAGACCCTCCCGACGTCGTTCTGATGGACATCAACCTGCCGGGCATCAACGGAGTCGAGTGCGTGCGGCGGTTAAAACAAGCCGCCCCGCAAATCGCCGCCGTCATGCTGACCGCCTACGAAGATACCGAGAACATTTTCAATGCCCTGGCTGCCGGCGCAACCGGTTACCTGCTCAAACGCGCGCCGCGGGCGGAATTATTGGATGCCATCCGCGAAGTGCGGCGGGGCGGTTCGCCGATGACCACCCACATCGCGCGCAAAGTCGTGCAATCCTTCCAAAAAACCAGCGCGGCTCCTCAAACTGGCGAAACCCTCTCCGCCCGCGAACAGGAAGTCCTGGATCATCTTAGCCAGGGATTTCTTTACAAAGAGATCGCCGAAAAAATGGGCATCAGCTACGAGACCGTCCACACCTACATCCGGCGCATCTACGAAAAGCTGCAAGTCCGCACCCGCACTGAGGCGGTGGCGAAGTTCCTGCGCCGCTAAACGGACTTTTCCCGACGCGGAACTAAGGTTGCAAGCTGGCACGAATAGAGTAGATTCCACCTGCAAACAAGGATGAGATATACAGCCCATATAACTTGGAGTGAGTGCGACGGAACTTATTTCGCCGCCGCTTCCGAGCTGCCTAAGTGTATTGCTTCAGGAAAAACCCGGGAAGAAGCCATGGCGAATCTTGGGCGTCTGGTCGAGCAATGGATGGAACCGGGCGCCGACGAAGGACGACGAATCCCTGCCTCCGTGACAGTTGAACAAGTCCCAAGCAGCCCGGGCTGGCGCTTCGATTCCTCTTGGGAATTTGGACTGGGAGGGCAGCTGACACACGTCATAACCCTGCCGGTTTCCCGATACGAGTTGTAATTTTTCGCGATAGCCGGATTCTTTCCTCCCAATGCATACGATGCAGCGCCAGTAATAATGCTGACTTGATCAGCAGACGAAGATCATTGCCGAAAGCGAAAGAATTGCCGAGGTTCGTTCGTCATGGCAGGTGTATAAGGCGAGACGGCGCCGGGAACATCCGTGTACGGCCCGGCCGCGTTGGTGGAAGATTGCAAAATTGTTCCTGCCGGCCACGTCAAACACAAAGACTTATTCTGTTCCGTCATCACCACCCACTGCGTATTGAGCGGCACAACTTCGCCGGAATCCAGAATTTGCGCCGAGTACGTTCCCGCCGGAAGGCCCCCCGGATTGACGAATTGAATCTGCGCCAGTTGCGCTGGCGCCAAGCCGCTTGAACTGCCGCCAAACTTTAATTGTTCGGCGCCTCCGCCATTCAAACTACCTTCCCAGTTCGTAATCACCAGCTTCACTCCATTGGTCCAAGCCATACCACTGCTGCTGGCGAAAGCTAGTTGAACGTCATTTCCGGTAAAGTTGATCAGTGCATGGGTCACCGCCGGAACGCCGGTTGGCGTGCCATCTTCGGCAAACAGCGAACTGCCATTCGTCGCCAGAATGAATATGCCCAGTTGCTGGGAACTGCCGATATCCAAGACCCCAGAGAGTTGAAAGGAGCCCGGATTTGTAATCGCCCCTGCCGAACCGCCGATGTTCCATTCCGAGTCAATGATAATATTGCTCGCGAAAGCTGTCCCACCCGATAATGTGTAAACGCCGTGTCCCGCCCCAAAACCATACGGCCGCGGGTAATATCCTCCGAATTGAAACAGGTTTGTCACAAGCAGGACGCCGCCCGTCTGCGACATAAAAATTGTGCCGCCGGAATTCAGAAAATTCTCACAACCCAACGCGCCGCTGCCGATGCTCACTGCTCCGGGCGCCCACGTCACATTGCTCACGTCAATCGTTCCAGCGAAAAACGCCGAACCATTCCCCACCCAAAAGTCAGATGGGCCCCCTGATGTATCTAACGTCAACGATTGCGCGATCAAAGCGCCGCCGGATAAGCTATAATTGGCGCTGACCCCATCCCAGGGATAATGATACGCCTCGCCGGCAAGGTAGAGACTATTCGTCACGATGTTCGTTCCCCCTGACTGAAGGAATTGCGCTCCGTCGGCGATTCCAGCCGAGATGCTTAGACTTCCCCTGTAAAACAGTCCGTTGTTTAAGGTGTAGCTTGCTCCCGCGACAGAATAAACGTCGAGGCCGCTGACGTGGTTGGCCCCGCCGTTTTGCGCCACTGCGCCGCCCTCTTGAAAACCAATGCTGCCCACGGACATTTCCCCGCCGTTGAGGTTAAAGTTCGCGCCATCAACCAACTGAATACTTGTGATACTCGAGATCCCGCCCTCTTGAGTGAACGTCCAGTTTCCCCCGTCAATAAGTTCCAAATCCCCGCAATTGAATACGCCGTTGCTCAAAATATAAGCGCCATAATCCACCAGCGTTACTCCGCCCACGTTCATAATGCCGCCGTCTTGGAGGACGGGGCCCGACGCAGCCAAGCCGCCACAATCAAGCGCCGAAGCAGAATTGGTCAGACCTGCGCCTTCATTTAACACCAGCACCCCGGTGACCGTCACCGGAGTGTTCGTCCCCAGGTTATCCATGACTAGGGCGTTGCTGGCGCCGAGAGTAAGAGTTTGCATTGTCAATGAGGTCGGCGCCGACTGCGCGGTTTCAGAATCAATCACCACCACTCTTTCCGCAGCGTTGGTGATGTAAATGTTTTGACCTGCTCCAGGCAGAACCCCCAGCGACCAGGATGCCTTGTCATCCCAATTGCCGCCGGGCAATCTAGTGTAGTGTCCCGGAAATGACTAGACATATAAAAATCGTGGATTACGAGAGAAATGGCCCGAACCAACGAAGCCGTCCTCTGATAATATGTCTAGTTAATTGCGAGACACTACACTAGTCCATAGGTTAGTTTGTGCCTGAACGGTCACGACCGTCGTCGCCACGCAAATTGCCCCGCTTAAAATCTTCATGGTTTGACCCTCCATTACCAAGGAGCAGCATTGCAATGTTATTGGAGGCAATAGTTTATGGAAATCGGGGAAGTCATGTTGGAATCCTCAGCAATATCCTCAATCAAAACATCGGCTTGACACATGGTTGAGCAGGGTTAAGGGTATTCATTAAGAATTCCATGAGACGATGGCTGGCCATATTGTTTTTTGCGGGAGCCTTTCCTTTGCCGGCTCAGACGGTGGCTACCCCTTACAGGGTGCTTCACCCCATTATGAAGGATCCCACGCACCGCTATGCCCCAACCAGTTTGGACCAGGATCCCAGCGAAGCTTTGCCGCCGCCCGCAGCTCGTTCGGCTCCGCCTGCGGCTCGTTCAGCTCCAGGCGTTGCAACGGGAGCCGCCCGGCCGGTTGAAGTGGTCGCCAAGATCGAGGCTGGTCTCGCCGTCTCGAAGATTACCCTGATGGGCACGATTGACGGCCTGAAGGGGCGATTTTATGTCACCAATCTGGGGCCATCGACCGTGACCCCGCGGGCGCAATTGGCCGTGTGTGATCCGAAAGGCTTTCAACTCGGCTCGACCAGCAAAACGGGCGCGGCCCTGGCTCCCAATGAAGAGGAGAAAATTGAAGTGCTGGCCACCAATTTAAATGCCGTCGATTTGAAGTTGATGAAGCTGACCGGTTCGCAAAGCAAGTAACCTCCATCCAATTGGCACGAATTAGGCTAGAACAAAGGCGCCGGGAGGTAGTGCTGACGAAAAAAATTTCCTTAGAACCGGGGGAAAGCTGGAGGTGGCTTGGGGAACCCCCGGTTCTAGGAATATTTTTGACGGTTTCAAATGGGATGATTCTTCTTTATCGCAATTTCTGACCCCACCCAATTTTATCCAACTGCGTGAAAAAGACGCGCAATGCGTGAAAAAATTTAAATTTTGCGGACGATGGAAACGCCGCGCCAAACCCTTGTTTTGTTATTTTGTGAGGAAATTCGAGGATTGTGGGGCAACGGTGTGAGACCCGGTGAGCTTCTTTTTTCGTGGCACGGATTTGGCTCTCAGAAAACTCGATAGAGAGGTTGTTTGGCATAAAGAGTTTTCGAGGCCGGTTCGCTCGCGAGGTGAGGTGGGGACCCAGTCACGAAAAAAGTTCTGTCCTTCTTTAGTCAAACCTCCTCTCTGTCTTTTTGCCAGCCGGGCCGGCGGACGGCGCGACTGGAGGAAAGCGGGCCAGAATGCATTTTTTTCTAGTCCGCGTTGACATTCTGCATTTTGGCCCGATAGACTAGAGGCTTCAGGAAGCACTCTAAGAAAAAAAAGGTTCATTGTGTCGGCCAAAGATGATTATCTGGTAGATTTATTGATTGACATGGGGCAACTGAGCGAGGATCAGCTTGCGCCCGTGCGGGAGGAATCCGCAGCCAACGGCGAAGGCCTGGTGGATCTTCTCCTCACCCACAAAATCATTCGCCCGGTCGATGTCGCCCAAGCCAAGGCCAACCACTTCGGCTACGAGTTCGTCAACCTCAGCGACATGCGTTTGACCGATGACGTCATTTCCTCTGTCTCCCGCACCGTGGCCAAACGTTATCGCGCCGTGCCCATCGCCAAACACGGGGACACCGTGGTCATCGCCGTCTCCGATCCTCAGGACCTCGATGTGATCGACGCTCTGCAACGCATGGTCAATGCCGACGTGGAATTGCGCGTCGCGGTGGACGAAGACATTGACGCCGCCCTCAAGAAGTATTACGGCGCCAATGAAGACTCCGTCAGCACGATGATTCAGGACATCACCGAAGGCGAAGTGGAAATCGGCGTGGGCATGAAAGGCGACGTCGCCGATGACGGCGCCACCGTCGAAGCCGACGCCCCGATCATCAAACTGGTCAACACGCTGATCGTCGAGGCCTTCAAAGCGCGCGCTTCCGACATTCATTTGGAGCCGCTGGCCAAGACTTTCCGCGTCCGTTACCGAATTGACGGAGTGCTGCACGAGATGAAAAGCCCGCCCAAGCGCCTGCAGGCCTCGATCATCAGCCGCCTGAAAATCCAGTCCAACATGTCCATCGCCGAGCGGCGCATTCCGCAGGACGGACGCATCCAGACCCAAGTCAGCGGGAAACTGATTGACTTGCGCGTTTCCTGCCTGCCGACCAATCACGGCGAAAGCATCGTCATGCGCATTCTGGACAAAGAAGGATTGCGCCTGGGCTTGCCGGAATTGGGCTTTTTCACCGATGACCAGCAAACCTTCGAGCGGTTGATCGGGCTGCCCGACGGCATCCTGCTGGTGACCGGGCCGACCGGCTCGGGCAAAACGACGACCCTTTATTCCTGTTTGAATTTCATCAACCGCCCTGACCGCAAAATCATCACGGTGGAGGACCCGGTGGAATACCTGCTGGCCGGCATCAACCAGGTGCAGGTGAGCGATGTGGTTGGCTTGACCTTTTCCATGGCCTTGCGCGCCATGTTGCGGCAGGCGCCCAACGTCATCATGCTGGGAGAAATTCGAGACATCGAGACGGCCTCGATTGCCATCAACGCGTCGTTGACCGGTCACTTGGTTTTCTCGACTCTGCACACCAATGACGCTCCCGGCGCGGTCACGCGCTTGATCGATATTGGAGTCAAGCCCTTCCTCGTCGCCTCTTCCATCCGCGCTTTAATGGCCCAGCGCCTTGTCCGCAAAGTTTGCAAGAAATGCGCCCAACCCCATCAGCCCAGCGACGCGGAATTGGAATCGTTGGGCCTCGACCCCAGCAAAGCCAGCGGGGCGACCTTTATGAAGGGCAAAGGCTGCAATAATTGCAATAAAACGACCTACCGCGGGCGCTTCGGTATTTTTGAGATTTTTGTCATTGACGACGAGGCGCGTAAATTGATTTATGACCGCGTGCCCTCGTCGGTCTTGCGCGCGCGCGCCCGTGAAATGGGAATGCGGACGTTGCGCGAGGACGGCGCCCGCAAGGTCATGGCCGGCTTGACCACGGCGGAAGAAGTCATTCGCGCCACAGTAGGCGATGTCGCATAAGTATGATATTTTAGACGACTGAAATAAATTTTGTATGTCCTATTCAATGTCTGATCTCTTGCAGTTGGTCGTCGCCGAAGGGGCTTCCGACTTGCATATTCGTGTGGGCGTGCCGCCGGTGATTCGGGTGCATGGGACTTTGCACCGCGTCGATGGACCGCCTTTGCGCCCGGAAGACGCCGAAGAGTTGATGCGCAGCATTACCTCCGAAGACCACATCCAGCACGTCCGCGAAAACGGCGGGGCGGACTTCGGGTTCGCCTTCGGCGACATGGCCCGATTTCGCGTCAGCGTCTTCAAGGAAAAAGGGAACTTCGGGCTGGTCTTGCGGCAAATTCCCACCCGGCTCCTCACCTTGGAGCAGATTGGCCTGCCGGCCCACACCATTGATACGCTCTTGCACAAGCCGCGCGGGCTGATCCTTGTCACCGGCCCGACCGGTTCCGGCAAAACGACCACGCTGGCCTCGATGATCAACATCATCAACATGGAACGCGATGATGCTCACATCATCACAGTGGAAGACCCCATCGAATATTATCACACGCACAAAAAAGCGATCGTCACCCAGCGCGAAGTCCATGTGGATGTCCCCAGTTTTGCCGAAGCGTTGCGCCGCGCCTTGCGGCAGGACCCGGACGTGGTTCTGGTCGGCGAATTGCGAGACTTGGAAACGATGGAAGCCGCCATCACCGCCGCCGAAACGGGCCACTTGGTTTTCGGCACCTTGCACACCACCGGCGCGGCCAAGACCATTGACCGTCTGGTCAACGCCTTTCCAATGAACCAGCAGGAAACCATCCGCATCCAGCTTTCCACTGTTTTACAGGCGGTCATTTCCCAGTTGTTGCTTCCGCGTATTGACAAGCCGGGGCGCATCGCGGTCTATGAAATCATGATCAACACCCCGGCCATCGCCGCCCTGATCCGTGACAATAAGACTTTCCGTATCAATTCCGACATCCAGACCGGCGCCAAGTACGGCATGGTGACCTTGGACGGCTACCTGATGGAAAAATATCAACAGGGCCTGATCGCCCGGGAAGAAGTCATCAATAAATCCCAGGACCCCGCCACCGTCATCCAGAAATTGGCCGAGTGGGAAGCCGCCCAGGCCGAACTCGCCGCCCAGCAACCCGAAATGGCCCAATGACAACCAGCCCGCTATTGGATTTGATTCGTTCCCAAGGATTGTTGGACGACCTCCAACTGGAGGAGGTCAAGGAGGAGCACAATCGCAGCGGCAAATCCATGGGCGAAATCTTGCAGGACTTCGGCTTGCTCGACATGGATGCGCAGCTTCAGTTGATTGCCAATCATCTCGGCACCGAAGTCATCCAACTGAACCAGCGCGACCTGACTCCCGAAATTCTTTCCGCCGTCCCTGCCGATGCCGCCCGCATGTATAAATGCCTGCCGGTCGGAGTCTATGATTCCACCGTGCAATTGGCCCTGGCGGATCCGCTCAACCCCGCGACGGTCGATGAATTGGCCTACGTCATCCGCAAGGAAATCGTTCTGGTGGTGGCTGACCCACAGGAGATCGAGAAAGCCGTCAGCCGCTACTACGGGGATTCCACTTCGAGCGTGGCCGACATCATCAAGGAGTTGGGCCAGGACAATGACATCGCCCGCGAAGCCGCCGAAGCCGCCGCCAGCGGCTCGTCTTCGGACTTAACCTCCCTGGCCAACGAGACGCCGATTATCCGTTTCGTCAATCTCGTGCTGTTTCAAGCGGTGCAGGATCGCGCGAGCGATATTCACTTTGAACCCTTCGAGGACGAATTTAAAATCCGTTACCGCGTCGATGGCGCGCTCTATGAAATGTCGCCGCCGCCCAAGCACTTGGCGTTGCCGGTCATCTCGCGTTTGAAAGTTATGTCCGGCCTGGATATTTCCGAGCGCCGCCTCCCACAGGACGGGCGCATCAGCATGCCGATTGCCGGCCGCACCATCGACTTGCGCGTTTCCACGCTACCCACTCAATTTGGTGAATCGGTGGTGTTGCGCGTGCTGGATCGGGCGGCGGTCAATCTGGATATCAAAACGCTCGGTTTGCCCAAACCGGTGCAGGAATACATTTTCGAGGCGATTCAACAACCCAACGGTATTTTTGTCGTCACCGGCCCCACCGGTTCCGGGAAAACGACCACGCTTTATTCCTGCCTGCGCACCATCAATACCATCGACTCCAAACTGCTGACCGTGGAAGACCCGGTGGAATATGACATCGAGGGCATCATGCAAGTGGCCGTCAATGATTCGGTGGGAATGACCTTCGGCAAGGCCCTGCGCTCCTTTCTCCGCCAGGACCCGGATGTCATCATGCTGGGGGAAATGCGCGATTTGGAAACGTCGCAAATTGCCATTCAAGCGTCGCTGACGGGTCACTTGGTCTTGAGCACCCTGCACACCAACGATGCCCCCGGCGCGGTCACGCGCTTGATCGATATGGGAGTGGAGCCATTCTTGATTTCCTCCACCTTGATGGCCGTGCTGGCGCAACGATTGGTCCGCACCGTTTGCAAAAAGTGCCGCACCCCCTTCGAGCCGACGGAAAGCCAGCTTTCCATGCTCAATCTTTCGCCGCACGATGTGGGGGACAAAGTTTTCTATTACGGCCGCGGCTGCGCGGGTTGCAATGATACCGGATACAAAGGACGGCGGGGTATTTTCGAGCTGTTGGTCGTGGCCGAGGCCGTTCGGGGGCTGATCAATGACCGCGCGCCCACGGTGGTAATTCGTCAAAAAGCAGTGGAACTGGGGATGGTCACTCTGCGCGAGGATGGCTTGCGCGGAATCTTCGACGGTGATACAACGATCGAGGAAATTGTCAAATATACCTGAGTCTTATGCCAAAATATAGTTACGTCGCCATGGACTCGAGGGGCAAGGAAACCAAGGGTACTCTCGAAGTCGCCAACCAAAACGAGGCCATCGGCCGCATCAAAGAGATGGGGTTCTTCCCCACCAAAGTGGTCGAGGACAAGGGGGCTCCCGCCCCCGGTGCCGCCAAAAAAGCCGTGGGCAAGGGCAAAAAAGGCGGCGGCGGGATGAATTTCCAGATCAGAATCCCCGGCCTCAGCGGTCGTGTCAAATCGAAAGTCTTGACGACTTTCACCCGGCAATTAGCCACGCTGGTGCAAGCCGGGTTGCCGTTGCTGCGCGGGTTGCGCGTGCTGCAAAAACAGGAAAGGAGCGCCAACCTCAAAACGATCCTCGGTGAACTGTCCGTCTCCATCGAGGGCGGCAGCACCTTTTCCGAGGCGCTGGCCCAGCACCCCAAAGTTTTCAACCGCCTTTTCGTCAACATGGTCAAGGCCGGCGAAATCGGCGGTGTGCTCGAAGTCGTCCTCAAACGTCTGTCTGAATTCATGGAAAAGGCGCAGAAGATTCGCGGCAAAGTCATCGCCGCCATGTTCTATCCTTGCGCCGTCATGGTCGTCGCCACCGCCATCATGGGCGTGTTGATGGTCATCGTCATTCCCAAGTTCAAGGAAATCTTCGAGGGCACCCTCGGCAACGGCCAATCGTTGCCCGGTTTTACGCTCTTCGTCCTCAATATCAGCGATGCGATTAAAGACCACATTGGCCGCACCATGATCGAACTCCTCTCCATCGTCGTGGTCTTTAACATTTTCATCCGGCTCAAATTTGGCCGCAAGCTCTGGGATAAATTTAAACTGGTTGTGCCCGTCCTTGGCCCGGTCGTCAGCAAAGTGGCCATCTCCCGTTTCACCCGCACGTTGGGCACCCTGGTCAGCAGCGGCGTGCCCATTTTGCAGGCCCTGACCATCGTCAAAGAAACATCCGGCAACGTCATTATCGGCAATGCCGTTTCGCAAGTCCACGAAAGCGTCAAAGAAGGCGAAACCATCACCGCGCCTCTGGAGGCTTCGGGCGTATTTCCACCCATGGTCATCAGCATGGTCGATG
The DNA here is from genome assembly GCA_035648615.1 of Saccharimonadales bacterium (SeqCode). GTDB lineage: Bacteria > Verrucomicrobiota > Verrucomicrobiia > Limisphaerales > Palsa-1400 > DASRLE01. Next base: position 187 of record DASRLE010000197.1, on the reverse strand, counting down.
TCGGCGAACAGACCGGCGCGCTGCCGGAAATGTTGATGAAGATCGCCGACAACTACGACGAAGAAGTCGATAACGCGGTCGCCGCCATGACGTCGCTGCTGGAGCCGATCATGATCGTCTTTCTGGCCGTCATCGTCGGCAGTATCGTCATCGCCATGTTCCTGCCGCTCATCCAATTGATGGAAAC
>DASRLE010000196.1:0-5561 GCA_035648615.1 Saccharimonadales bacterium (SeqCode) | reverse complement strand
CAGAAAGGCGGCGACCGCCGTGACCGTCAGGGCAAGCGGGCGGGGTTTGATCCATTGCAACGACCGTTGAATGATCACTCCGGCCAAAATGTGGGTTGGCTCCTGCAAAATTTAAGAATGCGGCATGATGAACGTTTCGCGGCGCAAATCAAGGTGCTCGACAGTTTCCCCCTAACCACTGAAACTCAGCCGTGGCCCGCGTTGTCCTCGAGAATGTCGCCAAGGATTTTACCGGCCCCCGCCAGCAACAGGTCGGGGCGGTGCGGGATTTACACTTGACAGTCGAGGATGGCGAATTTCTCGTCATCGTGGGCCCTTCCGGCTGCGGCAAAACCACTACGCTCCGTTTGATTGCCGGCCTGGAAACGCCCGATCGCGGCGTGATTACCCTCGATGGGAGATCGCTGGCCGGCGTGCCGCCCAAAGAGCGCGATGTGGCCATGGTCTTCCAAAACCATGCCCTGCTCCCGCACTTGACTGTTTTTGAAAACATGGCGTTTGGGTTGACGCTGCGAAAATTTCCGCGCGACGAAATCGCCCGCCGCGTTGGTCATGCGGCGGAAATGCTCGGGCTGACCGGCCTGCTCGATCGCAAGCCTGGCGAACTTTCCGGAGGCGAAGGCCAGCGCACCGCCTTGGGACGCGCGTTAGTGCGGCAACCGAAGGTTTTTCTATTTGACGAACCGCTGTCAAATCTCGATGCGCCGATGCGATTGCAATTGCGCGCCGAGATCGCGGCGGTCCGCCGTCAGGTGGGAGCGACCATGATTTACGTCACGCACGATCAAGCGGAAGCGATGGCGCTGGCCGACCGCATCGCTGTCATGCGACAAGGCGCGATCCAGCAGGTCGGTTCGCCGATGGAGCTTTATCGGCGGCCGGCAAACTTGTTTGTGGCCGGATTTATTGGCGCGCTCCCCATGAATTTTTTTACGGGAGCGCTGGCGCGCGAGGATGACCGCCTTTGGTTCACGGCGAATGGAAGCGAGGGATTTTCTTTGCCTATAATTGACAGTTGTGCGCCTACTCTGGCCGGTTGCGTTGGCCAGCCCATCACCCTGGGACTTCGACCGGAGCATGTTTTGCTGGACGAGCCAGAAAAAGGCCAGCGCCCGATGAGCGCGCTCGTCGAGAGGGTTGAGGCGACCGGTTCGGAAAATCTGGTTTATTTGTCCAAGGCTGGCAGCCTTTTCGTTGGACGGGCTCCGGCCAGCTTCTCCGCGAAGGCAGGCCAGACGCTGGGAGTATGTTTTACCATGACGAAAGCCTCCTTTTTTGATTCTATCACCGGTGAGTTGCTCGTTTGAAATTTATGAAATGCAAATTATTCTTCGCTTTGACACTTCTGCTCGGTCTCCATTATGCCGTGGCTCAGGATCTGGCGCCGCTGCCGCTGGTTCTGCCGCCGCCCGCCACTAAAGGCACGCCGCCAAACCTGCCGACCAATACCACCGCCGAACCGCTCACCTCCAAAATGCCTCCGCCTTTTCTGGCCCCAAAAGGCGTGACCAACGTCGCGCTCGGCAAGCCGGTCAGCGCCAGTGATCCCGGGCTGATCACCGGTGAACTGCGGCAGATCACGGATGGAAAAAAGGATGCCTATGAGGAAAATGTGGTCACGTTGCGGAAGGGTCTGCGCTGGGTGCAAATTGACTTGCAGGGCGAATTTAATCTTTACGCCATCGGGGTGTGGCATGACTTCAGCACGCCGGTGGTTTATCGGGACGTCATCGTGCAAGTGTCGGACGACCCGGACTTCAAAACGGGAGTCCACACCCTTTTCAATAACGACCAGAAAAACAGCGCGGGACTGGGCGCCGGCACGGACCGGGAATATTTTGACAATCCGCTCAACGGCGCGGGAAAATTGATTGACGCCAAAGGAATTAAAGCGCGCTACGTCCGGTGCTACAGCCATGGCAACAGCGCCGATGCGCTGAACACCTACATCGAGGTCGAAGCCTACGGCCTGCCTGCTGCATGAGCCGTTCGTTCGCGGCGGGATTTTTTTTGATCGTGGTCCTGGCGCTGGCTTTGCGCCTGCCGCAGTTAAACCTCCGGCCCATGCACAATGACGAAGGGGTCAACGCGATGAAATTTCGCGCGCTGTGGAACGACAATAAATACCAATACGACCCCAACGAATTTCACGGCCCCGCTCTGCCTTACTTTACCCTTCCCGCCGCCTGGTTGGACACCCCCCATGACTTCAACGACTTTTCCGAAACCACCTTCCGGAGGGTCACGGCTGTTTTTGGCGTCGGCTTGATTTTTCTGCTGCTTCTTTTAAGACGCGATTTGGGCCATGCCGAAACGCTCTGGGCCTCGCTTTTTCTGGCGATTTCTCCGGCGATGGTTTTTTACAGCCGTTACTACATCCACGAGATGTTGCTGGTCTTTTTTACCGCCCTTGCGTTCATCGCGGCCTGGCGCTATGCCGGCAACCGCAAGCCCGGCTGGTGTTTGCTGGCCGGAGCGGGTCTCGGCTTGATGTTTGCCAGCAAGGAAACTTTTGTCTTTGCTGTTCTTTCGGTGGTTCTCGCGGTGGGCTGCGCTCGATGGCGCGGGCCGAAGTTAAATCAGCGCGCACCCTGGAACTATCAACATATTATGGCCGGGCTCGGTCTGGCTGCCGTCGTGGCCTTTCTGTTTTTTTCCTCATTCCTGACCAACCTTGCCGGGCCGCTCGACGCCATTAAAACCTACGGCCCGTGGATTCATCGCGCGGGCGGAGCGTCGCCTCACACTCATCCGTGGAATTTCTATTTTACACGGCTGCTTTGCTACCAGGCCAAGGGCGGACCGTTTTGGACGGAAGCGCTCATCGTTGGTTTGGCCATCGCGGGTTTTGGCGCGGCGCTGGCGGGACGCGCGTCGAACGTCCTGCTCATGCGCATCATCGCCTTTTACACCGGATGGATGACGCTGATTTATACCGTGCTGGCTTATAAAACGCCTTGGTGTTTGCTCGGGTTTTTTCACGGGATGATTTTGCTGGCTGCGCTGGGCGCGGTAACATTGCTTCGCGTCTGCAAGCCGCCGTGGCTCAAAGGCGCCGTGGCGATTTTATTGGCGGCGGCCACCGTGCAACTCGGCTGGCAGGCCTGGCGCGGTAATTTTGCCACCGATCCCGGCGGCGTGCCTTACTGTGACAGCGCAAAAAACCCCTACGTCTATAGCCAAACCACACCCGACATCCTCCGCCTGATCGCGACCGTGCAAGGGCTGGCCAATGTTTCGCCGCAAGGATACGGCACCGTCGTGGAAGTGATGTCGCCGCAAAGTTATTGGCCGCTGCCGTGGTATCTGCGCAGGTTCGTCCATATCGGTTTCTTTAATGAAATTCCGGCGCAGCCGCTGGCGTCGATCATGATTGTTTCCTCGGATCTCCATGCCGCCTTTGACGAACGCCCGCAAAAAACGCATTTGATGGCCGGTTATTTTGAACTGCGTCCGAATGTCTTCTTCGAGCTTTACGTCAAAATTGGATTATGGTCGGACTACGTCAAACATCTTCCGCCCGAAAAGGATGACCGGAATTAGAAAGGGACTTATGCCTGGAATCAATCGCCGTCGTTTCATTTACTCATCCGCACTGGCCGCCGGCGCTGTCGCCAGCGAGGTTGCCTTTGCGTCTTCCCGCCCAAGATTTAAATCCCCGAACGAAAAGCTCAACATCGGCGGCATCGGCGCCACCGGCAAAGGCACGAGCGATCTTGAGGGCGTTTCCGGCGAAAATATCATCGCCCTCTGCGACGTTGATTCCAACAACCTGGCCGAGGGCGCCAAGCGTTATCCGCGCGCCCGTCTTTATTCCGATTATCGCGTCATGCTGGAAAAAGAAAAAGAACTCGACGCCGTCACCGTCAGCATCCCGGACCATCATCACGCGCCCGCGACCATGATGGCCATGAAGATGGGCAAACACGTCTATTGCCAGAAGCCGCTGACCCACACGATTTGGGAAGCCCGGCAAATCGCGCAGGCGGCCCGCAAATACAAAGTGGCCACGCAAATGGGCAACCAGGGCCACGCCGCCGAAGGCAATCGCGAACTGTGCGAAATGATTTGGGCGGGCGCGATCGGCGAAGTCCGCGACGTCCATTGTTGGACGGATCGCAGCAAAGGCTGGTGGACGCAAGGTTTGGCTCGGCCGTTCGAGTCCGATCCTGTGCCGCCTTCGCTCGATTGGAATATATGGCAGGGCGCGGCCCCGGTGCGGCCCTACCTCGCGCAATGGCCCAAGGAAATTACCGGAGCGAAGGCCGGTCCGGTTTATAATCCGCAGATGTGGCGGGGCTGGTGGGATTTTGGGTGCGGCGCAATTGGCGACATGGCGTGCCATATCATGGATGGCGCCTATTGGTCGTTGAAACTGGGCCCGCCCGCTTCGGTCGAAGTCGTCCAATCCACCGGCCCGACCGCTGAGATGCCGCCGGTGTCATCCATCATTCGCTACTACTTCCCATCGCGCGGCGCGTTGCCTCCGTGCATCCTGACTTGGTATGACAGCGGCTTGCGCCCGCCAGTGCCACCGGAACTGGAGGCCAAGGAACTGCCCGGCAACGGCGCGCTGCTCATTGGCAGCAAAGGAAAAATTCTGACCGGCTGCTACGGCGAGAACCCAAGGCTGCTGCCTGAATCGTCCATGGCCGACTATAAGCGTCCGCCGCAAATCATCCCGCGCGTGCCCGAGAATAATTCCTTCCTCGATTGGATTCGCGCCTGCAAAGGCGGCCCGGCGGCCTGTTCCAATTTCGAAATATCCGGTCCCTTCACCGAAATGGTTTTGCTGGGCAACCTCGCCTTGCGCCTGAACCGAACCATCGAATGGGATTCACGCCACTTGCGCGTCAAAAACGCCCCCGAAGCCGGTCCCTTTATTAAAAAGCATTATCGCGCGGGCTGGCATGTTTGACTTCCTGCCAAAGAACCGCTTCCTTATGCAGCAGAAAAAGTCACTTTAAGACCAAGCGCGGTGAGCACGGCATCCAAGCTGGATAAGCGAGGGTTGCCTTGGCGGGAAATGAGACGATATAAGCTTTCCCGATTCAGCTTGCTTAACGCCGCTGCTCGGGTCATGCCGCCTCGAGCCTCGACGACATCTCGAAGACCGACTAAAAAAACTTCCGGGCCTTCTTCGTAGCATTGCCGAATCATGAAAGAATGCAAATGGGACAACATGAAAGCTCGAAAATGTTGGCTTTTCGTTCGGGTGGTCTCTAATTTGGATTTTTTGGGTTCTTTGAACCAAACAGCCAAATGCCTAATAAAACAGTTCCAATCACAAGGTTTTCTGATTGAAGGATGACGTAACCCGGTGCGATCGTGTTGAGAAGGAAGAGAACAAAAAAGAAAATACTACAAACCAGTAATATGCGTCGCTGTTTCATTTCTTCCCTTTCGCATCTTTCACGATCTGGAAAATGCTGGCGGATTCACCCCGGCGGTCAATTCAAAATCCGCTTTCTTTTCGTTCTTGCGATTGTCATAGCCATTTTGGTCGCTTGTATATTGCAGACTCGCAATCTTATTCCCAGTATTTTTCATTCAGTTTAGAC
>DASRLE010000195.1:0-19483 GCA_035648615.1 Saccharimonadales bacterium (SeqCode) | reverse complement strand
CTTCGAGCGAGGGTGGCGCGGGCTTGGCGTGGCGGGGAGTAAAGGCGCGGTGAGTTTTTCGTAGAGCGAGAACAGGAATTCGACCCGCTCGCGGTCGGAGTGGAATGGTTCGGAGCGGTAGCATTTGTCCACTGCGCGATCCAGACCGGCATGCGCGCGAAGCACTTCGGGCGGCATGGTCAGCGGATCGTAAAGGTCGGCGAGCGCAGCCGTCCCGCGCGGGGGGAGATGTGTCGCGCGCGCAGCTAGAACACCCCGGCATTTTTCGACAATGCGCTCGCGCTGGGCAACGGTAGGGTTGGGCCAAGGAAAATTATTATAAACAAGCCTGTTGGAGTAGCGGTAACGGGATTCCAATCGCCCGCACACTTGGCGCACCCAAGCCATGTGCATGCCGGAAGACAAGATGCCAAAATGAAAATGGGTTGCGCCAGGAACGATTTGCAAAAGGTCGCTGCTGATGACGCTGGGTCTGACAAAACCGATCGGAATAAACCTCCTGCGCTCTGAACTAACTTTTGGAACGACCAAATAGTTTTTGCCGGGCATATTCTCCACATGAAATCGTGTCGGCGTATCCGCGATTTTTCTGGTGGGGGCGCTCTTGCTGGCCAATCGGAATTTGCGGACCTTCTCAACGCGTTCTAAAGCGCGCGGCATCCGCCGCAGTTTTTCAGGCGGGCAATCGCCAAGCCACAGACACCAGCGCTCAATCCCGTTGATAAACTCTTCGGAACCAATCCAGCGGCGGAAAAATTCCCGGGCGGCGGGTTCTTCCCTGAGAAAGGCCGACTTTTCTCCGGGCGTAAATAAATAATTTCCATCGTCAATCGGTTTGTTTCCAATGCTCATGGGCGGGACCTCGCAAAGCGGAGTCGAGCGGCTGATAATGACAAGATCAGAACCTTCCACGAGGTAAGGGCTGATGTTCCGGGCGGCGGTCACAGTTGTTTTTTCGCCTTCGCAATCGTATATCCGCTTATTTGCCTTGTCGAAGGCAGCGAAGCCGATAATGACAACGTGGACATGCGCTTTCCCGCGCGCCTCGCTCATCCATGAAAACGTGCGATGAGCGAAAAGAATCTTTAACCTCCAATGTTGAAAGAGATAATTCCACAGCACGCCGACTTGCTCGCCTTGGCTGATAGAATTCGTTGAGACAAAGCCGGCGACAATCGCCGTGCCTTGAATGTATTGCGCGGCTTTGAAATACCAGCCTGTGACGTAATCAAGGAGACCGCTGTTTTCAGCCTCCCCGGAGATGCCATCCATGTCGGCGCGTTGTTCGGCAGTTTGAAACTTGGAACCGACAAACGGTGGATTCCCGAGAACGTAAGAACATTTCGACGGCGGCAAAATGGTTTTCCAGTCGAGGCGCAGGGCGTTGCTGCAGACAATGGTCGGCGATTTTTTGAGCGGCAGGCGCTGGTAAAGCTGGCCGAAGGCTTCGGAGACTTTCAGGTTCATCTGATGATCCATCAGCCAGAGCGCGACTTCGGCGATGCGGGCCGGCCATTCCTCAATCTCGATGCCGTAAAACTGATCCACGTCCACTTGGGAAAGCTTGGTGATGTCGTCCAGGGTCAGCTCCGTTTGCCGGCCAAAGATTTCCTTGAGCGTTTCAAGTTCAAGTTCGCGCAGATCGCGGTAGCCGATGACGAGGAAGTTTCCGCAGCCGCAAGCGGGGTCGAAGAAACGGAGGTTGCAGAGCTTGTCGTGGAATTCCTCCAGACGGGCGCGGCGGTTGGTGGAGCGGTCGGCTTTGCGGGTTTCAAATTCGGCGCGGAGTTCGTCCAGGAACAGGGAGCGGATAACTTTGAGAATGTCGCGTTCGCTGGTATAGTGCGCGCCAATTTGACGGCGCTTTTTATCCTCCATGATGGACTGGAAGAGCGAGCCGAAAATGGCGGGTGAAATACGGGACCAATCCTTGCGCGTGCAGGCGAGCAGGGCGTTGCGCATGTCGCGGTTGAAATCAGCGAAGCCGAGATGTTCGCTGAAGAGGACGCCGTTGACGAAAGGAAACGAAGCGAGCGTTTCATCGAGATGGGTCTGTCGCTTTGCCGGGGGGGTGTTCAGGATCTCGAAAAGCCGCGCCAGGCCTTGTCCCAGGTCCGAGCCATCCGGCGCGGTGCGGTTTTCGATGAAGAGGTGAAAGGATTCCCGCTCGAAAATGCCGGTGTCTTCCGCGAAAAGGCAAAACAAGACACGCACCAGAAAACGCTCGAGATCGTGGCCGGAGTAACCGCCATATTCGAGCGCATCGTGGAGCGCGCCCATGATCTTGACCGCCTCAATGTTGACCGGGTCTTGCTCTTGAAATATATGCTGCTTGTAGCCTGGAATGAATGCGAAGTGATGAACGTTGCGGTGGAAATCGGCCAGCGGAAATTCGTAAGTGGCGCCGCGTCTTTGGTCAAGCAGTGGCAAGTCGCGCTGTTCTTCCGGATCGAGATCGTGCAGCGCGATGCGCGCGAAATCGGAAACAATAATATACCGCGGGATTTCATCGATTCGTTTTTCGTGCGCAAGATGGCGGACATACTCGAAGGCCTGGGACTCGGCTTTGCCGAGATTGGCGCCAAACGATTTGTGTTCGACGAGCACGACACCCGGCCAGAAGAGATCGATGTAACCGTAGTCACCCGAGATTTTCTTGACCGGTTCCTCGAAGCTGGCCACGACTCGGCGTTTGACGCCGAAGACTTGAAAGAATTCGTTCCAGAAAGTTTGCTTTTCGGCTCGCTCGCTCGTTGCGCCTTTCCATTCATTGGCAAACTGGATGGCGTTGTGACGAATTTCGTTCCACGAGAGCGGCATGGCGGCACGATAGCCGGTCAGACCAGAGCGGACAAGGGCCGTTTACTGTTATGACCCCTCGAACTTGGGAAAAGGCGGCCATTCCCACCCGCGGGTCTGGGCTTGAGTTGGCTTCGGAATGTAATAGAGTGGCTCGTGCCCATTTGGTTGAAATTATTTTGCGCAAGCGTTCGCGTGTGTTATGGGCGCTGGTGGGAAGGCTTGCTTATGCCATCGCCCTCGCTGGGCGGTGCCGGAACAATTCCACCTCCTTTCGCAGTAAGGCGTTCCCAACCAGCATGTGATTATGAACGAGAACGAAAAAAATTCCGACGGGGCGGGTTTCACCTTGATTGAACTATTGGTGGTTATCGCCATCATCGCCATTCTGGCGGCGATGTTGCTGCCTGCGCTGGCCAAGGCCAAAGCCAAGGCGACTGAAACGTTTTGCCGGAACAATGTCAAACAATTGGGCTTGGGGACGTTGCTCTACTGCGCCGACAATAGGGACGTTTATCCCGTTTGCGGCGCCAACAATTATGGGTTTGATCCCGGCGATTGGATATATTGGCGGAGCGCTTACACTCCTCCCGCGCCCTTCAACACCGTTGTCGCCACGTTGCAAAACAGCCCCGTCCTCCAGCAACTCGGCACCAGGGGCAGTTCCAATATTCTGCGCTGCCCGATGGATCTGGACGGCCCGCAGCGAGGCACTCCCAATTTCGGCTGGGTTTACCCTTCCAGCTACGAGATGACCTGCTTGAATCTGGTCACCGAAGCCGGCGGACCGCAACTTTTGGGTTTCATGTCCCTCAACGATAACACTGGCGGCACGGGCAAATACCAATTCAAAACCACCAGCGCGCACAAGCCCGCTCAAAAAATGTTATGCTGCGAAACCGTCACCCATCTCCTGCCATGGGATGCCCCTCAGTGGGACATCCAAGGCGCCTACAGCACCCCGTGGGTGGCCGAGACGGGACGTTTCGAACCACTAAGCCGCGTCACCGTGGTCAATAACAAGATCACCACGGCCACCTATAACAATTGGCTGACTTGCCGGCACGGCAGCGGCAAAAACACCTGCCCGCCGACCGGCAATTCAGCCGGTCAGGCCAATGTCAGTTTCGGCGACGGCCATGTCGCCATGGTCCCATGGTGGTACGGCACCAACGCCGATTACGCGAATCCTTCCCAATAGCCAGATGAGGAAAATACCGAACCAAACCGCCGTCCTGCGCGCAGCTTTCACCTTGATTGAATTACTGGTCGTCATCGCCATCATTGCCATCTTGGCGGCGCTGCTGCTGCCCGCGCTGGCCAGCGCCAAAGAAAGGGCCAAACGTCTCCAGTGCCTTAATAATCTCAAACAGATCGGCATCGGCCTGACCATTTATGCCGGCGATAATAATGACCGCCTTTTTTCACCACGACCGGTCAACGGCACGCCTGTCAGGTACAATCTTCACGCGTTGAACGATGACACGGCCACCGAATCCAAGGCCGTCGGCCTTGATCCAACTCAAACCAACACTCCTTCCATCTGGGTCTGCCCCGAACTCAACAAAGGATTGGCCAGATACAATACAACCACCTCTCCTCCCCAGTGGGAGATTGGCTATCAGTATCTGGGAGACGTGACGCTATGGGATAACTCCCAGGGAACCTTTCCCTCGCTCAGTCCGGTGAAGCTAGGCCAGGCGAAGGCAAGTTGGGTGCTGGCGGCGGAAGACATTCTCTACAACGGAACCACTTGGACGGCGAACCATCGGCGGACTGGGACCGCCTATCCGGACGGCGGCAATCACTTGCGCGCCGACGGCTCGGTTTACTGGGTCAAAGCGGAGAAATTATACCAGATTACCACCTACGACACCGCGGGCCACCAATGGTATTTCTATCAGGACGACCTTTCCACCATCCCCGCCGCCCAACTGGCCGCGCTGAAATTCAAGCCCTGATCCTGCGTAACAAAACTTCAATTGACATTTGTGAACTATAGATTACACTCGAAACGGTGATGGAGCGCGACATCCAGAAACTGCAGCTCGAAAATGGCACTCCTTTGAACCAATGGAAACAATTTAAGAAAAATGAAACTAAAAAGCTATAAAGACGGCCTGTTGAAGGAACTCAAAGATCCAGAATATGCCTCCGCCTATCTCGCTGAGGCCCTCGAGTCGGGAGATCAAGCTACTTTTCTGCTTGCGCTCAGGGATGTGGTGGAGGCCGGTGGCGGCCTTAGCGTGGTCGCGCGGCAGGCGCATATTCAAAGGGAAAGCCTCTACAAAGTTCTGTCCAATCGAGGTAACCCTCGACTGACCACGTTGCAGGGAATCCTAAAATCAGTTGGTCTGCGCATAGCTGTAACTCCCGAAACTGGGGCCGCCTGACTTGCCTGCTATAATACACGTTCGACGCCAATGAAATTGAAACGGCTCCTCCTTCTTATCTTCTATTCATCTTGTCTGGCCATCATCCAACGCTCATGGGCGGATGATCCTACGCCAGCCAACCCAATTGAAAGCCCGCGCGCAAAAATTTCTTTCAAGGTAGCAAGGCTTGACCACGACCGAATTTTAAAGCTGGCCGATCAGGCGCTTCTGTTGGAACCACCCGCAATTACGGACCATATTGCCACGAACAGCGCAGGTGGTTTGCACGATTTTTATTCCCAGGCGGATTATGCGTGGCCCAACCGGACGAACCAAACCGGCCTGCCTTACATTGGGCGCGACGGCGAATCCAATCCCGACACCTTCACCGACCATCGCATGGCCATGCGCCAGATGAAAGACGCCGTGGCCGCGCTCGCCGCCGCCTACGCGCTGACCGGTGAGGACAAGTATGTCGCCAAGGCCGCCCGGTTGCTGCGGGTCTTCTTCCTCGACCGCGCGACCCGCATGAATCCCAATCTTCAATACGCCCAGGCCGTCTTGGGCGCGGCCACCGGCAACGCCTACGGAGTGATCGACACCCTGCATCTGGCCGAATTGCCCGTGGCCCTCCGTTTCCTCGAACATTCCTCCGCCTTTCCGCCCGGCGTGGACAAGGGATTGAAACAATGGTTTACCGACTACAGCGAATGGATCACCACCTCCCCCAACGGCATCAAAGAGATGAACAATGCCAACAACCACAGCATTGCCTGCTACGTCCAACTGGCCAGCTTCGCAAAATTCACCGGCGATGAGAAATTGATCGAGGCCTGCCGCGAACGTTTCAAAAAGGTCTTATTCCCCAGGCAGATGACCAACGATGGCAGTTTCCCGCGCGAACTGGCGCGCACCAAGCCCTACGGTTACTCCATCTTCCAAGCCGACAACCTAGCGATCTTGTGCGTCCTGCTCTCCACCCCGGGCGACGATCTCTGGAAATTCACCCTGCCCGACGGCCGCACCCCGAGAAACGCGGTCGATTTCATTTATCCCTACCTGGCCGACAAAAACCAATGGCTCGCCGACGGCCACCGCAAAGACGTCATGCACTGGGAGGACTGGCCAGTGCGCCAGCCCTGCCTGCTGTTCGCCAGCGTCGAATTTGGCGATCAAAAATATTTCAACCTCTGGAAAAAACTCACCGCCGACCCCACCGACCTGGAAATTCGCCGCAACATGGCCGTCACCCAGCCCTTGCTCTGGATTGCCACCCCCGATAAAGTCCCATTGCTAAAGAAGAGCAGCGCGGGCGGAGTGCGCTAATCGGTGAAAATCGAGACCGGAGATTGGGCTTGCAAAACCTCAACACGCGACTATTTTGCGCCTGAAGTTATGCCGATTGCGTTTCCGGATTTTAAGAACGAACATTTATTTTGGATAACCCTGTGCGGGGAGGTTCCGACCGCAAGTCGCGCCCTTAAAAAACAGATGAATGAGGAAAAGGAGTGGCTCGCCTCGTTTGAAACTATTCGCGGTAACGGCTACATTAGACTGAGGTCAGGTGGAACGTCTAAAAGACATGTTCACATTGATATTTTCTCTGAGCAGTTAATTGCTGGCGCCGGTAAAAAGCGTAAGGCGATCAAAAGCGTAGGGCAATCCGGTATCCAAGAAGCATTAAGCCGTTTCTTGGGAAAGGAAATTGTCTTGGGCTTGAGGGCCGGGTTTAAGGCCAAACTTTCAGAACTCCCTGAGGCCGGAATTATCAGGTCTTTTCTTTTTACGACTAAAATGAGTGATGTTTCTCTGAAATTAGAAGGAGCAAAGTTCTCGATTGCTGGAGCTCCAGTTCAGAGTATTACGTGGAACGTTCAACGAGATAACGAAATAGGCATTACGGTGGAAGCGGAGTCGCTGAAACAAACCATTTCCGACGAATACTTAATTAATTCGGTTAGCCTAGCCGAAAAAGCATTCAACGTTTTTGTGTTGGGAAAGGTTCAGAATGAAGCCAATTAATATATCGCATTTCGATTTTGTATCCAAAGATACCGAAGATGCCGAGGATTGTCCCGGTGCAGCGTGGGGCATTCATGAAAGGGGAGCGTTCAGAGATACTTTTCTCCCAATATTACATTCCGTTCACCGTGGGCCCACGCATTATTCTGCCGGGTGGGAAGAGTCCGTGCCTCAGCTTGTAAGCAGCGCTGTATCGTCACTGACGGAGAAAATGAAGCATGAGCTTCACTTAACCCTCTTGCAAATTACGATAAATCAACTTGAAAAAAAGATTCACAGGCTGGAATCGATCCAGACGAAAATCGTTCCAATAGACAGTTTTGCACCTGAGCCTTATCTCCTTTCGAGGCCGATTTACGTTGCCCTGCATTCCATTGAGGGCGGGTTCAATGCGGGCTGGTTCGATGCAAATATTCATTCTTCGGGGGAAAACGAAGAAGAGGCGGCCAGTAATCTAAAAAGCCTTATTTTGGATTTTTTTGACATCTTGACTGGAGAGTCACCATCAAAATTAGGCCCAGAGCCAACCCGGCAGTTGGCAGTTCTTACGGATTATATCCGAAAAAGGCAATGAAACCTCTAAATCGTGAGGATGCAGAGGCAATCGCAACAAAGCTGAGGGCCGTCCGAGATACTGGAGCCAGAAAGCACGAAACCGTAAGGTTTTTTTACAGGGAAAAACTCATTTTTTCGTTTGGCATTCGGAGGGGATCAGGCGAGTTGCCTCATAGCTATATTCCAAACCAGATGAAAATTTCCCAAAAAGAATGTCGGACATTCAGGCAGTGCAACATGTCTCTTGAGAAGTTTATTGAGATTCTGAGGGTGAAGCAAATTATCGCGGAATAAAACCCTCCCATAACCCTTCAGTTGCTCGGCGATCAAGGTCTGATGGCAAACCACTGTGCCGCCATGGCGGGCGGGGGCAAGCTGCTTGTAATGCTTTCCGACCACCGGGGCGCTATTCCCGAGCAATTGCGCAACGCGTGCGGGATCGCCGGTTTCCGCGACCCAGTACGACGCGCAGGAATGCCGCCGTCCGTTGCCCTTCCATTTGATGCCAGCGGCTTTGGCCGTTAAGCGTTGCGCGTTGACAAACTTGGCAGAATTTCCAGCCCAAACGGGGGCCACTCTCGGGGTGACATCCTTGAGGAACGCTCCAAGGGCGTCATAAATCGGAATATTGCCCGGGTGCCCGTCTTCGCCTTCTCTGCTCGCGCTCTTGACGCGGTAGATTTTAACGCTACTATTCCCACACTTGACGGTATGCGGCGGAAATGTCAGTTGTTTTTTTATCGTAAGACGATTGTCATAAATTCGTCATAAACAGTCGGGTTTAAAAAGGCCAATAGTTGTAAGTAGTTGACGGAGAGATGGCTGAGTGGCCGAAAGCGGCGGTTTGCTAAACCCCTTTGTGTCAAGTCTAACTAATCACCGAAAACCCCATATAAATCAATGGTATCAATGGTTCTGTTGGTGTTTGATGATCTCGTCAACTCGACACTAAAAGACAGCTTTCGACATAAACTGTGTCGGCATTTGTCGGCAAACTTACGGCGGATTCTTGAACCGCTGCGCTTTTGAACATGCCGCACAACGCGCCGCGCTTTCCGGGCCTTGTCTTGATCCTTCCGCGCCCGAAAAGTTCGCCAGAAGCTGACCAGGCGCAAGGCGGAAGGCGCTTCGATTCAACTTGTCGAATTCGAGCGCGGTCCTACGCTGAGGGAATTCAAATTGCCAAAACCATGAAACCATTCTTGCTTCTAATCCTGCTGGCGGCGGTCACGGTCGCTGGATGCAAACCGCAGCAAAAGACAATCGTCGAAGCACTGCAAAACGTCACTCAGCCCCGGCAATGTGTCTCCCTTGCACTGGCTTTTCGGTCAATACAACAAATTCCTGCCCGTAAAGGCCGACCTGTCGTGCGTTGCTCAATTTGTCCTATGATAGTCCATCCGAGGTTCCTGTGGAGGATGCAACGTCAAAAATCGCTGACGCTGCATGTGGGCTTGGCGACTATCTAAAGGCGCTTGACGGCAAACATGATCTTCGTCGTGAAGATGCGTTGGCGGCGGCCTTCCCATCGTCAGACATTAAGGGTGGTGGAAGCCGCCTACGCTTTGGCAATCAGTTCGTCGCGAACGTCAGGCAAAGACAGCTTGAGGGTTTTCCGGCGGCACTTCGTCTCGTGGCCTTGGGCGAATCCAAAGAAGCGCGTGTGTTGCTGACCACAGCCGGGGCAGAATTCGCCGCTTTAGAAAATCCAATCTTGGAGGGAGGCGGCAAGCCACCGTTGCAGAAGCTAAGTGATGCTGAAGCCGCATTTTTGGTGAGCCATGCGCCTGGCTCCCAGGCAGATTTGCATCGCCGGTGCCACGCTCTGTCCCGATTCGGATTGGATGAAGCAAATGGCCCGAAATGTGACAATGGCCGAAGAGGGGATGCTCCAGGGGTGCCGCTATCTGCTGCATGATCGCGACACAAAGTTCTGCGCCGCCTTCGGCGAGGTTCTCAGTTCGGTGGGCATTGAGCCGCTGGCCCTGCCCGCTCGAAGCCCGAATTTGAATGCACATTTGGAGCGATGGAACCGCTCGGTGAAGGAAGAGTGCCTATCGAAACTGATCTTGTTCGGCGAGGCGTCACTGCGGCATGTGCTTTGGAATTACACGCAACATTTTCATCACGAAAGAAATCATCAAGGAAAGAGCAATATGATCTTATTTCCGTTGGTCACTGACCGCATCGGCGCGTATGATGGTGCCATCCGCACCCGCGAGCGGGTGGGAGGATTGTTCAAATTCTACCATCGCCAGGCCGCAGAAGCTGCGTGAGTTGTTTGACCATACGAGTAATTCTGCGCATTCGCCTCCATTGCCGAAAAGAGCGTTAAGAAGATCACTCGAGTCTTAGGAAAAGTTTTCATTGGATTTTCAATTTGTAACCACTTTGAATGGCATCACTTAATTGCCAATATTTGCCGGGCCGTTATAGGCGACAATGTTCATTCGTTTTGTAATTGAGGGCGTTTCGGAACTTGTGCCCGTTTTTAGATGCAGAGTGCCTCCGTATGAAGCCGCACTGATACCCGCAGCCATGGTCTTGTAAGGATTGGAAAAAGTCCCGGATTGAGGCGATCCGGAGAAGTTAAAATCAACCCAGGTGTCTTCAGCGCTGAGCCATTCCACGGTAATTGAATTGTCCCCTGGATTGAATGGCTGGACGTGAATGGTGGTAACCGTTTGGGTGCCGTTAATCCATTTCAAGGCATGCGTGGTGCTGTTGCTTCCCCATAGTACTGGAACATCTCCGGGAATCAGGTTGGGGCTGTTTTCAGCCCAATTAGCCGGGGTATTGGTGACTCCGCTGGGGCTGGTTACGTACGTAAAGTTGTGATTTGAATCCTGCTGCACATGCCAAATGACCAGCCCGTAAGTGACGGGATCCCCGCCGTCATTGCCTGCGTCCTTGTCGTAGCCGGGGCCATAAAGGGAATTTGTGGAGGTCCGGTATTCAAGGATGAAAAACTCTCTGGTTCCCTGCGCGGGATCATAGAGAATAATGGGAGAAGTGGGATCCCCGGCCTGAGCCGCTGAAATCGTGGCAATCCCGCCGGCGGTCAATGAATAAATGCGTGGCTGGCACCAGCCAAGCTCCATGCGGTTCCAAGGATCCAAATAATAATAGGAGCCAATCAAGGAACTGGTGTCAAAGAAGCAACTTTGAGGGGAAAGAGTCATGCTGAGACATTCCTGATCGGAGGCGCTTCCCGCAAAAGGACCATAAATGTCCGAAGCGCCCCAAGTTTCTTCGAGTTCTTCACACCACACTATAAAAGGAGGATTGGCGCCAATCATTGCCACATTGGGGTAATTGTCGTTCGGACCGGAACCCCAATCGTAATTCGCGCCCGGCACCGAGACGGTCGGCGAAGTTCTGGAACCGCCAAACCCCGCTTCCCCAATATCACTGGTGACTATCATGATGGACAGTTCGTCGGGTGTTATGTGGCCGTCATGGTTCGCGTCGTAGCTTGCAAAATTGAACTGTCCTGAAAGCATGGCTTGGGCAATGATATTCGAAGCGTAAACTTCGTCCCTGGTGAACGGAGGATAGAGATTGCTATAGACAAGAAAGCTTTGCGAGGCCGGCAACGAAAGCAAAATGGCGGCTCCGCGGGCCAGCGAAAAGCCGCCATCGGAAGAGGCCTGGTAATAGCCATTCATGCTGGGCGCCTGTGAAGTGCTAAATACCAGATTGGAATAGTAGGAAATCGATTTCGGCAAGGGAGTCTGGCCGGCAAAATTCACGAAAATGGCAAGGAGCGGGCGGGAGCCGCTGGCAAGTTTTCCATTAATACTCCGGTTTTGGTAACCAAAATCGGTCAGCGAGACCGCGTATAGCGGCTCCAACTGGCAAAGCCAGCCCAATGCCAGCCCGATCAGGCAGACTTTGCCTCGCAAGCTGAAAACTGCTTTCATCCTGCTGTTTATTTGTAGGTTCATAACAATATACTGTGGCTCACAGGGTTATTGTAACGTCACGAGTACCAGCACCATGCCTTTGCCTGCCTTTAATCCGGTCATAGCCTTGCCGAGAATCGCGCCTTGGGCGCGGACGTGATCGGTGACTTTCATGGCCCGGCCTGGAGCGCTGGAGGTGGTGAGCAAGTCGCCCGGTTTGATGGGGCCGTTGGAGGCGTCGGCTTGAACATACACGCGTCCGGTCAACGCCACGTTTCTGCCGCCCTCAAGAGTTCCCTCCTGTTGCATCTGAATGCCCGGATGAACTCCGTTGGCGCCACTGAGAATGCCCGCGACGCGAGTGTCGTAGGGCAGGCTGCTCATTTTCAAACGCCCCGGGTTTTCCTCGTCAATCACCACCACGGAGCCTTCCGGAACTTCGTCTTTGCCCGAAGTGATTTTGAAAGGTTCGGCCAGATCCGAGCCGCCGCGGATAGTTATCGACGCGGTGGAAAGGTTGTTGCTCACCCATACGTTGCCGCTAAAATCCCAACTCAAAGAGACCCCAGTCGGATCGGTGGTGCCCAGCGCGCCGCCATTGTAACCGTAAAGAAACGGACCATCTCCGGGGAAGGGTCCAAGCAGCGCGTTCGCACTGTAAGTCAGCCCATTGTAGGCGGTGGATCCGTCTAACTCAAGCGCCCCGGAAATGTAAGTCCGGGTTTGGCCGCTTCCGATGCGAATAGTTTCATTTTCATTTGCCGCGCCATCGTTGCCAATGTAAATGTTGTTCGTGCCGGTATCGAGGCCGGACCCGGCGGAATAACCGAGTCCAATGTTGCCGTTGCCCGCAGTCAGGTATTGAAACGCATAAGTGCCGCAGGCCGTGTTGGCGGAGCCGGCCGAATTCATTTGGAACGTGGCAACTCCAATCCCCACGTTGTCCACACCGGTCGAATCGGCTTGCAAAGCCTCATAGCCTGCGGCCGTATTGTTATAGCCGTCGGTGATTTCAGAAAGGCTCATACCGCCGATGGCTGTGTTTGCGCCGCTCGAGGAGATTGCTCGGCCCATCGCGTAAATTCCAACGGCCGTATTGTTGGCCCCAGACGTATTCAAGGCCAACGCAGCATAGCCAACCGCCGTGTTGCTGGAACCTGTCTGGTTGAAGGCCAGCGCACTCGCGCCAACGGCGGCGTTGTCCAAGCCGCTGGTGTTGAGAGCCAGCGCATCGCCGCCGAAGGCGGCATTATAAGAGGCGGTGTTGTTGCCCAGCGCACCCACCCCGGTGGCCGTGTTGTAGCTGCCGGACGTGTTCGTGGAAAGCGCGCCATAACCGACCGCCGTATTCTGAAAGCCGGATCCGTTGTTGTTCAGCGCATAAGCTCCATAGGCGGTGTTGTCGTTGGCGTTGTTGTATTCCAGCGCTCCAAGTCCCGTGGCCGTGTTGTTGTTGCCGCTGGTGTTGAAAGCCAGCACATCGGAACCCAAGGCCGTGTTACCGCTGCCGTTGGTGTTCTTCCACAGTGCTTTGAAGCCAACGGCCGAGTTGGCGCCGCCGGATGAATTGACGGAAAGCGCGTCATCACCCACTCCCGTATTGAAAGCTCCTGTCATCGTTTGATTACCAGCGGATTGACCAGCGAAAAAGCTCTGCGATCCAGTGCTATTGATCAAGGAGCCGCTTAAGATATTGCTCAACCCGCCGCCGTTGCCATTGATCACCCCGGCGATGTAGGTCTCGGTCTGGGCGCTGCCGATGCGAATGGTGTTGTTGTCTCCTCCCACGCCGAGGCTGCCGATGAGAATGTTGCTGCTTTCGCCTTCTCCATAGTTGCTTCCAGCCAGATACCCCAGCGCGATGTTGTACGAGCCGCTGATGAGGGCGGAAAGCGCGGACGATCCATCCGCCGTGTTGAAGGAGCCGTTATTGTTGGCAAGAGACTGATAGCCGTCGGCCGTGTTGTCCGTGCCGATCGTGTTGTTTTCCAGCGCGTGACGGCCGTCCGCCGTGTTGTCATTGCCGCTGGTGTTGCTGGCCAGCGCCCGCTCGCCGCTGGCGGTGTTGTAGGAGCCGTTCGTGTTGTTGTCGAGCGATTGGTAGCCAATGGCTGTGTTGTTCGTGCCGTTGTTGTTGTTCTGCAGCGACCCGCGCCCTATGCCGGTGTTGTCGTTGCCGGCGCTGGGGGAAAAGCCCGCGTTCGGCCCCGCGTAGAAGTTGTTATTGTCATCGGAGAACAAAAGGGTGTTGCCGCCGGAATTAATGGTGACCGACGAGGGCAGATTCAAATTGCTGCTGAGCGTCAAATTGACAAAGGCCACGTTCGTTTCATTGTTCGTCACCAATCCGGCGGGCAATTGCGTCAGCGCAATGGCGCCGGTCACATTTTGCGCCGTGACAGAATACGGCACAGGCGTCAATTCCTGACGGGGACTCAGGGCCGTGAAGCCGCTGCCGCCATTGGTCCGCAGGCCGATCTGCAACCAGTAAGCGGCGCCGCTGTAGACAGCCCCGAAATCCGCGGTGACGGTGAACAGTCCGTTGGTCACGCCGACATCGAGGATGGTGAACGTGCTGCCGACCTGGCTGCCGCCGCTGCTGGCGTTAAACAGCTCAAATGTCAGATCATAATTGCCGTTGGCGGCATTGGCGCCGCTCACCAGATGGCCTTGATAAGTAAAGGCCGTGCCTTGGGCGTGGGCGGTGGAAAGTTGGGAGTTCAGAGCTGAAAGCGCCAGCAGAACCAGCGCCGCGTTTACATAGTTCAGTTTGGTTTTCATAATCTTTACTACATTTTATTTAGGAACAGTGCGGCCTCAACGATACGGACGCACTGTGAACGGCGGCCGAAAAGTGCGGCAGGGGGGCGGTCCAATAGTGCGGCACCTGGGTCAGTAAACCGATTTTGGGAGGTGTGGTCAAGTGCGATCATCCGGGAACATGAGACTGCAATCCAACGTTCAAATTACTGGGGCGTTCGGTTGGACGCTTGGTGACAAGCTGCCAGCATCAGACGAAATGCAGGAAACGTCAGACCCATTAAGTTCTGAGCCTTACAATTTTTCTGACATCGGAAACACGAACACTCCGCCATTTGAATACGTGTCCCTTTCATGCGTTCAAGACCGAACCATTTACCAGATTCAAGCGAGCGCCGACATTAAGTATAAAGATGGAATTCTTGCTGCGCTAAAATCGAAATACGGCGAACCGGCCTTTCACCGTGTTATGGATTATGACAATTACGACTGGACTTCCGGCGGTCGCTCATTAGGGGCAATGTGCTGGAAAAATCCAGATGGAATTGGAGATGTTATTGTTGTTTACGAAGACCGGAATATTTTGTCAAACTATCGCTCAGAATTGGAAAAAAAGGATGCCGCCGATAACCAGAATATTTCGTCGAATCTCGTTCCGAAGTTGTGATAAAAAACGCTCTCTCCAAGCGGCCGATTGTCCTTCAGATGCCCAAGGACGCATTCTGATTAGCATGACAAATGTCGTTCGTTGATTGGTTGCCGGATCGGTTCGCCGTTGGTTTAGGGAAGAAGGGACGCCGTTGGTTTCCAAGAATGCCGCCAGTCGCGGCGGTTGAGAGCGATTGATGTACGGTCTGGAATATCCACGCGCTGTGCGCTTAGTTTGCTGACAACTTTGAAGAGCCGCGCTTGAATCTGCTCTCTGATCGGATGTCCGTCTATATCTTGGCCGATTCCTATTATGTGAGAGACGGCGTGAATTTCAGTCAGGCAACAGGGGCATTTCATAGCAGCGATTAAAGCATTTCCTGCTCTGACTTCTCGCGTTGCGATTTCGGCTTCGGGGCTTTAGCCTCGTGTGCTTCTCCTGCCGCTCTTTCGAGGTTGAGAGCGAGAAGACGATCCAAGACTTGCTCATCTTTTAAATCGACCGGCCAGCCGTAGGCGGCCGCGACGGCGACATCGATTTTCTTGTGGGCCAGGTCAAGCCATGCCGGGCGCTCGTTGTAAAGTTTCGTCAACGTGCGGTCTTTGAGTTTCTCCGCGCAATCGGGGTCGCGCGGTTCAAGGCGCGGATAACGCACTGTGCCGACACCGTTTTTGTTCGGCTTGACAACGTAGCGCGCCCAAGGGCCGGTGACGCTGCCGGGAAATTCAAGCGTGCGCGTTTCCGTCCATTCCGGCGGATTGAGCCAGTTTTCCCGCAACTCATTCAATTCCTTGGCAGGGGCGGCAATTGAGGTTTCCTGCTTTGGCGTCGGGCGCGGCAAGGGGAAAGTCTCAAAACAAGTTGTCGGCGTGTAGCGCGGTCGGGTTTCGAGCCGCGTGCCTTGCTTCAAAGCCCAAACTTCGTGAAAGCGAGAATGAACTATCCCGAAGAAGCAATCGTCTTGCCGCGCAAAAACGGCAAGCGCGTGATCTGGATTGACCGGCACACGATGCCACGCGAACAGACGGTGTTTCGAGACAATGCTGGTGACAAGGAATCTTTCCAAAGGCTCAAGCGCCTGCTTTACCTCTGGACAGGGGCGAGCCAACCGCCACCAAAACTTTTTTTGAACAGCTTCACGATGATTCACCCTGAGCGGAAAGACGTGAGTTTTCACATGCTCAAAAGCCGACTCGTAGCCCGCCGCGCCTGCTTGCGATAGTGAGACAGGAAAATCAATAATCCAGAAATAGGCGTTTCTGCGGACAACGTCCTCCGCGTTGAGGTAGGGAACAACGACATCACTGGCCGGGCGTTTGTTTGGGTTGGGTTTATTGAGAAGATCAAGCGCCACAGCTTCGGTAATGTCTAGTGGAGCTTTCTTGGTCGTTCCGATGAAACCAATCCTTGCGTTTTCCTTTAGCTTCTTTGCCGCCGAGATGTCTGACGCCGATGCTGTGAGGTTTGGTTGGATCTCGCTTACCTTGCGACCATCTAAGAACTTTTCAATCTGCGATGCATCATCGAACCCAACCATGCTGACATGAACATTGGCGCCAGCGAGAATCCACGCGCGGTCACTCTCGGCAAAAAAGATGTCGCCAGTCTCCTTGATGTTTTTAAGCACTTCGCGGTTTGCGCCGCCGCGAATTCCTTGCGTTGCCAGCAAACCCGAGCGTTTGCATTTCTTGTGTTCAATTAAATCCCGCGCTTTTTCAAACCAATAACAACAAAGGTCAGATTGTCCCGGAATTCGGTTGCCGTAGATCCTTCGGAGTTCTTGAACGTAATCGTCTCCAAGCTGGCCACGCATCAGTTTATCGCCCAGAAATGGCGGGTTGCTGATGATGAAATCGGCCTCAGGCCATTTTCGCTCGGTGTAAAATTTTAATGCATTATCCTGCGAGTGTTCGTCCGCTCGCGCGTCCTTTAGCGTTTTGGCCTTGTTGCGAAAATGCGGGACGAGCAAAGCGTCTTCGTTTTGGAAGCCGTCAAGGACCTGCAAAACCGGCGTGCGGTCATTGTCAAAACCGTTGTCACGCCGCCATTGCAAATAGCCAATCTGGACTGATACCTGCGCCAACTCAAAAGCATAGGGGTTGATTTCGATGGCCTTTAATTGCGTTACGGACACTTGCGGCTTGAACCCAAAACCAAGTTGCGTCCCGAATGTGATGACTTCCTTTTCGAGTCCAAGCAGCAATTGCAGGGAGACGTAAAGGAAGTTACCGCTGCCACAGGCGGGATCAAGCACCGTAACTGTAGCGAGCTGTTTCTGAAATTTGGCCAGCCGTTCGCGTTGCGCCGCATTCCCTTTTCCTTTGGCGTAGGCCGGCGCAAGTTCGCCTTTGATCTTGGACCACTCTCGGCGGAAGGGCTGCATCAAGACGGGTTCAACCAGGGTATTAATGTCGGCCTCGCTGGTATAGTGCGCGCCCAATTGCGAGCGTTGTTCGGCTTCAAGGGCACGCTCAAACAATGTCCCCATAATGCTCGGCTCGATAAATTGCCAGTCGGCCTCAGCCGCTTCTCCTAAAATCCGTAGCTCCTCTTCGTTGAGTTCAAAGACAGTCGAATCATCAAATAAATGCCCATTGAAATAACGAATTTTGTGTTGCCCAAAATCGCCACCGGTGGCCATGACTTTAAACAGGTTCTCGATCGTCCGGGCGAAGTGCTTCGGGTCATCTGTCGAGGTCTTCACAACGTCGGAGAAAAGATTTGCCGGAAGAAGCCTGGTGTCTTCGGCAAACAGGCAAAACACAATCCGATTTAGAAAGCGGGCGATTCGCAGATTTTTCCGTTGCGCATAGCTCACCTCGGCCCGGCTTTTGGCGTCTTCCAATTCCACGCTTTCGCGCTTTTGGAGCGACCGCGCCGCCTCGCCAATTTTCTCGGCCAGTGCCTCAGTAACGGCGGCGGTGGTTCGCTGGGGTTTGAGAAAGTCAGGGTCCGTGAAAAGCGCGCGAAGAATGGGAATATTTTCTGGGCGGTCAATCTGGTCGTTGGTGAATTCGTGAACCTCCTGCACCGTGCCGTTGAAATTCGTTTTGACAATATAGCGGTCAAAATCGCACACCACGAGCAAGGGCGGATTCAGGAGCGATTCACGGTAGCGGAGCAATTGCTTGTAAGCCTCATCCAGATTTTTCTTTTTGCCTTTGTACTCCCAGGCAAAATGTCCCTTCTTCCAAACGTCGGCAAAGCCGCGCTCAGTCGGTTCGGCAGCGTCGGGTGATTCATCAAAACTGAAAAGCTCCGCATCTTTGACCACCCGCTTTTGGAAACAAAAGAAATCGCTGCCGCTTGGGTCAGCTTCGGCCGGAGTAGGCTGCCCCAGCAAACGGCACAGGTCATCGAAATGTCCCTGATAGGCGGACGTCTCCTTGCCCTTGTATCGCGACCATTTCTTTTTAAATTCGGCGGCGGTCATGGATGGTCGGGGTGCGTTCAAACGTTAACGGCATGGGTGCGACGTTACCAAGACCTCATAAAACCCCATGGCCAGCAAGGTCGCGTCGTACGCCATCAGCCGGTCGTGGTGCCCGCAAATGAACATGTCCCGCCGCCGGGCGAAATCGAGAAGCTGGCTGATGGCCTCACGGTATTCGCTCCGTTCTGAGTCTAGGGCCAGAGGCGCGCCGGGCAAACTTGGCTTGAACTGGATAAGGCTTTCAGTCGAGTCGCGAGTCATGCGATTGAGGTGAGGGTATGAAAAACGATGGCAAGTAGCTGAAGCGAGCCACCTAATAACCCGCCTATGTCCAGTAACCCCGTTTTTCGCCATCAGGGGGGAATTCGACCTCAGCTTGGAGATACCATGGTGCGGTTATGTTTTTTCTCTGCATGCAGCTTGACCGAGCCACCTAATAACCCGATACCTCCGCGCCAATTCCCCCGCCGTCGCGCAGCCCAAGACCTCATAAAACCCCATGGCCAGCAAGGTCGCGTCGTACGCCATCAGCCGGTCATGGTGTCCGCAAATGAACATGTCCCGCCGCCGCGCGAAATCGAGAAGCTGGCTGATAGCCTCGCGATATTCGCTCCGCTCTGAGTCCATAACCAGCGGTGCGTCGAATTTAGATGGCTTAAACTGAATGAAGCTTTCCTCGTCGCGCCCCAAACGACACAACAGCATTTTGGTGCTGAATCCCGGAATATGCGAGTGTTCGTGGCTCAAGGGTGGGGTATGAAAAACGATGGCAAGTAGCTGAAGCGAGCCACCTATTAACCCGTCTATGGATATTAATGGCGGAAGAACCTAAACTGGCGGAGGTGTTATCATCATAACATTGAAGGAATAAAAGATCGCAGGCGAAATGGCAGGATAATCTCGCGGCGTTTGGATTAACCAACCGGTGGAACTTTAACGATAAACACAATCTCGATGCAAATACTTTGCACGCAGCAACATATAT
>DASRLE010000194.1:0-14670 GCA_035648615.1 Saccharimonadales bacterium (SeqCode) | reverse complement strand
TAGTAACTTAATTAAAGTATGACCGATTCTAAACCGAAATCAACCACAAAATGCGGGGTTTTTTCACCCCGCCCCCTCGCGGCCGGCCTGCTGGCCCGCCATGTCATCGCCACGCTGCCCGATTCCCTGGCCGCCCGGCGCCAACTCCTCGACGCCCTCCGCTGCCTTGCTCCGCCGGATTCCCTGGGCGGCGATCACGCGGCGCTGCTTCTCGAAACCTTGCAACGCCACGAAACCCTTCGCCAAACAATAGTATCGACACGAAAGGAACCATGACCCAGCTTTTTCCTTCCCTTCCCTCCACTGGAGGACGCCCCTTGCAACACGTCAAGACCCTGACCGGCCTGAGCCGCCGCCGTCTCAGCGTCGAAGATGTTTTGGACCTCATTGAAAATCGCCAGATCAAATGGGCCTGGAACATCGCCCGCAAGGACGCCGCGCGTCCCGAACTCCGTTTTTGGCGTGATTCCCTGCTGAACTACTTCGTGCGCGAAAGCGGCGCGGGCGAGCCGTCGTCCCTCTCGGAGGAAATCCCCATCGAGCACGTCATCGCCAACATCCTGCCGCGTTGCGCCGCGCCTCACTCCCCCGCTTCGGTCATACGGGCGGCGGACCTGAGCCAGCGTTTCCTCTGCTGCTCCAACCACATTCTCGGCCTGGTGCGCGACGGCGAATTAAAAAGCGCCGGCCCGCTCCAGGCCAACGTGGCGACCGCCATCCGTTACCACAACGCCTATGAATTCCTGCAACGCCGATGTTTGACACTATGAACGCGCCCAAAGCCTGCTGGAAAATGACCAAGAGCGAACTGGGCCTTCTCTCCGCCGCCTTGCGCCCGCTTCGCACCTGCGAGGAAGTCGGCCAAATCATGGGGCTTTCCGCCAGCGCCATTTACAAAATCGAAAACAGCGCGCTGCGCAAAATCATCCGCGCCTTCCACCCGCCGCCGCCGAAAGAGGCCAGGAAAAAATAAATGCGCCATTCTATATCACTGAATTCTGGACCGGCTCCGAAGGCCAACGCCGTCTTTGGTTCAGCGAAGCCACCGCCGACAACCCCACCGAACTCCTGCGCGAGTACGCCCAGGAGCAACTTGCGGTCGGACGTCCCTCGAACGTCCTGATCATCACTTGGAAGGCAGGCGTGTGGCCGAAGCCCTTTGCCGGCCTCAAAAAACCAAATGCGACGTAAAAGTCCCTGGAAATCCGTTGACACCGCCCGCGCGGGGACTACATTGCTTACATTGTAACCAATGAAAACAAATGATTCCATCGTAATCAGCATGCGCCTTCCGCAGAGGAGCGGCCAACGCCTGCGGCGGATGGCCACCCAACACGGCTGGACTCCCAGCGATGCCAGCGCTCGATTAGTCGAGGAAGGCTTGCGCCGGTCCGAATTCGCGTTCATCGATTTCCGGGATTCCATCGCCGGCCGGCAAGCGTATGTCCAGGGGAGTTCACTGGCTATTTGGGAAATCATTATGGTGGCGCGCGATTACCAAAACGATCCCGCGAAAGTGGCCCGGCATCTGCGCTGGCCGGAAGCCAAGGTCCAGGCTGCCTTCAATTATGCCCATGCCTTCCCCGACGAAATCAACGAAGCCCTGACGGACAACGACGCGATGGACTTTGCCTCGCTCTCGCATTTGTTGCCGCAAGCCAAAGAGTTTGCCGCCATCGGCCGGCCTGCAAAATAATGGGCCATGCTTCGCCTTCTGCTTGACGAGCACATTTCACCTGCGGTCGCAACCGGGTTACGCCGGAGGAACAAAAACATCATCGTCTCCTCGCTCGCCGAATGGGAAGGCGGCCGCTACCTGGGATTGGCCGATGACTTTCTTCTCCATGGAGCCGCCGCCCAAAAACGGACGCTTGTCACCTATGATCGCAAAACGATTCCGCCTTTGCTCAAGGTGTGGGCGGAAACCGATCGTCCTCACGGCGGAGTGATATTTGTCGATGAGAAAACGATCCCGCCCTCGGACTTGGGCGGGCTGATGCGCGCCTTACAGACGCTGTCCCGCCAATCCGCCCGCTGGGACTGGACGGACCGCATTTGCTTCCTCCGCCGCTAATTGCGACCTGTTCGGCCTTGTCAAGACTTGCCCTCGTGGTCTTTGAGCAAACCTTCCAGGCGGTTGGTTGCGGACATTCGGTAGAGAAGCTCGTTCAATTCCTGGATGCGCGGCGGCTTGCTCAACACGGCATCCACGTCCGGGGCCGTTTCGCCATCGGCCTTCATCATCGCGCCCCATCCTGTCAACATAATGATGGGAGTCCGGGGCGATTCCGCTTTGATGGCGCGAGCAACGTGGTGCCCGTCCATGTCCGGCATGCCCAAATCGGTGATGACAATCTCATACGGCTCGCGTCCCCGGAGATGGGCCCGGAACATTTCGAGTCCTTCCCGGCCGCCGGGGGCGACGGACACTTTGTGATGGTGGACCTCAAGAACGTCCTGCATGAGTTGTCGCAAGTCCGGTTCGTCGTCGATGCACAGGATGCGCAGGGAACGGCAGGGTTCCGGGGCCGCGGCCTCGGGGAGCCCGGGCGGAGGGGTCCATTCGCGGAGGGGGAAAATAAGGCGCACACAGGTGCCGTGGCCGGGCGCGCTGTCAATCTCGATGCCGCCCTCGTGCCGTTTTATCATTCCGTAAACCATGGCAAGCCCCAGGCCGGTGCCGCCGGTGTGAATCTTGGTCGAGAAAAAGGGCTCAAGGCAGTGTTGGCGCACTTTTTCATCCATGCCGACGCCGTTGTCGCGCACCTCGATTTGCACTTCCTGCCTGGCGCTTCCCAACTGGCTGACCGAACGAGTGGCGAGGGTGATGACGCCTCCCTGCGGCAGCGCGTCCACGGCATTGAAGACCACGTTGGTCAGCGCCTCGCGAAGTTCGCTGGCGTTGCACACCAACTCGGGAGGATTCGCTTTCAATTCAGCTTTGACCTGGATCGAAATGCCCTTCCGGTGGGTCAGATCGCGCCAGCGCGGGCGGGTCAGTTCAATGACTTCCTCGATGGATTGGTTGACGTTCACTTTGCCCAGTTGCTCGGTGTCCAGGTCGCGTCGATAGAATTCCCGCATGCGCGCGACAATGTGCGCCACATCGCCGGCGGCCTGGCTGATTCTTTCGAGGTGCTGCCGCGGGGCTTCCGCCAAGTCCGGGAGCGTGCCGAGCAAAAGCTCGGAGTAGGCGGCAATGGGGGAAAGCGCATTATTGATGTCGTGAGCCACCCCGCTGGCCATCTGGCCCAAGGCGCGAAGGCGCTCGTGCTGGACGACCGTTTGCTGGGTTTGGCGCAGTTCATCGTAGGCTTTTTGAGTCCCCTCCGTCAGGCGCACGCGATTGTAAAGGTTCTGGCATTCTTCTTCAGCGGAGAGGACTTGGGCCTGTAAAGCATTTTTTTCCAGCCGGACAGTTTCGATTTCCGCGCGGACCTGTTCGGCGTTGTGACGAACCTCTTCCAGGACGAGGACAATCATGCTGACGGCAATGAAGAGTTGCAGCACCGCCGCGACAAAAAAGCCCGCGCTATAAAGGTTTCCATACTCCTGGGAAAACGGGTAACTGCCCAGGTAGAGGCCCCACAGCAAGAATCCCAGCGACAACATGCCCGCGCCCACAAAGGCCTTTTGCTTTCGCAGCCGAAAAAAGCACACTCCCGCAAACAAGCTGCTCAATCCAAGCAAAATGAAAACCGGCAGTTGAATTTGCAACTGTCCCGCCAAGACCATCGGACTGACGACAGTCCAGACCACCAGAAACAACATGAAACCCCCCAGCAATCGTTGCCGGACCGGAAGGCCCAGAAAACGAAGGCTGCCCCACAAAAGAAAAACCGCCGAGATGGACACGCAACATTGCTTAAGGGCGAAGATAATCGTCCCCGGATCCGGATCACCCACACGCAGGCTCAACGTCAGCCAAAGCGCATAAAACAACCAGGCGGCCGTCCAGATGGTAAAATACTCCCGCCGGGTATAACGGTTCAGGTAGAAAAAAAGCCCCACCAGAACCCAGACACTCAGCAAAGAAACCATCAACGCCGCCCGCAGATATTCCTGGGAGAATACCAGCCCCGTATCCGCAAGTCTCATCATCCTTCTTACATCGGCAGAATGCGGCGGCAATTAAGCCGGGCAGAGTTCCGGCCTGACGAAGAAACAGCCTCAAACGGACGCCGCTTGGGAACGACGCCCGAACAGGTAATGGAGCAATGCCGCCCTTGGTGGTTCTTCTTGTAGCAGTTTCACCGTTCGACGATGAAAGTAATGTCGTAAGAGCTTTTGTCGGTGGCTTTCTTCTGTTTCGGCGCTTCTCGCCCGCCGTCATCGTGGCCGTCGGCTCCCACGCTGTAGATCTTGTATCCGCGGATAAGGCGCTGGTAACGGATGAGCGCCCCGTCAAAAGGATCGGTCGGAATTGTGTCGATATACTGCGGAACGAGATCCTTTAGCTCGTCGGGCAGCCGCCCTCGTTCAAGACGAAAACGCTCAATGGCCAACGCCGTAATGGCAAGCTGAACAGAAACTTGCGTGGAGGCCTCGCTCTCAACGAGTCTGGAAATCGAAGGAAGGAGCAGAGTGGAAAGGATGTAGAATCTTTTTTTGGCCCGATCACCCTGAGACTGTGCATAGTTTGCCAGCGCGAAACTTTTCGTCCACGTCAAAGGGGTCAAACCGTACATGTGCTTTATTTCGTCTTTGAGGCTGCGACTTTTGGCGTTAAGATGATCTTCAAGGCAACGTCAATTCGCACTCAGTAAGACGAAAGTTATCCGGGTTTAAAAGAGCAAATGTACGGTTTGACCCCTTTGACTGACCCCTTTGACCTTTGACGAGCGTCGCCAATGCTTCTGCCAAAGAAATCAAAATCTTAATCCCACTCGATTAAGATTAAGAGCAGAAGTAGGAGCCGATAATCGAACTCTACGCGCTCTCCAACTCGATCCAAAAGCGGCTCCCACGCCCCGGCTCTGACTCGACACCGACGCGGCCGCCCATTTTTTCGACCGCCTTCTTCACCATGTTTAAACCAATGCCGTTGCCTTCATAGGTCCCTTTGGTCTTCACGCGGGAAAAAATATCAAAAATCCGTCCCTGATCGTGGGGCAGGATGCCAATGCCGTTGTCTTGCACCCACAGACGCACATGGCCGTTGGAAGGTTCCGTCCAGACTTTGACGCAGGGGATGCGGCCGGCGGGCACGAATTTAATCGCGTTGCAGAGGAGATTTGAAATGCACTGCCCCAGAGCCACCTCGTAGCCCCGAACGTGGGCGGAGGAAGCGACGACCTCGATGTTGGCTTCGCGAAAATTGGGATAGGTTTCCACCATCTCTCGCACCATTTTGTCGAGGTCAAAGCTGGCGGCCCCATTCTGTGCGCGCGATAGCTTGCTGTCCGCCAGCACGTCATGAATCAAGCGATCAAGTTGATTCGCCGATGAAGCAATGATTTCCAAGTACGATTTGGGTTTGGGTTCCAGTTTGTCCGCGTAATCTTCCAACAGGATCGTGGCGAATCCTTGCATAGCGCGAAGCGGGGCCCGAATATCATGGGAAACGCTATAGGAAAACGCTTCCAATTGTCCATTTTTCTCCCGCAATTCGTCCGATGTTTTGCGCAGCGCGTTCTCGCTTCGTTTTTGTTCAGTCAGGTCAGTGACAATGACGGAAAATCCTGTCACCCCATTGTTACTCATGGAGCGCAAAGAAAGGTGAACCGGGCAGAACGAGCCATCCGCCGCCCGCAGACTCAACTCTTCAGGGGGGCGAACAGGCTCTACGGTCTCCAGGCAAGCGGCCAGTTGTAAATAATCTCTCGGAAAGAATTTTTGCCAGGACGAGCCGATAACTTGTTCGAGGGATGTTTTGGCCAGCGTGGCAAAACGGGTATTCGCATAAAGAATCGTGCCATCGGGTATGAGCATCAAGGCCCCCTGGCTCATTTCCTCCACCAGAATGCGATAAGGCGTTTCCGCCCCCTGAAGCGTGAAAATCTGATCCCCGCCCGGGCCGGCGGCCACCAGCGCATCTACCTCTCCGCTCCGAATGGCGTTCAACGTTTCCTCGAGCTCCGCAAAGCGCGCCTTCAGTTCCTTAAGTTCCGCTTTTAGCTCACTTGGCATTTCCATTTGCCTCCGTGGCCGTGGATCCGTTCCTGGGAAACAAATCCAACCCAAGCAAAATCTTGTCCTTATTGGTCATGTCCCCGATGAATTTTCGCAAGGGCAGCGGCAATTTCTTAATCAGGGTAGGAGCGGCTATGATTTGCTCCTTCTTGGCGAGGACAGGTTGTTGATAGATATCAACTACTTCCAGCGTATATCGGCCTTTCAGGTGGGCTTCACATATCCGTTTGATGTTGGTGATGGCCCGGACGGATTTTGGAGTGGTGCCAGTGACATACAGCCGCAAACAATATTGCTCGCGGGCCGGCTTGCTCAAAGCCTTTTGCAACTTCCGGGATTGAGCTTTAAGGGATTTGGGCTTCATGCAGGTAGATCAATCCTCGGACGCAGGTCCAAGCCGACTAGGACGCGTTCGGTATTGGAAAGGTCGCCCAGGATTTTCCGGATCGGCACCGGCAGCTTTCGCACCAGCGTAGGAGTAGCGAAAATATGGTCTCCTTTGGCCAGCGTAGGATTTTTCAAGAGGTCAATCACCTCGATATGATATTTGCCCACGATGTGCTGTTCGCAAATTTTTTTGAGATTGGCAAACGCCGTGACGGATTTCGACGTTTGACCGGCCACGTAAAGCCTAAGCTCCCAGGTTTCCTGGCTCGGAGCTTTTGGCGAATCCTTCTTTCCGTCCTTGGCAATGGCGCTCATTCAGTGGTTTCTTGGATTCTATTGGTTCCATTACCGAGAGATTTTGGCTGCGCGTCCGCCTGGCGATTGGCGGCAAGCGAAAACCGGCTTTTGGCATTAACCTGGTCGATTAATGTTTCCTCAGTGATCTCCTGGTTTAACTCTTCAATTTTGGCTTCCAGTCCAGCCCGCAGAACGGCGACCTTGGCGTCCGTCACCCCGCGTTCGCGCTCGATCTCGCGCTGGCGGCGATCCATCTGCACCTTGCGCCGGTCACCCTCCGCCTTCTCGCGGCCTTCCTGCTCGATGCGGGCGGACCCCGTCAGGACCGTGGCCGGGCCGGCATAGACATCCACCAAGCCGATGCCTAGATGGGAAAGGAGCACTTCGCGGATCTGGTTCGAATGCTCCATGCCGCGCGATTTAAGAATATAAAGTCCTCGATTGCGTTCGCCTCCCGACTCGATATTGCGCAATAAGACACAGACATCCATCAGCGAGGAAATCGCCACTTCCGATTGGCTGCTATCTCCCGTAGTGAGACCGGGAAACAAAGCCGTCACTTGTTCCGTTTTGAAAAAGTCAATCAAACGAGTCAACATCGAACGCACCTCTATTTCTGTGCCCACACTCACTAAATTAGTCACCGGATCCATGACCACTACGCGCGGTTTAAATTTCTTTACCGCCTCATAAATAGTCAGTAAATGCATTTCCAACCCACAGAGGGAAGGGCGCGAGGCGTGGAATTGCAGCAACCCTTTTTTCACCCAGGGTTCCAGATTCAGGCCAATCGACCTCATGTTGCGGAGGATTTGGTTCTGAGATTCCTCGAACGCAAAATAAAGGGCGCGCTCTCCACGACGGCAAGCCGCGTCCACAAATGCGGCCGCGATGCTGGATTTGCCAGTCCCGGCCGTTCCCGAAACCAGAATGCTGCTGCCCCGGTAATACCCTTGGCCGCTCAACATTGTATCCAGCCGCTCCACACCGCTTGAAATCCTTTCCCCGGAGGCAGGGTGATCCAAGCCCATCGAAGTCACTGGGAGGACTGAGAACCCATCCTTGCTAATCAGGAACGGATACTCATTGGTGCCATGAACGGACCCTCGATATTTCACCACGCGCAGCCGCCGGGTGGAAAGTTGTTCATTGACGCGATGATCGAGCAAGATGACACAATCCGCCACATATTCCTCCAAACCATGACGAGTCAGAGAGCCACTGTCGCCGCCCCCTTCCGCAGTGATGATGGCGCTCACTCCTTTATCCTTTAACCAACGGAAAAGCCGCCGCAACTCGGAACGTAAAATATTCTCGTTGGGCAGAGCAGCAAACAATACCTCGATCGTGTCCAACACAACCCGTTTGGCTCCAATGGAATCAATGGCGTGATTCAAGCGAATGAAAAGACCTTCCAAGTCGTATTCACCCGTTTCCTCAATTTCGCTGCGTTCGACGCGAACATGGTGCAGAACAATTTTCTTCCGGGCGCGCAAAGCATTCAAGTCAAACCCAAGCGATGCGACATTCCTGGTCAGTTCCTCCTCATTTTCCTCAAAGGCCATAAAGACGCCGGGATCATTATGCTCGACTGCGCCCCGCACCAGAAACTCCATGGCCATCAGCGTCTTGCCGCATCCCGCGCTGCCGCAAACCAATGTCGGCCTGCCTTTGGGCAGTCCGCCCCCGGTGATTTCATCCAGTCCGGAAATGCCACTGGGGATTTTTTCCAAAGCCCGAAGCTTCTTTGCCTTTTTGTTTTCTGTTTTCATCAATAATCCGTCCTGAAATGTTGCTTGCGTGCGACTCCATTATAGCCGCACAAGGAACAGCTCCCTAGCTATATTAGACTGTTATCTCCCATGTATTAATCTTAGTGGTAAGCCTGATTGACAACAAATTTCGGTCCTTTTACCTGCCAATCTTAATCTTAATCTTAATCCTAATCTTAATCTCACTCAGCCCAATTTGATTAAGATTAGGATTAAGATTAGGATTAAGATTAGGATTAGGATTAAGAGTTGAGTATGGCTATGGGGTGAACCCCCCACCTATCCCCAGCAGTACTTACCGCGTAAGCTATTGATCGGTGAATTCCAAAGGTTTATTAACCGCAGATCTGCCGGAGACGCGAAGCGACCAGACGATCCG
This sequence comes from Saccharimonadales bacterium (SeqCode), assembly GCA_035648615.1. Classification (GTDB taxonomy): domain Bacteria; phylum Verrucomicrobiota; class Verrucomicrobiia; order Limisphaerales; family Palsa-1400; genus DASRLE01. The sequence continues at coordinate 5,703 of DASRLE010000194.1, read as the reverse complement.
CGCCTCAGAACTCAGTTACCGGCGTTTATTCGAGGCGGCCAGGGATGGCATACTGATTCTGGACGTTGACACCGGACGTATTACCGACGTGAACCCTTTCCTGGCGGAGCTCCTGGGTTTTTCCCATGCGGAAATGGTTGGAAAAACGGTCGGCGAAATCAGCCCTTTCAAAGACATCGAGTCTAACAAGGACATGCTGGAACGATTGCAAAAGGAAGGCTACGTGCGCTACGAAGACCTTCCCATGGAAACCAGGGATGGACGCCATATTGCCGTCGAGTTTGTCAGCAACGTCTATCAAGCGGGCGTTAAAAAGGTGATTCAATGCAACGTCCGCGATATTACGGAGCGCAAGCGGACCGAAGAGCAACTCAATGCCTCCTCCAAGCAAATCGGAGAGCTGAAATTCGCCTTGGCTGAGCAGATAGCGTCGAACCGCTTGGCCGCGATTGTTGAAATCCGCCAAGTGAATGCAGACCTGGAGCAACGCGTTGTCGAACGCACCGCGCAATTGCAGTCGGCCAATGAGGAGTTGCAGGCCTTCAGCTATTCCGTCTCCCACGATTTGCGCGCGCCGTTGCGCCACATCATGGGTTTCGTGGAACTGCTGGAAAAAGATGCCGGGCCGACGCTTTCCGAGAAAAGTCTTCGTCGTCTCACCACGATTTCAGGAGCGGCCAGGAGGATGGGCAAGTTAATCGACGACCTGCTGGCCTTCTCGCGCGTCGGGCGCGCGGAGTTGCAAAAGGCCGAGGTCGATCTTGACCGGCTGGCCCGCGAAACCATGAGCCACTTCAAGGTGGAAGCTAAAGAGCATAAGATCGCGTGGAAAATGCGTCCCCTGCCGCCTGTGCGCGGTGACCGCGCCTTGCTGGAAATGGTGCTGGTTAATTTGCTCTCCAATGCGGTTAAGTTCACCGGCGCCCGTCCTGAGCCGGCCATTGAAATCGGTTGCGCCTCCGATACCAAAGAGGAAACGGTCATTTTTGTTCGCGACAATGGCGCGGGTTTCAATCCGCAATATGCGGACAAACTATTTGGCGTCTTTCAGCGGCTGCACAGCCAGGCCGAATTCGAGGGCACGGGCATCGGCCTGGCCAATGTCCAGCGCATCATTCACCGCCATGGCGGGCGAGTCTGGGCCGAAGGCGTGGTGGACGCGGGCGCGACCTTTTACTTTTCAATCCCCAAACAAATAGAAGCTTAAATGAATACAAAGCACATTCTGCTGGTAGAGGACGATCCCCGCGATGCAGAAATGACCCTGGCCGCGTTGGAGGACCACGAACTGGCCAACAAGGTTTTTGTCGTCCACGACGGCGAAGAGGCGTTGGATTATCTTTACTGCCGGGGCAAATTCAAGACGCGGGCGGGAGGCAATCCCATCGTGGTCTTACTCGATAACAAAATGCCCAAGATCAGCGGCTTGGAAGTCCTGAAAGTCCTCAAGTCCGACGAACATTTGAAAATAATTCCCATCGTGGTGCTTACCTCCTCGCTGGAAACGCCGGACTTGATTGAGTTTTATAAATACGGTGTCAATGCCTACGTGGTCAAGCCGGTGGTGTTTTCCGAGTTTATGAATGCCGTCCAACAACTCGGCCTCTTTTGGGGCGCGGTGAATGAGCCGCCGCCGAATATGCAGCGCGAAAACACTTTGACATAGCATTTCCTACTTTTTACTCCTAATCTTAATCTTCCCAGAATGGATTAAGATTAGGATTAAGATTAAGAGCAGGACCGGAAGTGACAGCGCGTATGACTCACTCTGTCACTCACCAATACTCTTCGTCCGGCGCTTGCGCAAAAGTAACTTTACCAAGACTGCGAAAACTACCGCCGCCGCCACGGCCAGTCCCGACTCGGTGAAAAACATACCCGTTGAACTCCAACGATCATGCGCCCAGCCATCAATGTTAATCGTGTAGTAAATGGGCGCATTCGATAAGGAGGCCAATGCGTTGTATTTCGTGGCGGCAGCGCCCTTGCCAATGGCTTCGAGCACAAAGGCCGAGAAAGCCGCATAAGAGAGAAATGGAAGAAAGTAAAACGGTAAATGCGCTTTGTCCTTCACTTGAGACGAAGTGCGCCTATAATTCCGCCCTCGAAACCACGAACCGCCATGCTCCGAAAGATAATTTGCGCCAATTCGATCATTGTCGTGCTGCTGGCCGCAATTCTTTTGGTGTATCCGTCCGTGCGCGCCGTGCTCAACATTCGCGATCCCGCGTTGAAAGGTCCGGGAATTCCCCAAACCGCGTGGAGACTCGAGCGCAATCTAACCCCCCGTTACGCGACTTGGGCTCAGCAGCGCGTGGCGCGCGGCCACGCCGAGAAACTATCAACCGCTGACATCACCGGCACCGAATGGCCTCTCTTCGGGTCCGTCTTTTATCTTTGGGCCATCGAAAACCTGCAAAACGCATGGGAAGCAGGAGATCATACCGCCGGCACGGAACCAAAGTTTTTTTGCAAAAATGCCATCGTCGCCGCATCTGAGTTAGTGATTGATCCCAAGCACTCGACATGGGTCGAGAAACATTGGGGAACAAACTATCTCCACGATGAAAACGTATTTTATCGCATGTTAGTCATTGCGGCATTGACCAGCCGCGAAAAGCTGCTGCATGACAGGGCTCATCTTGACATATTGCGCGATCAGGTCGAGACCTTTTCCGCCGAACTGAACGCCACAAAAAGCGGCTTGTTGAATGACTATCCCGGGGAATGCTATCCCGGCGATGTAATGGCCGCCCTCGCCTGCATTCATCGTGCCGACGCTGTTCTCGCCACCGACCATGCCAAATTCATCCAGCGCTCACTCAGAGCCTTCACCGGCCTCAGAAGCACGCGCCTCAAGATCCCGCCCTACCTGGCCGGCGCCGAGACGGGAACGCCTTTCTCCGAAGCCCGCGGCTGCGCCAATTCCTATTTATGTTTGACATCACCGGAGCTCTGGCCGCGGCAGGCCAAAACGTGGTTTCAGCTCTACGAGAAATTCTTTTGGCAGACGCGCTTGGGTTTCTCCGGTTTTCGCGAATTCCCCAACAGCGTCCAAACGTCAGATTGGACCCTGGATGTGGATGCCGGCCCAGTCATCGCCGGATTCGGCGTGGCGGCCAATGCTTTCGGAGTCGGAGCGGCGCGCAAAAACGGCCGATTTGACCTGGCTTATCCCTTGTCTGCCGAAATGTTGGCGACCGTCTGGGAGATGCCCAACGGAACCCTTGCGATGCCCCGGATGCTTTCCAACTTAAGCGATGCGCCGATGCTGGGGGAGGCCGCCATACTTTGGCTGTTCAGCGTCCAACCCGAAAAGGGATTTCCCATCAAATCCGGCGACGCCGCGCCCCCGTTCGTGTATGTCATAATCCTGAGCGCCCTGCTCTTCGGAATTTACCTCATCCTCGCCGCGATCGACACCTTCGTTTCAACCCTTCGACAAACTGAACCCAAGGCCTCGGCTCCGAGACTTCAGGCATTTCTTTGGGCGATCTTGACCGTGGGTGCGGTCGTAATCTCCTGCGTCGGCTATGAATTAATCGCGTTGGCCTTTATCCTCGCCGCGTTGCTTCTTCCGAGAAAGAAAAACGCCGCCGTCGAGGATTTAACTGCTATTGATTGATAAATGAGAGCGGCTACGGCCCTTTGGCTTCGTGGGGAGCGGCGAGGATTTTGGAGGGCGGCGGCCTTTTGCTGGCGCCGGGAGTGCCGGGTTTTCCCACGTCCTGCAAATGGACGGGCTGGTCGATGGTGGGGAGGAGGGCGCGGATGAAGGCGTTGTGCAACAGGCTGCCGACTGCGCCCCAGATATCCACATGCGTGGTGTTGAAGGAACCGGAGATGGGTACGCTGGTGGCGAGTTGATCATGGGGATGGTTTTTGAAACCTTCGGCCAGAACTCCCACGACGGCATCCCAGAAAACTTCGAGGGCATTTTTGCCGCGCTCCTTTTCCCAGGCGAAGACTTTTAGGTCTTTGAAAAGAACCTTGACGTGGCCGGTGTAATTGCCGTTGACCGAGGCGACCGAGGTGAAGAGCTGGAAATTGCCGCGATCGACGTCGAACTTGCCGTAGGCGCGCATGAAGCTGTTCAAGGCCACCAAGTCAACGTTGGTCAGCGAGGCGTTTAGCTCGAAAGTTGGCGACGTGTTCAAAGGGTCCATTTTTAGGTCCATGGCGAAAAATCCGCCGCCCAGCGTGTCGCCGGTGGCGTCGAGGCCGGCGGGCAGGGTTTGGCCCACCTTGCGGGTATTGGTCAAGTTGGTCGCGACGGCATGGAGGTTTGTCATGTAGATGTTAACGGGCTGTTGTTTGAAAAGGTCCTGGAAATGGATTTGGCCGTCTTTGACCTCGAAGCGGTTGATGCGGGTGGGGAAAAAGCTGGCCAGCGTCTTGCCCCACGGTTGCTGGAAGCCGGATTGGGTCTGCTCCTTGGTCGGGCCGGAGACGAAGTTTACTTCGGGTTTGGTCATGACCACGCTGGCGACGAGCGCGCGGTGAAATAATTCGCGCCACTCGACGGCTAGATCGATGCTGGGCGAAGAGAAAAAGGGCACAGGCACTTTGCCGTTGGATTTAAAAATTTTGATGTTCCGAATCTCGTAAGCGCCGCGCCATAAATGCACATGGATCCCGCCGATGCTGCCGGAATAGTCCGGGATGCGTTGCAGGCGCTTGTTGACGTAATCCTTGATGGCCCAGGGAAGAGCCAGGCGGCCCGCGATCAGCAGCAGAACCACGATGACGATCACCCACCGCAAGCCCCGAGCCAAACGCAGCCAACGGCTCTCTATTTTTCGCTCCAACTGTTGAATTGCCGGCATATTTTATTCCCTTTTCGACACCCGCTATTTTGTATCATAACACACGGACGTTGTTTTTCGCGCTCGAAGGTGCTGAACGCGGGTTCGGGAAATCCCCGAAAATCCGCCGAAAATCCCCGAAAATAGGGCTTGAACCTGCGCCATCTTGGGGTAAAGTTGCCGTTCTGTATGTCAAGAATTTGTGAAATTACCGGGGTGGGCCCGATCAAGGGCAGTCATATCTGGCGGAGTGGTAAAGCCAAGAAAAAGGGCGGCATCGGCACGCACGTCACCGCCATTACCAAACGCCGCTTCATGCCCAATCTCCAGCGAGTCAAGGTGGTGATTAACGGCGAAGTCCGTTATGCGCGCGTCTCGGCCAAGGCCATTAAAAAAGGCCTGGTCACCAAAGCGCCCAAACGCACCTGGACCAAAGAATCCCACGCCGCGAAAAAGGCCGCGTAAATCGGCCTGCGGTCACTTCCTCTTCAGATGGTGCATGGCGGCCCGTTTTAATTCGCGGTCGCTCTCCCGGTCCTTGATGTCCTGCCGTTTGTCGAACTCGGCTTTTCCCTTGCCCACGGCGAGAGACACTTTCACCTTGCCGTCCTTCCAATAAAAGGAGAGTGGAAAAAGGGCGTGGCCTTTAATCGAGGCCAATTCAAACAATTTCCGGATTTCCGACCTGTGCAGCAGGAGCTTGCGCGGGGCCTTGGGCTGATGGCCGAAACGATTGGCCTGAAGATATTCGTCGATATGGGCGTTATGCAGCCAGACTTCATCCTTCTCGACTCGCGCGAAGGCGTCGCTGATTTGAGCTTTGCCGGCGCGAAGGGCTTTGACTTCCGAGCCATGCAAAACGATCCCCGCCTCGTAAGTTTGCAGGATGTGGTAACTT
>DASRLE010000193.1:0-16211 GCA_035648615.1 Saccharimonadales bacterium (SeqCode) | reverse complement strand
CAACTGCGGGGAGAGCTTGGGGTGCTCATAACATAAGTTGTAGCGTTGAGCCTATGGCTCAACTGGTCGAGGCACAGCCTCGACTCTACAACCATCCGCGATTGGCGCGGCATGACCGCAATCCTTAGACGACGTTCTTGGCTAAACCTTATGGATAAAAGCAAGGAGGGGCCATAAATCGAATACTATATGAGCAACAATCAGAGGCCAAAGTTGCCTCCACCGCCAGTAGCAGAAACCGAATACCAGGCCCATTGGCAAAACAATTACGATTGCGTCCAAGCCTTGATAGGAATGCAAAAACGCTCGAAAGCAGGCACTCGCCAGCACCGACGGCAGCATACCGCATCGTTGCAATGAGTGAATAAAGTAACCGGTCCCCAAAACCTCTTCATAAATAGGATTGACGAGTGAAAATAGCAGGATGAATGGCAGCGTCAATCGACTGACCGTTACTCCATTGACGACATGGGGGACATTCCGTGCTCCCGGAGCGAGGACGTTCGTTAATGCGACGGAAAAAAGCATAGCTAAAATCGTTACCAGCAAGAGAAGCAGACCCTTGAAGGTTCCTTTCCACGAAATGCGCGAGCCAAACATAGCGAGGGACCAACCGCGGATGCGGCCAACCCAAAAGGCGAATATCATGACAAGCAACTGCATAATAACGACGCCACAGACGAGACCATTGGTAATCTGCTCCGTTTTTGCGCCGTGCATGAGGTGACCCACGAATTGTTTGGCGCTCCCGATGATGCCCCACCAGAAGCATACGAGCACCACGAGAAAGAACTCGGCGGGCCGCGAAAGATTGCGGATAAAGGATTTTATCGAGTTGAGCGGCCTGACCATTATCAAATAAACAGTAATCTGTATATCAGCGCGCCCTTAAACGCAAACATCGATGTTCCCTTCCAATATCCAAGCCTTGTTTTGCTCCGCTCTGGTCATGCGAGGGCTAATTGTGCTATGCTAAACGCATGAGTGATCGTACTGAGACGCAGGCGCAGCAATGGGAGTTTGTCACGCGCGTGCCGTTGGCGCCGCAACGGCTGGATACGCTGTCGCGGGATATTTTGCGGCTGAAGCAGGAGTTGAATGCGGTGATTTTGGCCCATAATTATCAGGTGCCGGAGATTCAGGATGTGGCGGATTTTGTGGGCGATTCGCTGGGGCTTTCTCAGCAGGCGGCTAAGACGAAGGCGGAGGTCATTGTCTTTTGCGGGGTGCATTTTATGGCGGAGACGGCCAAGATTCTTAACCCGGGCAAGACGGTGATTTTGCCGGACAAGGACGCGGGGTGTTCGCTGGAAGCGAGTTGCCCGGCCCCGAAATTGAAGGCGCTGCAGGAGACCAATCCTAATTTTTATACTGTCACATATATTAATTGCAGCGCGGAGGTCAAGGCGCTGAGCGATGTGATTTGCACCAGCGGCAATGCGGTCAAGATTGTCAACGCCTCGCCGGCGGAGCGCGATCTGCTTTTTGTGCCGGATGAAAATCTCGGGGCGTGGGTCATGGAACAGACGGGGCGGCCAATGACCTTGTGGCAGGGCAGTTGTTATGCGCATGTGGAATTTACCCATTTGGGCGTGATGCGCATTCGCCAGAAATTTCCGGGCGCGCCTCTGGTTGCCCACCCGGAATGCACCAAGGGCGTGCGGATGCTGGCGGATGAAGTCTGCTCGACGGAGAAAATGGTCGAGTTCTGCAAGCGCAGTCCCGCGCCGGCCATTCTGATCGCCACCGAGGCGGGCATGATTCATCGCCTGCGCAAAGAATGCCCGGACAAACAGTTTATCCCGGTGCCGGTGGAGAATTGCCGCTGCAATGAGTGCAAATTCATGAAGATGAATACGCTGGAAAAACTTTACGATTGCATGGCCAATCTCAGTCCCAAGGTGGAATTAAGCCCCGAGATCATCGAGCGCGCCCGGTTGCCCATCGAGCGGATGCTGCAAATCTCTTCGCAGCCGCTGGCCAACGCTGGATAATTTTTATTTCGAGGACGACTCCACGTCTTTGAGCAGCAATCCCAGCCGCGCGGCCCACAGAGCCAGGTCGAAATTCTGCGGGTCATCGTGCGCGTCGGGTATTCCGGCGTCCACAGCGGCGTGATAGGCCGGCACCATCCAGCGGCCGTGCTCCAGGCTGGCAGTCAAGTAAAGCAACGCCAGCCGGTCGAGCATGGGCACGGTAAAGCCGGGTTCCGGCGCGATGGCGTCGTTGCCGGGATGGCCCTTGGGGTCGGAACGGCGCGGCATGGTGTTCTCGACATGCACAAATAATCCCCGGCTCTGATTGGTGGTGATGACCTTCGACTCAAATTTCGTCGCGCGCCACGGCACAATAAATTCGTGCGTCGTAATGGACTCGCCGGTGCGGCTGACAAAAATATGCGCGACTGGACGCTTTTTCCACATCTCCAAATGATTCAGCCGCCAGCTTGGCTGGTTGATGTCGTCCGGGAATGGTTTGTCGCCGTAATTAGGAGTGCTGGTGTCGTGGATGACAAAATATTTCGCCCGCAACGAATTGGTAATCGGGCCGCCAATATCGGCCTCGGCAATATGCTGCTCTTGCAAATAGCGGCGCAACTCCTCGCGAGTGACTTTGACCGGCTGGCCAATCAGCCGTTCCAAAGGTTTGGGCAGGACGGTCAGCGGCGGGGCCAGGTTGCCGCCGCGCTTCACCGGGCGCAACAGGCACTTCGCCTGTTGCACGGGTGTCCCCACGAATTCCAGTTTATTGGTGTCGAAGGCGCAGGGCGCGCCATTGGTCTGAGCGAGTCCCGCGCTGCACCAGGCCAGCGCCAGCAATGCCACAAGTAATTTCATGTTTTATTTTTCCTTTGCCAGAGAAAGACCGGCACGCCCAGCGTGATCAAGACCAATCCTCCCACCGATTCCACCGTGCTGGTTTTGAGCGTGTTGGCCAGCAGCCACAGCGCCACGGCGATAAAAAGCAGCGGAATCAAAGGATAACCCAGCGTCCGATAAGGGCGGGGCGCGTCCGGCATTTTGCGCCGTAAAACAAAAACGGCCGCAGTGGTCGCCGCGTAAAAAATCATGCCGGCAAAAACGACGCACTCGGTCAGTTGATCGAAGTTGGCGGACAGCGCCAGGACACTTGCCCAAAGCCCTTGGAAAATAATGGCGGACGCGGGCACGGCCGTTTTGACGCTTAAATCAGCGAAGCGCGCGAAAAACAATCCGTCCCGAGCCATGGCGAACGGAATGCGGGCGCCGGTCAAAATGGAGCCGTTCAACGAACCGATCGTTGACAGGACGCCGGCCACGGCCATCAGCCCCACCCCGTAGCGCGGCCAGAAAGTTTGCGCCGCTTTCGCCGCCACCGGCAGCCCCGCAGCATGCAACGTCGAACTCGACGACGCGATTTCCGAAATAGGCAGCGCGTAACAATAAGCCAGGTTGACCAGCAAATAGGTGGTCAAGACGATGATCATGCCCATGATCAAGCCGAGCGGGATGTTTCGTCCGGGATTTTCCACCTCGCCCGCAGCCATCGGCATGTTGTTCCAGCCGTCGTAAGCCCACAAAGCCGACAGCATGGCCACGCCGAAGGCCGACATGACGCTCCAAAGTTTCACCCCGGGAGGCGCGCGGAGATGTTCCCAAGTGGCCGAGGGCGCCAGAAAAAACGCGCCGCCCATAATGGCCACAATCGCCAAAACTTTGGCCAAAGTGAAGATGGACTGCACACCTCCTCCCAGCGCGACTCGCAAACAATTCACCGCCGTTAAAATCAGAATGATGGCCACGGCGAGGATTTGCTGGATGCCAAATTGCCAGACAATTTTCTGGCCGAGAAAGTCGAACGAATGCCGCGCCCAAACCAAATCCAAGGGCAAGAGCGCCGCCAAAAATGTCGTGCAACCGACCGCCATGCTGGCAATGGAACCCGTCGAACCGACCACCATTCGCATCCAGCCGAAGAGAAACGCCGGGAAGTCGCCATAGGCCGCGCGCAAATAAACATATTCGCCTCCGGCCGCCGGCAGCATCGCGCCCAATTCCGCGTAGCTGAGCGCTCCGGCCAGCGAGAGAAATCCCGCCGCCACCCAAGCGAGCAAAACCAACTCGGGCGTCCCCACCGCCTGGGCCATCCTGGCCGATTTCAAAAAGACACCCGTGCCGATGATCGTGCCCACCACCAGCGCGGTGGTCGCGCTCAAATTCAATCCGCGGACAAGTTCGCCTCTTTTCATAGGTGCGAAAAGACGAGCCGGCATATAGCAACTGACGCGATGAGACTGGCTAGATCGGCCAGCAATCCAGCCGGGACCGCGTGGCGGGTGCGCCGGATGCCCACCGACCCGAAGTAAACCGCAATGACATAAAACGTCGTTTCGCTGCTGCCCAAAATGGTCCCCGCCATCATGCTGTAAATATGGTTGGGGCCGTAGGTTTTCACCACGTCAGAAACCAAGGCAACGCTCCCGCTGCCGCTGAGCGGACGCATCAAAGCCAGTGAAAGCAACTCCGGTGGAAAGCCGACAAAATCGAGAAAAGGCTTGAACCACCTGGCGAGCAACTCGATGCCGTGCGCGCCGCGGAACATGCCGACAGCGGTGAGGATGGTCACCAAAAAGGGAATAATGCGAATGGCGACGGCAAAGCCTTCCTTGGCGCCCTCGACAAACTCTTCGTAAACTTTAATGCGATGCAACGCCGCGTAGAGGGGAAAGAACGAAAGAAAAAATGGAATGGCAATGATCGATATCGCTTTGACGATGCGTGTGAAAATTCCCACCGACGGCAATCCCGCCTCGGCCGGCGCAATCAGCTTCACGAAAAAAATGACGAAGAAGCCGAAGAAAACCAGCAGCACTATTCTGCGCCCAACCGATAACGGCGATGGAGGACTCGCGTCCGAAGCGCCCGGGAGAGGAGAAGTCTCTGGCGCCGGTTTTTCGCTTTCGACGACCGCGCCTGATTGCGGGCGAAAGACCGGCAGCTTTTCCAGAATTTTGACGGCGGTCAATCCGGTGATTTGGGCAATGACGGTGGCGACAATCGAGGTGCCAATAATGGCCGTCGGATTATTTCCGCCCGCCGCCGCCAGGATGGCGATCGCCGTAACCGGGATAAGCTGGATGGAAGCGGTGTTGACCGTCAAAAAGGTACACATCGCATTGGTCGCGGTGCCGGGGATTGGATTGAGTTTTTGCAAGTCGGCCATGGCCCGCAGGCCGAGCGGCGTGGCGGCGTTGAGAAGGCCCAGCATGTTGGCCGCGATATTCATGACCATCGAGCCCATCGCAGGGTGATCGGGCGGCACCTCGGGAAAAAGCCAGCGCAAAACCGGACGCAAGGCGCGCGCCAAAAGAAACACCAGGCCGGATTTTTCGGCCAGCCGCATGACGCCCAGCCAGACCGTCATGATGGCCGACAGCGGCAGCGCAATATCCATGACGGCGGCCTTGGCCAGGTCAAAAGCATTCTTGACGACCTCGTCAAGATGATTGTTCCACCCGCCCAGGAGGACGGCTGCGACCACCAAACCCAGCCAGATATAATTTAGCATTGACGAGCGTGGATCACTGTTTGTGGCGCGCAGTTTGTCAGAAGCGCAGTCAAATGAAAGGGCGAAAGGAGAACGCCTAAAGCTTTCTCGATGGAATGATGGAAAGGCCCAGGCTCACTTTTCCCTTTCACCTTTTTTCCTTTGCCCTTAATTTCTGGGGTCATGGCTAAACCAGTTTTAGGGCGGGGACTCAGCGCGTTGCTCGGCGGCGGCGGCGGTTCGGCGCGCGCGGAGGACAAGGCTTTCCCATCCCCTGCTCTGCCCGCTGCGGATGCGTCGCAGGAACGCGTCCAGCGCGTGCCGGTTACCCAAGTGCGCCCTTGCGCCTTTCAGCCGCGCAAAGATTTCTCGCCGGAGTCGTTGCGCGAATTGGCCGACTCCATCAAGGAACAAGGGATTGTCCAACCGTTGATCGTTCGGCCCCAGGGGGGCAATTTTGAATTGATCGCGGGGGAACGGCGCTGGCGCGCAGCCCAAATGCTGGGCCTGACCGAGGTGCCAGTCATCGTCCGCCAGGCGGATGATCGCGCGGTGTTGGAACTGGCGCTGATCGAAAACCTCCAGCGCGAAAATCTGAACGCGATCGAGGAAGCCCAGGGTTACGCCCAATTGATCGGCCAATTTCAACTCACCCAGGAACAGGCCGCGCTTAAAGTCGGTCGCAGCCGCGTGGTGGTGGCCAATGCGCTCCGTCTTTTGAAACTAGCGCCGGAGTTGCAGGTGTATGTCCGCGATGGGCGGTTATCGGTCGGCCACGCCAAAGCCATCCTCGGCCTCCCGTCGCACGAAGAACAAAAGCTGGCGACCGACCGCATTCTAAAAAAATCGCTCAACGTCCGCCAGGCCGAGGAACTGGTTTCATTTCTGCAAAGCAAATCCGCCAACCCATCTCACGCAAAGAATCCGGGCGCCGGACCCGGCCAGGATGCCCATGTGAGCAGCCTGCAGCATCGATTGCAGGAGCGATTTGGCACCAAAGTCGGTTTGCGCTATCAAAAGGGCAAGGGCGTCATCGAAATTAAATTCTTCACCGACGACGATTTGGAACGCATCCTTGTCCTCGCGGGAATCAGCCTCGAATAATTTGACTTCTCTTAATGAATATAATTGACAATCGCGCCCACTGCGCCCAAACCCTCCTCGCCAGCGTCCAGCGGGCTTCCGCCCTGAAAGCCTTCGTCGGCCTGGATGGATTCGTGGATGAAATTTTGCACGTCGTCGATAAACGGGAGAGCGCGGAGGTTTTTCTTCGCCTGCCCACCATCGCCAAGCTGGCCGCTCGTTTCGGCGCGGCCGCCGGCAAAAGCACCAACCTCGAATTGGTCAACCTGATCACTAAATTGGGCGGCAATGGTCCGATCATGGCCAACGCCCTGGCCAGTTTTGGGATGCAGGTGACGTATCTCGGCGTGCTCGGCTATCCCAACCTTCACCCTGTCTTTCACGATTTTGCCAAGCGCGCCGAAGTCCACAGCATCGCCGATCCAGGCACGACCGACGCCCTCGAATTCGAGGACGGAAAAATTATGATTGGCAAGCATTCCTCGCTCAAGCAAGTGACGTGGGAGAATATCAAATCCCGTTTTGGCGAGGAAAAATTTTCCGCGAAGTTTGGCAGCGCGGATTTGGTGGGGTTCGTCAATTGGACCATGCTCCCGTATATGAGCGACCTGTGGGAATCGTTGCTCAAGGAAGTTTGTCCCAAAATGAACTCCCGACGGCGAATTCTGTTTTTCGACCTCGCCGATCCGGAAAAAAGGACCCGCGAGGACATTGCCCGCGCCTTGGAGTTAATCGCGAAGTTTGAAAAACATTTCGACGTCATTCTGGGTTTGAACGAAAAAGAAGCCTGCGAAATTGGCGCCGTCCTCGACTTAAAGTCGAAAACAGCCAGTCCGGAAAGCCTGGCGGAATTCGCGGTGGAAGCGGCGGCGAAATTGCGCATTGGCACCCTCGTCATTCATCCGGTGACTTACGCGCTGGCGGTGAGCGGCCAAAAAGCCGACATCGTCAATGGGCCGTACGTGGCCAAACCTTTTATCACCACCGGCGCGGGAGATCACTTCAACTCCGGTTTCTGCCTGGGAAAATTATTGGGGCTGAACAACGAGATGAGCCTTTTAACGGGGGTGACGACCAGCGGCTACTATGTGCGCGCTGGACAAAGCCCGTCCATCGCGGAGATTGCGGGAATGATGCAAGACCCCTCCACCAGCTACGTCCGCCCATGATTCTCGAGATTGTCAAGTATGGCAATGCGGTGCTGCGCCAGAAAGGCGCCCGCATTGAGAAGGTCAACGCCGACCTTAAAAAGCTCATCGCGGACATGTTTGAAACGATGCACGCCGCCAAGGGCGTCGGGCTGGCGGCGCAACAGGTCGGGCGGGCTTTGCAGTTGACTGTATTGGACGTGCGCGGCATCACTGACCGCCCCTCCACGCTCGAACGCGACGGCAAGGAGGCGGACGTGGCCGAATTCATGCCGCTGGTGCTGATCAACCCGGAAATCAAACCGCTGGGCGATCCGGTGTCGGGGCCGGAAGGTTGCTTGAGCTTTCCGGAGATTTACGCCGAAATTTCCCGGGCCGGCATGGCGGAGGTCCGGGCCATGAATGACAAAGGCGAAAAAATCGATTTTCGCTGCGGCGGTCTTCTAGCTCGCGCCATTCAGCATGAAATGGATCATCTCAACGGCATCCTTTTCATCGACCGCATGATTCGGGCGGATAAGGACGAATTAAAAGAAGCCTTGAGCGAACTTCAGGCCAAAACCAAGGCCGAAATGAAAGCCAAAAAATAGGCTGTCAATACACTTTCCGCAGATTGGAGGGGAGGATATTCAGTTCGGCGCGATATTTGGCCACCGTGCGCCGGGCAATGACGATGCCCTTTTCCTTGAGCATTTTGACGATTTCCTGGTCGGAAAGAGGTTTGGCCGGGTTCTCCTTGGCAAACATCTCGGCCACCATGTCTTTCACGCTGGTGTTGGACACCCCGCCGCCGGTGTCCGTCTGAATGCCCGAGGTGAAGAAATACTTCATCTCGAAGATACCCTGGGGCGTGTCAATATATTTATTGGAAACGGCCCGGCTGACCGTCGTTTCATGCACGCCCACCACCTCGGCGACCTGCACCATGGTCATGGGCTTGAGGCAGGCCACCCCTTTTTCCATGAATTCGCGCTGACGTTTGACGATTTCCTTGCCGATGTTGAGGATGGTTTGCTGCCGTTGCTGCAAGCTCTTGATCAGAAATTTTCCGGCGCGGATTTTTTCCCGGATGTATTCGCGGGCGCTGGCGCCCTCGGGGGAGGAATCGGCCTGCGACATGACGTCCTTGTAAATATTGCTGATGCGCAGATGCGGGACCTGCTCGTTATTGGTCGTGACCACATATTCGTCGCCGATTTTTTGCACGAAGACTTCGGCGGAAATATAACGATCGTCGTCCGGCAAAAACTCCCGGCCGGGGCGGGGCTCGAGATGGCCGATCTGTTCCAGCGCCTCCTGAACTTGCTCGACGCTGATGTTCAACCCGCGCGCCATTTCGGGAATTTTCCGTTTGCAAAGCGCTTCCATGAAATCGCGCACGATCCGGTATTCGATGCTCTTCTCGCGGCCCGACCGCTCCAGTTGCAGCATCAAACATTCGCGCATGTCGCGCGCCGCCACGCCCGGCGGATGAAAAGTCTGGATCACTTTCAGGACGGAGAGAATTTTTTCCGGCGGAATATTGGTGGAAAAAGAAAGTTCCTCGGCGCTGGCCTTTAAAAAACCGTGATCATTGATGTTGCCGATAATCATCTCGGCAATCGAGCGCTGTTCGTCGGTCAAATCTGAAAAGCGCATTTGCTCCAGGAGATTCTCCTGCAAGGAAGTGCCCGCGACGAGAGAATCGAACATGAATTGGCGGCGTTCCTCGGACTCTTGCCCCTGGCGCATCGGCAAATTGGTTTGCGTAAAATGATCGCGCCATTCCTGGTCCAATTGGGTCAAGCGCTCGAACTCGGCTTGAAAATCGTCCACCGGGGCGTCGCTCGGTTTCTCGGTCGCGGGATCGAATTTCACATCGGCGGGCGGCTCGGCCAGGTCCGCGGCCGCCAGGGCGCCGTCATCGGCCTCTTCGTTGCGGACCCTTTCGTTCATCTCGACTTCGGCGGCGGGGACTTCCTCCAACATGCAATTCTGTTGCAATTCCTGCTCGACGAGGGCTTTCAACTCGAGGGTAGGCGCCTGCAAAAGCGCCAGCGACTGCTGCAACTGCGGCGCCAGCACTTGCGAGAGCGACATGCGTTGGGACAGATGTAAGCCCTGAGACATTGGCCAGATTCTAGCTGCAAGCGCCTTCAATCTCAAGCGCGAATTCAAAAAACGAAAAATCGTTTTCCCGAACGCGGGCAGGTTGCAACTTGCCCAACGGAAGTTTCTGTGAACAGATATTAGCGAGCCTTAAAGGTTCTGTGCTGAAATATGAGCAACCGTTTGCCCCAGTTAACGCCGAAGATTGGGAAGCAGCAGTCGATTAAAAAAGAAGCGGCGTCAATCCACCACGGAAACACGCCGCTCGGATTGTGCGGAAGATAAGGTAAAAACCATGCGGAGCAGCTCAACTATTCGCTCGTTTTGCCGATATTAAATGGCATGAGGCAACCCCTTATATCCGTTAAATAACAACCATTATGATACAGATCATTCGTCAAGTTTGTCAGAAGGCTGGGTGCCAGCCGAAAGACCTTGTGCTGGAGTGGAGCCCAAAAAACGGAACCCGTTTGATTGGCGCCAATCCACAAAGTGTAAAAATATACGTCAATGTCCTGTGCCCGCTTGAACATATTGCCCATGCGATTTACTTGTGCGTTAACGGGCAGGAGGATTTGTACCCCCAGTTTCAGCAGCAACAAGCGGCCATCGCGGCCAAGCCCAAGGAAAAGCGGGCCGGAAAAGACGCCAAGATGAAAGATACTCTTGAAGCGCGCCCGCAAGGTGGTGCCGCCGCCTCGAACCCTGGAGAAAGTGTTGAGAAAGACTGGCGGCAACTGACCACGGTTCCCGAAATCGTGCGGTCGTTCCCCATTCATCCTTCCGCCGATGACGTGATCGACCTTTACCAGCGAAACAAAAAAATCAACAGCGCCCATTTGCAGGCTCTATTGGAAAAGCACAGCCGTTCCATGGCCAGATAAGGTGTGCTGCGGATGTTCCTCGTTGATCTGCGCGCTGGTGTTAGTGGGAATCCTGTTTCAGCCGCAGAACGGTTACGGAATATGGGACAAACGTGTAGGTGAAGGCGGGTTTAATATTTGGCACGGTCGAAGTGACGGGAATGACTTGGGCCGGATTATCAATTGAATTTGAGTCGCTATCGCTCGGCGCAGAGAGAGTGAGGGCGGTTGCGTCGGAGGCCAGCACGCCGGCGTTGTGCAAGGTGATCGTGAGGGCTTTGGGCGTCGCTTCGGTATTGACGATTTTTAGGTAGATCGCGCCGCTTTGGCTATCCTTGGTGGCGCTATAGTGGAGAGGCGGGTTGCCCACCGAGGTTTGAAGGATGGTGTCGCCGTGATTCTGGCTGAACATCCGAATGGCATAGTAGCTGGGCGACCCATAGACATGGAGGCCGTCGTAGCCGATCAGGTCCGGACGCCACTGGCGCGCGCCCGGGTTGACGTTGACTAAGAGAGGGGCGTAACACTGCATGACGATCAAATCGGAATGGCGTTCCATCGCGGCCATCCAGGCAGCGTCGGCCAGGCCGGCTTTCAGGTCGGGCGTGGGCGGCATTTTGCGCGAAGGCGTTTCCCATGGCTTGGTGTTTTCGTAGGCGGCCCATTCTCCCACGAAAATCTCCGGGCCGTTGCGGTCGTACTTGTCCCAATGCGTCGGGGAATCCTCATCGAAGGTCGCGGCGGAGGAATAGTAATGTTCGTCGATGGCATCGGGCTTGCGGCTATGGACCATTTGCCGTTGCGGGTGTTCGGTTCCGACGGTGGAGATGCATTTAAGGTTGGGATATTTCGCTTTGATAGCGTCGTAAAACTGGGCGAAACGAGCATCGTAGCTTCCTTTGCGGTCAAACCAATCTTCGTTGCCAATCTCAACGCAAGTGAGTTTAAAGGGAGCGCGATGGCCGTCTTTGGCGCGTTCCGCGCCCCACTTCGTCGAGGTGTCGCCGGTGACGTATTCGATTTCATCCAGAGCTTCCTGCACGTAGGGTTCGAGGGCCGGACCAGGCTCGACGTGGGTATGTTTCAAATTGTAACCGGCATAGACAGCAAGGACAGGCTCCATTTTGAGGTCTTCGCACCAGTCGAGAAATTCCAGCAGCCCGAAGCCGTCGCTGGAACGATAGCCCCAGCATGAAGCGTGGCCGGGACGCCGGGTGAGCGGGCCGATGGTCTTTTTCCAATCGAAGCGGGTTTCGAGGGTGTCGCCTTCCACGTAGTTGCCGCCGGGGAAACGGAGAAAGGAAGGCTTCATGCCGCCAAGCATCCGCATTATGTCAATACGATTTCCATTGGGCCGGTCGTTAAACGTCGGCGGAAAGAGGGAAACCAAATTGAACCACACCGTGCCGGGCCGGTTGATGGCAAGGACCAGCTTGGCTTTGACGGTGGGCGCAACCTCTTTCGTTTTCAAAGTGAGGGCATACAATTTCCAATCGCGTCCGAGACGGGAAACTTTGGCTTCGGCGAAGGTGGTCCCGCCGTCGTCGCTTTCGATTGCCACCCGGAGCGGGCCTTTGAAATTTCCGGCGGCGCGCGCATAAAAAGAAGCGCGATATTTCGTATTGGGCTTGACCGGAATTCCCCAGTAGCCGTCGTTGGCAATCCCGGCCCAGGCCGACTTCGAAGCCGTGGCCACGTCCAGCCGCAAACTGTTAGTCAGAACGTCATTGAGCGGCATCTCGTGATCAAGCGCGATGCTGGCCGCCGCGCCCGGGCTTTGGGCCACCGACCAGTGGACAGGCGTCTCCATATTGTCAAGGAAAGCGCGGTTCTGGACCAACTCGGCATAAAGACCGCCATCGTAGGAATGATTGATTTCCTCCGTCATCAATCCGTAATGCAGCGGGCTGACCTTCCCGATGGGCTGGTCAACGTCCACCACCAGGGTCGCATCCTCGGCCGGGAGAGAAGCCGCGGACAAAGCGACAAGGACAGATATAGTCAATAAGAATCTTTTCATAAGAGATTTCTCATCCAGCGAAGAAGGCGCGTCTTCATTTCGTAAAAAAATAGGGGGCGCTCGCGCCGGTGTCCATTGAAAACCAACCAGCAAATTGCGTCAGCGAAGGGCCAAATATGGCCTGGTTCACTAAAGATTATTTATTACGTTTCCGTGCGCGCCTGGGTGCGCCATTGGTGGGGAGTCAGGCCGACTCTGGCTTTGAAAATCCGGGAGAAATAGTGTTCGTCCGCGAAGCCGCTCAAATTGGCAATTTCCTTGATTTTGAGAGACGATTGCACCAACAGGTCGCGCGCGCGCGCCAGGCGCAATTCGACTATGTACTGGTATGGGCTAAAACCAGTTTGCTGGACGAAAGCATGACGAAACCAGCTATAGCTGACCTTTGATTCCCGGGCGAGCTGCTTCACGTTCAAGTCGGAAGTGAACCCTTTTCGCATTCGGGCCTGGACCGCCCGCACAACGTCGGCGGCCGGGTCGCCACCTCCCACGGCGGCTTGCTTTTCCGAATAGAGAGTCGCCAGAATGCAATGCACCTGGGCGGCCATGAGTTGCTGGAGCGCCACCGGACTTTGTTGTCCAATCTCGATGAGATGGGCGAATATTCCCCGCAACGTTTCTTCATTCTGCACTTTCAATACCGGTTGGCTGGGCGAAAAGGAACATTCCTTTATCCAGCGCGCCGCCACCTTTCCATCGAACGCCACCCAATGTTCGTCCCAGCCGAATTCGGGGTCGGGGCAGTAGCGGTGCCACATGCCGGGAAAGAGAAGGATCACATTCCCGGTTTCGAGATCCTGGCGCTGCGCCGTCTTCGGATTCAAGTCTATCCAGCCTCGTCCCCTGGAAATATAAACCACCGCATACACAGGCAATATGCGGCCGCGCTCCCACTTGTAATCATAACAGCCTGGATGACCGGCGGGAGGGTACGGTTTGTGGGGCGCCACATGGGTCGTGCCTATGCTTGTCGCATAAATCCCCCAGTTTTTATCCCGTGCGCTGGCCGGGAAGTACCAGAACAGCCCCTGCAACCCGATCGGTGTGGAGGCTTTCATGGTTGAGAAGAATTTCGGATCAGTAAAACAGCTTTCACAGTCAATTTTAATTTCTAATAAATTCCGGCCAGCGGTTTGCAAGCCGAAACATCCGGCGTTTCCAGCCAATGGGAATCACCCTTTCTGCCATTGTCTCCAACAAAAATGCCACTTTGTCCATTGAATTCACACCGTGCATCATGGATACTTCTTGACACTACAGATCACCGAAATGAGAAACAACGCGCGCATTCGCAGCCCCAAATCCCTATGAAAAACCTATCCACGCGAATCCTCTGCCCATTGTTGATGGCGGCCTTGTGCGCCTGCCCAGGCGCGGTAAAAGCCCAATCTTTTTGGGACCCGGGCGCCGCTAACGCCAGTCCTGGGAGCGGCGGAGCCGGAACCTGGAACAGCACTCTGGCCAATTGGTGGGTCAGCGGAACTTCGGATTCCACATGGACCTCAAACGATAGCGCGTTCTTTGAGGGAACGGCGGGAACCGTTACGCTGGGCGCCGCCGAAACCGCCAACGGCCTCACGTTCACCACGACTGGCTATACGATCAGCGGCAGCGCCATCCTTACCTTGGCTGGCAGCGCGCCGGCTATCACCGTTCCCGCCGGCACTACAACCGTTAACTGCATCCTCGCAGGGTCCAACGGAATGGCGGTAGGCGGACCCGGCACGCTTAAGTTGGGTGGGGCCAACACTTACAGCGGCGGCACGTCAATCCCCGCAGGCTCCGCGTTGCAGGTCACGGTCCCAAAGGGCGCCGGCACGGGGACGATCGCCATCACCGACAGTGGCAGCTTTACCGTGAACAGCACCACCGCGAACTCTGTGGCGAACGGGGTGGCGAATGTAATCACTGGAAACACCAACAGTGTCATTAATGTCCTGATCAATACAACAACGGCCAATACCTATTTGACGGGTTCGCTGGCCGGCTTTGCTGGCACGGTCAATATCTCCTCCTCGGTTTCCACCCCGGATTCACTGGTGCTCCAAGCCGCCGGGCCTTACGCAATGGCCGCCCCCGGAACCTGGAACATTGCTGCCGGCGCGCAACTCGATTTAGCCTTCGCAACGACGCTCGCGGCAAACGTGATTATCAATGGTCCCGGGAATAGTTCAGGCTATGGGGCCCTCCGGCTCAACAATGCCAACGTCTCAGGGAGTATAACGCTGGCCGGCGCCAGCACCAACATCAACAATAACCAGATCGGGAACACCGCCGCCGGGCCATTTACGCTCAGCGGTGTCATTAGCGACGCCGCTGACGGGGGCAATCATGGCCTCAACTACGTGGGCTACCCCGCCCAGCCAACCACATTTATTATTTCGGGCCAGAACACCTACAGCGGCCCGACGACGCTGACCAGCAACACGGTGCGGCTGATTTCCGGGGAAAACCCCGGGATCAGCGGGCCATTGGGCAACCCGCTGACTCCGGCCAATTCCATTATCTTTCCCGCGTCGGGCACACTCCAATTCTCCAGCTCGAACCAGTACGATTACTCCAGTCGCTTCAGCACCGCCACCAACCAGCATTACGCCATTGACGTGAACGGCCAGAACGTGACGTTCGCATCTCCGTTGGCCAGCAGCAACGGCGCCTTGACGGTCAAGGACCTCGCCGGCGGCGGCTCGCTCACGTTGGGCGCGACCAATACGTATTCTGGAGTGACGATACTCAACAGCGGGACGCTCAACATTTCGGGCTCCATTGCCGGCAATGTCATGGTCAACGGAGGAACGCTGGAGTTGAGCAATTCCACCGCGCTTCCCGCTCTCGCCGTCGTCATTCTTCCGGCTTCGCCTGCGGCTGGCCAGGTCAACCTCAATTTCGCCGGGACTCAATCCATCAGCAACCTGCTTTTTGGGGGCGTGATACAAGCTGTTGGGACATGGGGAGCCGTCGGGTCGAGCGCGACGTTCCAGAATGCGGCATTTGCCGGAACCGGAATTCTGAACGTCACCAGCGCCACGACTTACCCGCAAGCGTATTGGGACCCCGGCAACCTGGGCGCCAAACCGGGCAGCGGCGGCGGCGGAAATTGGGACAACACTACGGCCGATTGGTGGGTCACGAACACTTCGGACACGAACTGGCCGGCAAACACCGTGGCCAATTTTGCGGGATCGCCCGGAGCGGTGAACCTCGACACCAACGAAATGGCGCCGGGACTCACTTTCGCGGTGGACGGATATTCGATCCTATCGTCCCCTCCTGGAAATGTCCTGACTTTGGCCGGCCTCGCTCCAATCGTCACGGTCCCGACTAATGGCACAGTGACCCTTGGGTGCATTGTTGGCGGAACGGTCGGGCTGGCGGAAAGCGGCCCGGGCACGCTGGTCATGACCGCCAACAATACTTACAGCGGAACGACGACTGTTCCCACGGGGGGCGCCTTCGCGATTACCACCGCGGCAGGGGCGGGCG
>DASRLE010000192.1:0-3876 GCA_035648615.1 Saccharimonadales bacterium (SeqCode) | reverse complement strand
ACAGCCGACCGCACACCTCCAATGACAATCCGTTCTCGGAGAGCCACTTCAAAACCATGAAATACCAGCCGCAGTTTCCGCAGCGCTTCGGTTGCATCCAGGACGCCAAAACGTTCTGCCGCAGCTTCTTCGATTGGTACAATCAGGATCATCACCATGCCGGCATCGGCCTAATGACGCCCGACCAGGTGCACTACGGTCAGGCCGACCAAGTCCACGCCGCCCGTCAAATCACGCTCGATGGCGCCTTCAGCAAAAACCCCGAACGCTTCGTCAGAAAGGAACCCGAACCACCTGCAAAGCCGATCGCAACTTGGATCAATCCACCGAGCCGGCAGACAGCACTCCAAGCCTAAATACCAAACAGGACTGTCTCAGAATCGTTGACACGTTCCGTCCTGAGGCAGGCGGCTGAACAAGCGCTCAGTGATTGCAAGATTGAAATCGAGGCTTGGATCGAGGCGCTTTGGAAGCAAAGCAATCCAGAACTTCGGAAAAAATAAAGGCGCTGCGAAGCGGCCTTTATTCGTTTGAATATCACCTCTTAATTGCGGTCCTTGATGACCGTTTTGTCCGGCTCGTCATGCTCTTTCTTGATGATGGTGGTCTGGTCACGCGGTTCATCTTTCTTGATGACCGTGGTGTGGTCGCGGTCGCGATCACGGTTGTCGGAGCCCACGGTTACACCAGCACCTATGGGACCCACGCCAACGCCGACGTGCGCATCCTCTGCAAAAGCGGGAGCGGCCAGGCCAAGTCCAACAGCGGTAACTAAAGCTATAGCGAGTTTCATCATTCAATCCTCTGGTAGCTGCCCTCGCAAGCAAATGCATGACGCCTAATCCGGTTCCAAGGAACACAGCTCAAACTTGCAGCATGCCAGTTTATAGGTCGTTATTCTCTCAAAATGGCCCCAGGACTTGAGTTTGGGGGCCTTTTGCATATTGCCCTCGTGCCGAATCGGAATAGCCTCATAACTAACATTTGGAGGACTTCATGGACGGCAACGACAAGGGCGTTATTGAAAAGACGATTGAAGCTGTGGAGGAGTTCGCGAGCGAGGTAAAGGACGCCGCAAAACACATGATGGCCCCCCCAGAACCCTTAAAGCCAGGGGACGAGGTTGTCATGCTGCCCGCGCCTGATGACGGAATGTTCGGCACCCCCAGGACGCCGCAATATATGGTCGTTCATCATCGAAAGAAACGTTCGAAGAAGGGGCCAAAAAAGACCGCTAAGAAAACCGCCAAGAAGTCGGTCAAAAAGGCCGCAAAGAAAGTGTCGCCGAAGAAAGTGTCGCCGAAGAAGGCCAAGAAATCGAAAGCAAAATCCGTCGCAAAGAAAACGACCAAAAAAACCGCGAAGAAAAAGAAGGCGAAGAAGGCGAAGAAGGCGAAGCGATAATGGACCCGCATTCGCGCAGAATTGCCGCCTCCCGGCCCGCAAGGTCGGCCTCCTGAAAAAGAAAAAACAATGAAAATCAAATGGCATGATAAGCCGCAAAAGCATGATTATCCGGCCGCCGCGTCGTATCTGAGTTTGTCGATGGACCAACAGGCAGCCGAGACTGCTGCCGAGGAATTTAAAAATGCTAAGATGACGGAATTTGCGGCAAAAGACATTTTCAGAGCGTCCGGGCTATCGTTACTTGGGGTCAGCAACAGCCATGTGGAAAAAGATCGCGTTAAGATCGCCCGCAATGAAGAGCTGTCTCCATTGTTGCTGTACAGGGACAAAGCCAGCGGCAAGTTGATTATCGCCGACGGTTATCAGCGGCTCTGCGCGGTTTACAAATTTGACGAGGACGCCATGATTCCATGCAAGATCGTCTGAAGAGAGAGAATCGATTATGACGTCGGCGCAGCAAACTGAAACGACACTGGAGCAGCGCATGCTGCGTAGCTCTGCGCCGCCGGATTTTTTGGAATCCGCCCATGAATGGCGCCGACTTTTCTCAGAAGTCTGGGGCACATTCCTGCTCGTCGTCGTCGCCGCGGGCGCGGGGGTTGTAGGGGCGCTGAGCGGTGGGACAATAACGCTGAGTATGAAGGTCGCAGCGCCGGGCATGATGGTCATGGCCATCATATATTTCATCGGTGCTGTAGGCGGGGCGCATCTAAATCCTGCGGTCACATTGGCGTTTGCAGCCCGCCGGAATTTTCCATGGAATCGGGTGCCGGGATATATCGCTGCCCAGTTCGTCGGCGGCATCGCCGCAGCGTGTTTCCTATGGACAATGTTCGGCACCGTTGGACTACTCGGCGCCACCAAACCCGGTCTGGCGATCAGCGATTTCAAGGCGTTCATCATGGAAGCGCTGTTAACGACCGGCTTGGTTAGCACCATTCTTGGCACCGCCTCCGGCGCGCGAAACATTGGTTCCAATGGAGCACTCGCGATCGGCGGTTATATTGCCCTTGCTGGGCTTTGGGCGGCACCTATCAGCGGAGCCTCAATGAACCCCGTCCGGTCATTCGCCCCCGATCTGGTCCGCGGCGATTTGAGCACGAC
The DNA here is from genome assembly GCA_035648615.1 of Saccharimonadales bacterium (SeqCode). Taxonomy (GTDB): domain Bacteria; phylum Verrucomicrobiota; class Verrucomicrobiia; order Limisphaerales; family Palsa-1400; genus DASRLE01. Next base: position 1,365 of record DASRLE010000192.1, on the reverse strand, counting down.
CTGGATCTACATCGCTGGCCCGATAGTCGGCGCCATGATCGCCGTAGGGTTTGAATGGATACTCAAGGGAAAACCAACCGCCGCCGGCACATCCGCGGCGCAGGGCAGTCTCGGAAAGATGTAAATGGCAGTTTCAAGGTGTGCCGTCTGTACAAGTAGAGTGATAGTGGAAATATGCTCGCGCGCCTTCTCCCGAAAACCGATCGATGACAAGACCTAACCTTTCGCAAGTCCATGAGCGTAACCGGTGGCTGGCTTTGGAGAGCATTGCTCGATGGGGGCCCTCAGTGCAGATCAGCGCCCCAACACCGCCTGTTATCTCCGGAACCAGCACTCCCCCATCGATCAACATCCAGGGCAGCAATCCTGCCATCATCCACGTTGGCGACACCTACACTGATCTTGGCGCCATCGTGACCGACAACCAAGGCCATGACCTCGGCTACAAAACCTTCCTCAACGGCACACTCGTGAGCAACATCGTCATCGACACGTCGCAGGTCGCAACAGACACCATCGACTACGTGGCCACCGACACGTGGGCAACACCGCAACAGGCACCCGGACAATTATTATCGACCCAGCCACCTCTTCCCCGTCAGTTCAATAAGCAAGTGCTTCGGCAACTAACCCGACTTGACACTAGTTGTGGTGGCGTGCGGCAGGACTACCATACGCACGTGGCTCGGTATGGGCGTGTTTAAATTAACGCCAATGGGTCCGAAACATCTGTTTCGCCTTGTCCGCCAGTCTCCGTGACGCCTTCCAAACTTCCATCGATTCGACCACGTCCATCATGTGTCGCCAGTACCGATATCCCCACGGACGCCTGAAATTCGGCTTGGTCGATAGCGGTCGCGAACAGAATACTCGTTTTCCCATCCCACCCCAAACTGGTTGGAAGTGGCCGTCTGGCGCGGGTGTTGGCAGCGAGCTTGTCCGATTGATTGGCCCTGTGGTCGAAGCTGCGAGGACGATGGCAAACCTCCACCGCGCCAACAAGCCGATCGCGAAGCCATCTTCAATTCGGCGTCGCTGAATCGGGCCTCACGAAGAGCAACAGAGACCGACGTCCACAAGAAAATGAGGCATCTCTGATTGGGTGACGGTCGGAGTCGGGCTCGCCTAGGCCCTCCCTGTCGGGAAACGCTAATCAACCTTGACTGAGAAACTACCCCTGACTACCCGGCAAGCCAACGGCCGCTTCGTCGGCGATGATCCAGATTCAGACCGTCGACGGGAAAAAGCGCAATCGCCACGAAACCCGAACCATTGCCGTGTTTGACGCAACGCCCGCCGTCGTCGGAACGGAATGGGAGCCTTATGTTGCGGCCGTCGTTCAAGTTGAGCGCACGGTCCATGCAT
>DASRLE010000191.1:0-9171 GCA_035648615.1 Saccharimonadales bacterium (SeqCode) | reverse complement strand
GGTTTGTTTGGCATTGGCTTGGACCGGCCTTTGGATGCGCACTGGCAGAAGTTGATCGAGGCCATCAATGGCTCCGGGCTGCGTATTCTGGCCGTTGACGTTCCTTCGGGATTGAACGCCGAAACCGGCAGCGCGGAAGGGGCCGCCATTCAAGCAACCATCACCCTCACCGTGGGAGCGCCCAAGGCAGGGTTGTTGAAAGCTTCGAAGTTTGTCGGAAGACTCGAAGTCGCCTTTGATGTGGGGCTGGTTCGCTGTCCCTTCGAGAGCGATTTGCAATGGACGATCAGAAGCGATTTTGCGGGACTACCACCCCGCCGGCCGGTGGAAAGCAACAAGGGAACCTTCGGGCACGCCGTTATTTTCGCGGGCAGTGACGGTTATCATGGCGCGGCGGTTTTGGCCGGTCATGGAGCATCGCGGGCGCGGCCCGGGCTGGTCACGGTGTTTCCGCAGGACGGCGTTTATGTCCCTGTCGCCGCGCAATTCCAATCGGTCATGGCGCAACGGTGGGCGCCCGGCTTGAAATTACCCAAAACGTGCAGCGCGCTTCTGTGCGGCCCGGGCCTGGCGGCGGCGGATTTACCCGAGGCGATGAAAGAGGAGGTGCGAACGCATTGGCAAAAGACGCCCTTGCCGATGGTGGCCGATGCCAGCGCGCTTGATTGGTTGCGGCCGGGTCCAACGCCAACGGATGTCATTCGCGTGATTACACCGCATCCCGGAGAAGCGGCGCGGGTGTTGGGGAGCGCCGTCGAGCGCGTGCAAGCCGATCGTGTCTCGGCCGTGCGGGGATTGTCCGCGCGATTGGGAAATTGTTTTGTGGTGTTAAAGGGTCATCAAACGCTCGTCGGGCGCTCGTCCGGGCCGGTATATATCAATAGTTCCGGCAACCCTTTTCTCGCCCAAGGAGGCAGCGGCGATCTTCTCGGCGGTTACCTGACGGGCCTGCTTGCTCAACCGCCCTGGCAACATGATCCGCTGCTCACTATTCGATACGCCGTCTGGCAGCACGGCGTGTCCGCGGACCACCTTTCCATCACCAGCCTGAACTGGACCGTGGACGATTTGACTCGGCATCTGGGAAGCATTCCCTGCAGATTCTAACCGGACTTCCCACAAAAGTGCTTTCCTTGCCCGGGGGCATTTGTTATGCAACACCGATACATGCGAAGGTTCGGCTTGATTCTTTTTTGTTTGCTGATTCTGACTTCACTCAGAACTTCAGCCGGGACTTACACGCTGACAGACGGCACGAAGATCGCAGGAGAGCCAATTTCTCAAAACGATTCGGGAGTTATTTTTAAGACCGACAATGATGTCGATGTCCCGCGCGTCCCTTGGAACAACTTCACCCAGGATTCTCTCCAGCTCTTGTTATCTAAAGCGAAGACCCCTCGCGAACGGGCGCTGATCGAAAGCCTGCTCGACCAGCTTCCACAAGAAAAAGCCCAGCGGAAGGAAATCGTGGTCAAACCGATTGATCAGCCGGTTCGCCCGACCGCCGGAGTAGGGTTAACGGCGATTTTTGGCAGTCCGATTGGATTGTTTGTCTTATTGGTTTTGTACGGCGCCAACTTATTTGCGGCCTACGAAATAGCCATCTACCGCCGCCAGCCCATTCCCATGGTTTGCGGGCTGGCGGCGATTCCTTTCCTGGGCATTTTCAGCCCGATTTTTTTCATCGCCATGCCATCACGAGTTGTGCTGATTGATGGCCAAGCGCCCGTGGAGGCGCCGGTGCGTTTTCAGACCACTGCGCCCCCGACGAGCGCGCCGCCCCAGGATGAAACTCCGGGGGAACCGCGCGCGGTCGCTGCCTCAAACCCATCCTATGAAGCAGTCGCGAATGCTCCCAGCCTGCCGCAGCCCATCGTCTTCCAGCGCGGGGATTTTTCTTTCAATCGCCGGTTCTTCGAGACCAAGCTCGCCGGTTTTTTCAGGGTGGTGCCGGGCGAAAATGAGAGGGACATGGTGATCGAGATCATCTCCGGACGCGGTAATTTTGTCGGTCGAAGAATCACCCGCATCACCCCGACCGAATTGTATCTGCAGGTTTTTCGCGACAACGCGACGGCGGATGAGATGATTCCGTTTGTCGAGATTTTGGAAGTGCAACTCCGGCACAAAGACATCGTGTAATCGAACAGTCAAGTCACTTATGCCAGCGACAAAATCGTCCATGAAGTTTCGCACTACGTTGCTCTTTGGCGCGCCTGGCTCGGGCAAGGGAACGCAGGGCAAAATTCTTGGCACTGTCCCCAATTTTTATCATTTCTCTTGCGGGGAAGTTTTCCGCAACCTGAGGCCCGATAGCGAACTCGGCAGCGTTTTTCTGAAATATTCCGGGCAGGGCCAGCTTGTCCCGGACGAACCGACGATCCAGTTGTGGCGGCATAACATCGATTCGGCCGAACACGACGGGCGTTTCGTGCGCAAAACGGACACGCTGGTCTTGGACGGAATCCCGCGCAACCTTAACCAGGCGCAAATGCTTGACAACATGCTCGATGTCCGCGTCGTCTTTTACTTAAGTTGCCCGGACATGAACAAACTCGTGGCGCGCCTGCAACGCCGGGCCTTGCGCGAGAACCGGCTGGACGACGCGAACATGGAAGTCATTCGCCAGCGCCTGGAAACGTACGAACGCGAAACCAAGCCCGTCCTTGATTTTTATGGTCCCAGCGTGGTGCAGACCATCGATTCCACCCAGACGCCGGTCAATGTTTTGCGGAACATTATCGAAGCCATTTGCCGCGCCACTTCTTCCTGATGCCTTTGCGAGTCGTGTTCATGGGGACGGCGGAATTGGCCTGCGCCAGTTTGAAGGCGCTCAACGACTCGATGGATTTCGCTGTCCTGGGCATTGTCACCCAGCCGGACCGGCCCAAAGGCCGCGACCTAAAACTGCAACCTTCCGCTGTCAAGACCGTCGCCCTCCAGGCAGCCCTGCCTGTTTGGCAACCGGAGCGGGCCCGTCACCCTGATTTTCTGGCGGAGCTTGCGGCCTTGCGACCGGATGTGATCGCGGTGGCGGCTTACGGGCAAATCCTGCCCCAGGCTATGCTCGACCTGCCGCGCTTTGGCTGCGTGAACCTTCACACCTCGCTCTTGCCCAAGTATCGCGGGGCGGCCCCAATCCAGTGGGCCATCCTCGACGGTGAAGCGGAAACAGGGGTGACGATTATGAAAATGGCGGCGGGTTTGGATACGGGCGATATTTTAGCCCGGCGATCCATTCCCATAAAGCCGGAAGACAACGCCGCAACCCTGCATGATCGCTTGGCGCAGGTAGGCGCCCAATTGCTTTTGCCGACGATCCTGGCCTATGCCGCCGGAAAGATCACTCCGCAGCCGCAACTGGGGACGGCGGCGACTTATGCCCGCAAAATCACCAAGGAGGATGGCCGGTTGGATTGGAGCCAATCTGCTCGCGCACTTTGGAACCGCGTCCGAGCCTTTACTCCGTGGCCCGGCGCTTTCACCTATTTGTCGGAAACCCGCGGACGACGATTGTTAAAAGTCGGCGGCGTATCGTTGGAAGAAAACCGTCACGGCGCTCCCGGTGAAATTTTGCAAGCGGATAAAACCGGTGTGGTGGTGGGGTGCGGCCAAGGGGCTTTGCGCCTGCAAGAGCTTCAACTGGAAGGCCGTCGAAAAATGTCCGCCGCCGAATGGCTGGTCGGTCATCCTCTAACCCTGGGTGCCAAGCTGGGTTGAATTTAAGGCGCGGCGGAAATTCGGCTGGCCACGGGGGCCTGGGCCTTGATCAGCGCAATGTAATCCGCCAAAATCCGTTTGGTCTCTTCCAGCGTGGGGTCAATTTCGGCCAGCGCTTCTTTGCCTGCGTCATTCTCGTCTGCATCCAAGTCATCCTCCGACACCGGCGCCTTGGCGGACGCGACAGAATTGGTCTTTTCCTCCAGCGGTTGCAGGTCGGGCAGATCAACATTCTTTATGGTGATCTCGTAAATCTTTTCCTGGGACTTGGGACGGGACAGCCGTTCCTTCTTGCGAGCTTCGTCTCGTGCGGTTATTCGCTTTTGTTCAGCCAGTCGCTCCTCTTTATTTAGAGAAACGCTTTTGTCCGCCTGCTGTTTCTCATATTCGGCGATGTCTTGGCGCATATAAGCAAAATCCTTGTCGTGATCAACCCGCTTTCTGGACTGCGCCTGCAATTGGGCCAGGTAGGGCTTGACGCGGTTGAGGTTCAGCAGGTCGTCGCTCGGCACGGAGTCGCACGGCAATGCATTGGGCAACGAGCGTTCGCCCACGTCGGCCGCATTCCAAAGAGAAGGCAGTTCGATGTCGGAAATAACTCCTTGCAGTTGCGTCGAAACACCGCCGGCCCGATAGAATTTTTTGATGGTCAGTTTGAGAGAGCCGGGATCAAAGCTGGCGTCCAAATGTTTTTGCTCAAAAAGCGCGGCCAGGGAAATGGGAGTTTGCACGGTCCCTTTGCCAAAAGTCGAATGGTCTCCCACGATCAATGCCCGGCCATGATCCTGCCAGGCGCCGGCCACAATTTCCGAGGCCGAGGCGCTCAAGACGCTGGTCAAGACGATAAACGGCCCGTCGTAGAGCGGAGTCGGCTCGGGCGAGGGGTCGGTCACGATTTCACCGTTGGGGTCTTTGGTTTGGACCACGGCCGCGTGAGGAATAAAAAGCCCCGTCAGTTTAATGGCCTCTTCCAGATACCCGCCCCCGTTGCGCCGGAGGTCAAGTATAATGCCATCGACGTTGGCTTGCATCATTTTCTGAATCAAGCGGGTGACGTGGGCGGTCGTGTTTTTGGTGGGATCACTCGGATCACCGTAGAAGGAGGCCAGGTCAATCACGCCCAATTTCAAAGCGGGCTGGTTCGTTCTTGGCTCCTCGTAAAGCCGTGCTTTGGCAAATTGTTCTTCGAGTTTAATTTCGTCACGGATCAGCGTCACTTTTTCGCGGGTCGAATCCGGCGCGTCCGCTGGGATGAGGGTCAACTCCACTGGGGTGCCTTTGGGTCCGCGAATCAAATCGACGATTTTTTCCACCGGCATGTCGATCACATTGACTGACTCGCCGTTGGTTTGGGCCACGGCCACGATTCGGTCTCTCACTTTGATCTTTCCGCTCCGTTTGGCAGGTCCTTCCTTGAGTTCGCGAATCTTGCAGTAGGGGCCGTCCGTCTCCAAAATGGCGCCAATTCCCACCAGCGACAGTTTCATCTGGATGTTGAAATTCTCAGCCGTCGAATGGCCCATGTAATCGGAATGGGGATCGTAGGCGCGGGCCATGGAGTTGACGTAGGTTTCAAACACCCGGTCATTGTCCAGCTTCTTATAGTTGTCCAGCATGACGGCGTAGTGGTTGGTCAATGACTTGTAAATGCCTCGGAAGTTTTTCTGATCGAGATGAATCGTGGCCACATAGCTGTTTGACGATGCTTCCAAGTGATTGGCGCCTGGCGGCGTGGAGACGGTGGAATTGGTGGAAAGCGGAAGGGAAGCGTTAGTGGAAGCTGCGTTCGTAATGACCACTGTGGCAACCGGAGGAACCCACGGATGATGAATGTGAATCTCGCCAATCTTTGCGCCACCTGCGGAAAAAAGTGTATTCGTGCTCTTTTTCAAGGTTCCAACTCCGGCAAGCTCGAGGTGAATCGTCGCATTCGAACCGTTGGCGCTGACCGTCGCCGAGCCAATGGCGCGCCCTTTTTTTCCGAAGAAGGTCTTGGGCAATAAATCAAAATCAACCGTTTGGGTTTTATCTTCGATCAAGGAAATGGTTATTTTCTTCTTTCCCTGCGAACTGACCGGCCCGGTAAATTCAACGTCTTTCGCGTTGAGGAGTTCATCCAGATACGCCGAACGAAGGTCCTGACGCCAGAATTCCTTCGCCTCATTCAGGTCTTTGGCGTAAGGCAAACTGTGACGGTTAACCACAAAACGGTCATGCCCGCTAAAATCAAATTTTAGCGTCGCCAGCAGGTTTGTTTGGTACTGGATGCGTTCGTTGGCCCGCTGCATAAACCGGGCAAAAATAGTCCAGCACGGGCTGAGATCGTGGTCCTGCAGGGTCAAAACATTCAGATTGGTGCGATAGCGGTCAAATTCATTGATATCGGATTGCAGAAAATAAACGTGGGAATAATCCAGCGTATCGAGATAGCGGTCCAAAAATTTGCCCGACATCTCCTGGTCAAAAGGATGATGCGAGTATTGCCAGGTTTGCAATTTTTCCCCGACGATGGCCGCAATATTGCCATCGGTCGAGTCTTTGACGAATGGAGGCGGTTGAAGATCCCCGAGCAGGGCGGCGCGAGCGAGAGGAGTGGTTAAGGCCAGAGTCAGAATGAGCTGGCTGATCCCGGAAATAAATCGAAGTCTCATTAAAATGTAATTGCCGGCGACGCTTGGCGGGGCCGCTTTGTTTCGAACGCTCCCGCGCCGTCGCATGACGGAGATACAATAGCAAAGATGCTGAAATTTGCCAGCACCAGTTTGGGTTTTTTGAGTGTTTTAACGGATGAGGCGATAGAAAGAGGGGTTGGTGGTGGTCGGGAGGGTTACGGCGACAACGCTGTTGGTAATCCATCCGGGGTTGCTCACGTTGCTCCAAGAGACGGGAGGGTTCAGGCTCGAGGTTTGTTGTAAAATGAAAATCGCCGGCGAGGACGGCCAGGAAATGATGCAATTGCCTTCGCCGGGCGTCGCTGTAAGCGGGGGCGGCGCAATCGGAAAATATTGGTAGGCCAGCGCGTAAGTCTCGGAAGGCGTATAGCTGGCCGATGCCGACTCAAATTTAACGACCTGCAAATCATATTGTCCGGCCGGCAAATGAGGCGCGTAAAGGTGCTGCACATTATCCACCTGGCTGACGCTGGCGGCGACAAGGGCGCTGTTGGTGGCGTTATACAGATACAAAGCCAGATAGTTAACGCCGGTCGCGGCATAGGCGCGATCCCAGACCAGCGTCGCCGTCAAGGTGTAGGCCGTGCCCATGGTTGCGGAAATGTTAAAACAGTAATGGTTCACCACATCATCCAGCGCGGGGTTGGCAATCGTCTCAAAATCCCAGCCCAGGAGGGAGGCGATGTTGCCCGCGTTCGATACGGGCGGATGCGCGCTGCCTGCGAGTTCAGAGGTCGAGGTGGTGAACCTCTGCTGGCGGGCGGCCAGTTGTTCGTAGGAATAGTAAATGTTTAGGACGCCCGCCCCGTAGCGGGTGTCGAGTGGCGCGTTGGTTGAATGCGTCCAATCATTGGGTTTCAGAGCGCCATTAAGGAGCAACGCTTTGACCGTGCGCAAATCCTTCGCGGCAGAAGTATTCGCCCCTCCATCCCCCCGGACGGCCGCCTGCAATAAGACCGCCGCTGCGCCAGACACATACGGCAGCGCAAAACTTTCTTCCACTCCTGGCGCAACCATATCGGGTTTGGACCGATGATTATCAAGCGTCGGGCCAACGGGTGAGCCGGCAGTTGCGGAGTAGGCGCCGACGGCGATACAATTGTAAGCCGTTCCGGGCGCGCCGACGGTGGCTCCCAAGCCCGCCGCGGAACAAAACACGTTCGTATTCAGGTCAATGTAATCGTCGTAAGCCGAATCCACCGTTTGTTGCGGCGGGGTATTGCCAAAAGCGAAACTTTGATTCACGACCTGATCTGAAATAGGGACGCCAGGCACGATGATCGAGTCGTAAAAATAATCGGCTTCGTAATTATCCACATGGGCTACTCCGGGCGCAATGCCTCGGGACGGGCTGTAGAGAAAGTCTCCGACGCCGTCGGCATGGTAGGACTCGGTGCCCAAATTGTTGGGGAACGCCGTGGAACTGCCATTGGTGGAGATCCAGGTAAATAAGCTTATCGGCTGGCCCACTGCGCCAGGATTGACCTCGAAGTCTGGCCCATTGGTCGATTCCAGTGATTCGGCCTGCGCTACGGTCACCCCGGCGCCAGCCAGGGTGGCATCGGCTTGCAAGAGCCGCGTGTCGCCAATCGTTTCCAAGTCCGCCGCCTGCAATGGGAAGGCAAGGACGAACAAAAGCAAAATTCCAACAACCCGGTCAACCATAGGCGATACGATTCTACCCACCATGCCACGCCTCGGCGTAATCGCAATAGTTTCGTTGAAATTGAAGGAGGCTCCGCGCATTCTTAAAGGATGAGAAGGTTCGCGCTGATCGCTGTCGTTCTAGCGGGTTCACTGGCTGGCTGTGGAAAAAACTCCCCGCCACCGCCGCGACCGGTCGTTTCGACTCCCGGCGCCCCGGCTTTGCCGACTGCGGCCCAGTCCCACTTGGCCACCATCCGCCTTTGGCTCGGGCCGGAGGAACTGATGACGGAGATTGCCGCCACTCCCGTTCAGGAGCAAACGGGGATGATGTTCCGCACGAACTTGCCGGAAAATGCCGGCATGATCTTTCTCCTGGGCCAGCCGAGGCAGGCGGCCTTTTGGATGAAGAATTGTCCGCTGCCGCTTTCCTGCGCTTATATCGATCCGGAAGGCACCATTGTCGAACTTCACGATTTAAAACCCTACGATGAGACGCCCGTCACGGCGGATTCGGCTAATGTGCAGTACGTCCTTGAGGTGAACCAAGGATGGTTTTCCCGGCACCACATTACAGCGGGCACGCTGGTCAGAACTGAATATGGCAGTTTGCCGGCCACATTTATCCGACGGCGATGAGAATTGCCCTGGCCCAAATCAATACGACCGTCGGCGACCTCGAAGGCAATGAAGCCAAGATCAGGCAAGGTCTCCAACGCGCCGAGAAAGAAAAAGCGGAACTCGTGCTTTTTCCCGAATTGACCATCACGGGCTACCCGCCGCGCGACCTTTTGCTCAAGAAAAGTTTCGTGGCCAGGAATCTGGAGGTTCTGCATCGCTTGGCGGCGGCGAGCCGGGAAACCGCCATGCTGGTCGGTTACGTCGGCCAGCATAAAAACGGCCCCGGCCGCGAGCTGACCAACGAAGCAGCGCTATTGCGGAACGGCGCGGTCGCCGCCACTCGCGCCAAAACTTTGCTGCCGACTTACGACGTTTTCGATGAGGATCGCTATTTTGAACCCGCGCTCGAGAATCCGCCGGTCACGATTGGCGGCGCGTCCTGCGGCGTGACGATTTGCGAAGACATCTGGAACGACGAAGATTTTTGGCCGCAACGGCGCTATCAAAAAAATCC
>DASRLE010000190.1:0-2074 GCA_035648615.1 Saccharimonadales bacterium (SeqCode) | reverse complement strand
TCCTTGACCTGATGCTGCCGGGCCTGAGCGGGTTGGAGATTCTCAAGCGGCTGCGTCAACGTTCCCAGACGCCGGTCCTCATTTTAACCGCGCGCACCGGCACGCCCGAGAAGGTGGAAAACTTCGAGGCGGGGGCCGACGATTATTTGACCAAGCCTTTTGCTTTTGACGAGTTGCTCGTGCGAGTCAAGGCGCTGCTGCGCCGGGGTGGAACGGATCGGTCCACCATCCTGCGAATTGGGGATTTGGAAATTGACCGCTTGAAACAACTGGCCAAGCGCGCCGGAAAACGCATTGAACTGACGCCCAAGGAATACAGTCTTCTTGAATATCTGGCGGCGAACACGGGGCGAGTTATGTCAAGAACAATGATTATTGAGCATGTCTGGGACGAAAGTTTTGAAGGGCTGACCAACATCGTGGATGTGTATGTCCGCCATCTGCGCAGCAAGGTGGATGACCAGCATCCGAAAAAACTGATCCGAACCGTGCGCGGGGTGGGCTATTCCATCAGCGACGAGGCCGAGACATGAATCCCCGCTTCCTGCGCTTAGTTAACATTATGATTGACGACTCGAAAGGGCGGTCAGGTTGATTTCCAAAGCGCCGAAGGGGTTGGGAGCCGGTTCAAGGTGGAATTGCCCTCGCCTGCGCTAAAAACGGAAAATTGGAGTTTAACAATGCAAGCTGAAGACATGGAAACGCAAAAGACGGAACGGAACATCGTCGCCACGGACACTCATGAGCCGGCCGGCCCGAACCGAAATGCGAACTGGCTGAACGGGAAAACCTTGTTTGTCTTGGGAGCGGTAGTGGTCTTGTGCGTTGCTTTGAGCTTATGGGGAGGCCGCTCCCATGCCACCGTCGCTGAAGCGGCGCCGGTAACCGTGGCCGCCGCCAAGGTAACGCGCGCAGATCTGGCCAATGAAATTACGGTTCCCGCTGAGTTTCGGCCTTATGTCGAAGTTGAACTGCATGCCAAGGTTTCGGGTTATCTGGATAAAATGAACGTGGACTTCGGCGACAAAGTCAAGTTGGGCCAGCTTCTGGCCACCATTGAAGTCCCGGAATTGGAGGATCAACTCCATAGCGCGATGGCCATGCAACAAAAGGCCGAAGTGGACTACACGAATGCGAACCTGATGTATACGCGGTTGCAATCGGTCAACGTCAAACACCCCAATCTCGTCGCCCAACAAGACCTCGATACTTCACAGTCGAAGAATTTTGCCGCCGCTGCCGCCATCGCGGCCAGCAAGGCGGACGTCGAGCGATTGCAAACGCTGGTAAACTATACCCAAATCGCCTCGCCCTTCGACGGGGTTATCACCCTCCGTTCCGCCGACCCAGGCGCGCTCATCCAAGCTGGGACGGCTTCGGACAGCCGCTCCTTGTTAAGGGTTTCGGATAATTACCACCTGAGGCTCGATTTTCCGGTTTCCGTCAACTACGTAAGAGACATTCACCTGGGCCAGTTGGTTGACGTCAAGGTGGATTCGCTCGGGGGCAAGACGTTCACGGGGAAGGTCACGCGCTTCACAGATAAAGTGAACGAGGATACCCGCACCATGACCACTGAAATGGAAGTGGAAAATCCCAAGCTGGAGATTGTGCCGGGAATGTATGCCGCAGTGGTGTTGAAAGTCGAACAGCGCCGGCACGTTCTGGTAATCCCCACCCTGGCGGCCGGGAGTGCAAAGGACTCGACCGTTTATGTGATCAACCCCAATCATGAAATCGAGGCCCGCCCGGTCACCCTCGGTCTGGAAACACCGGAGAAATATGAGGTGACCTCCGGACTGAAAGAACGCGAATGGGTGATGATCGGTGATCGCTCACTGGTGCATCCGGGCCAGAAAGTCGAAGCAAAACTTGTCAGCCAGCCCACCGTGCCATGAAACGGCTGCTTTCCAGCTTCGACGGTTCCGCAACTTTTACCTGCCGAATCGAAGCGCGCCCGGCAAGCCAGCCAGCTCGTCGAAAGGTCGAGCGCCGTCGCCGGTTCTCGTTTGGAAACGAACGCCTATTGCTGCTTCAAAGACAACATCATGAGCACAAACCCCTCGAAACTTTC
>DASRLE010000189.1:0-2571 GCA_035648615.1 Saccharimonadales bacterium (SeqCode) | reverse complement strand
TGGGGGCATTGGGCGGCAAGCGGGTGTCCGTCTTGCCCGAGGCGGTTGGTCGCAGATGTTCGGCGGTCGGAAGGCTTGGATCGCTTCCAGCGGCGGCGCTACCCGGGGTCGGCCAGGTGAATCTGGCCTGGCCTGGCTTGGAAGGCTTCGGGGCCTAGTGGAAAATAGCGCAGACATTCCAGGAGCCGCTGGGCGAAGTTTTTGAGGCTGCCGAAGAGTCCCACCGGAGTCGTCTTGTAGTCCTTGGCTATAGACCGTGCGGGTTTTGCCTTGTTGTTTGCAGGTCAGATAATGGATGGGATGTCGGGGGATTTTGCTGGGTTTGAGGGCGCGCGGCGGCATATTCAATTACGGATAAGTCAACATACTTATCCGACAAGGCAACAAAAATCGTCCGTGCGAAGAAATAAATTTGGAGGCCGTGGGGGACTGGAGAGAATCACCGCCGACCGGCGGCGGCGTCAGAGGTGCGAAAAAAACCTATTCCTCAAAGCTGGCTTTCCTTCCCGGCTCGCTCCAGCCCGCAGAAATGAACTTCCAGGCCCAGCTCGGAAAGCATGGCGGCTTTGATGTGACAAGCGCGCCGGGCTTTTTTTTCGTCCGGCGCGTAAACGACGTGGACGTGGTTTGCCTTGTGGCGGGCCATCATTTGATCGCGAGACACTCCGTCGAAAACAGCGTGCATGATCGGCCATTGCGAAGTGGTTTCCCGCCAGCGCCTTTCCGTTTCTTCCAGCGGGAGTTCCACCGCTCGTCCGATGCCAAGGTCGCAATGGAGTTTGCCGTCCATGATAAAAACGCGGCTCCAGACAATGGCCCCTGGCTTGCTGATTCCCTTGAGCGTGCCGCCGCCTAAACGGAAATACATCGGCGGCTGCCGTTCGCTCGATGCGCCGCGCCAGCCGCCGATAAAATGCGCGGGCGGAGCGGCCCCGGAAATCAGCAGCACCCAAACATATTCGTCGAAGCCCTTGCTCTGATAGCGCTGTCCCCACCTCACATCGTGCAGTGTGTTTTCAGGAGGATAACCCAGATGCCGCCATAAACGATAGGTCACCAAGGCGTCCAGCCCGGCGCATTCATCGACTTCGTTGAAATGGGGCAGCGCTTCGTTGGCGTAAAGAACGCGGCCGGTGCGCAGGCACTTGACGGGCGGGCGATCGACATTGTTCAGGGTGCCCTCCACCAGATCACTGGCCGGCGCCAGGTCCTTCAATCCTTGCTGGTATTGGATGCCAATCGTCGCGCAGCCAAATTCATCCGCCATGCGAACGGCGGCGATATACATTTTGCACTGCAGCAAGGTCTGGGCTTTGGTCAATTCCGTCGCCTCATTTTTGCCCCACCGAAATTTTAGCCCTTTTTTAACATACCAACGCAGCACCGCCTGCGCTTCGCTATCCGTGACCTGCCGCATGGCCGCATAAAGCGATGATTGACTGAGGCGCTCCTTGAAAAGCCCCGTGGGATGGAGCAACTCTTCCGGAATAATGGCGTTGAACATCCCCATGCAGCCCTCGTCAAAAATTCCCATGATCGCTTTTTGCTCTTTGAATTGCACGCCCAGGCGGCGGCCCAACTTTTCCTCGTCGGGCGGCAATTTGACCTGGGCCAAATCGCGGACGTGGCTTTGATCGTGGGTGACAAAGCCGCTCTCCAGCCATTCCCGCAATCCTCTTTGGAAAAATGAATCGCCAAAATCTTCGCTCCAGAGCGTGCTGTAACGAATGCCGGCCTTGGTCATCGACCCGTTCAGGTTCAGCAAGCCGACCAATCCCGGCCAGGTCCCGTCCCAATTGGCCACGGTGAGAATCGGCCCGCGATGGGTGAACAACCCGGCGAGAACATGATGGCTATATTGCCAGACCGTCTCGAGCACGATCAGCCGCGCGGAAGGATCGAGACGGCGAAAAACTTCCATCCCCATTTTCTGCGAGTCGATAAAACCGTGTCCTTTGCCCGGATCGAAAGCGTGGGCGCGGACGACGGTCCAACCCTCCGCCTCGAGCGCCTGAGTGAGAAGCGATTCCGCCCTGGCCTGCACCGGCCAGCATTTCTGATTGGCGCTCAACCGCAGATCGCCGCTGGCCACGAGGTAAACCTGCTTGGGCGGCAAAGTTTTGCTTTTCATGCGGGCGAATATTAAAGGGCTTAAAAGCAGTCCGGCAATAAGGAAGGTTATGCGCCGCCCGGCGTCGTTAAAAACTTGCGCGGCACTTTGAAATACGGTTAATTGGCCGCCAGTCCAGAACGCGTGAAATGGAAACCATCAGAAACCGTCCCCGCCCTGCTCATTCTGGCCGCCGCCACTTTGGCGTGCCTTGTTCCGTTTGTTGACAAGGCCTTTCACATCGATGACCCGCTGTTCATCTGGACGGCCCGGCATATTCATGCTGAACCGTTTAATTTTTACGACTTCCAGGTAAATTGGGATAGCTGGCTCAAGCCCATGGCGGCCGTGACGCAAAACCCGCCGCTGGCCTCTTACTACATGGCTCTGGCCGCGTCCGTGCTGGGCTGGAGCGAAGTCGCGCTGCATGCCGCCTTTCTCCTGCCCGCGCTGGCTTTGGT
>DASRLE010000188.1:0-12566 GCA_035648615.1 Saccharimonadales bacterium (SeqCode) | reverse complement strand
GGCAACTATTCGATCTCTTATACACCGGGGGTGTTGACCGTGACGCCCGCGAGCTTGACTATTGCTGCAACCGCTCAGAGCAAGACCTACGGCCAGGCATTGACCTTGGGCGCGGGCAGCGCTCAGTTTACCCCGACCGGTTTGCAGAATGGTGAAACGGTGGGTTCAGTGACCCTCGCCGCCAGCGGCGGCAGTACGGCCACTGGGTCCGTCAGTGGCTCTCCTTACAGCATTACGCCCAGTGCGGCGACTGGAGGGACGTTTACCGCTGCCAACTATTCGATCTCTTATACCCCGGGCGTGTTGACCGTTACAACCGCGAGCCTGAGCATTGCGGCTAATGCGCAAAGCAAGACCTACGGCCAGGCATTGACCTTGGGCGCGGGCAGCGCTCAGTTTACCTCGACCGGTTTGCAGAATGGTGAAACGGTGGGTTCAGTGACCCTTGCCGCCAGCGGCGGCAGTACGGCCACTGGGTCCGTCAGCGGCTCCCCTTACAGCATTACGCCCAGTGCGGCGACTGGCGGAACGTTTAGCCCTGCCAACTATTCGATCTCCTATACACCCGGCGTGTTGACCGTGACCCCGGCGAGTCTCACTATTACTGCCACCGCTCAGAGCAAGACCTATGGCCAGGCCTTGACCCTGGGAGCTGGCAGCACGAGCTTTAACACGACTGCGTTGCAGAACAGTGAAACCGTCGGCTCAGTCACGATCGCGGCCAGCGGCAACGGCAATGCAGCCACCGCTAAAGTTTCCGGGTCGCCTTATACCCTGACCCCCAGCGCGGCGACGGGTGGAACGTTTACTCCCGCCAACTATGCGATCACCTACACCCCCGCCAACTTGACGGTCAACCCGGCCCTCCTGACCGTGACCGCGACCAACGTCTCGCGCGCTTACGGTGCGCTTAACCCGGCCTTTACCGCGAGCTACGCCAACTTCGTCAATAGCGAAACGTTGGCAACGAGCGACGTGGCGGGCAGCCCGGCGCTCACTTCGGCGGCCACAAACAGCCCGGTGGGAATCTACGCCATTACCAACAGCACCGGAACCTTGACCTCCACCAACTATACGTTTGCCCTGGTCAACGGGACCTTGACCGTGACCAACGCGCTCTCGACCAATTCGATGGTTTCGTCGGCCAACCCCGCATTGCCCGGCTCTGCGGTGACTTTCACCGATACTGTAAGCGCCATGGCCCCGAGTTTGGCCGTGCCGAGCGGATCGGTGCAATTTGTGGTCGATGGCGCCGCCTCAGGCGCGCCGGTGACGCTGACCAACGGCGTGGCCGCGTTTACCACCTCGACGTTGACCCATGGCACCCATACGATCGTGGCTGACTACGTGGGCAACACCAATATCGCCGGCAGCACCAACAGCGTTCTGAGCGAACTGATCAATACCGCGCCAGTGGCGGGAGCTGTATCTTACACGCGGCAGGCGAACTTGCCGTTGGCCATTTCGTATTCGCAATTGATGTCGCACGCGACCGACGCCGATGGAGACTTCCTTTCGCTGACAGCGCTTAGCACACCCACCACCAATGGAGCGACGATCTCTATCAGCGGCTCTACCATCACCTACACGCAGGCCGCGTCCAACCCGAACGTGCCTGATCGTTTTACTTACACAGTGAGCGACACCTTTGGGGCGACGAGCACCGGAACAATCGTGGTGACAATCCTGACCAACACGACGCCGGTGACCGGTGGTGGCGGCAGCACCGGCGTCCTGCCTAACGGAAGCGTGGACATCGGCTTCAAGGGAACGCCCGGCTACACTTATTATATCCAGGCCACCACGAACCTGCTCGGTTCGTCGATCATCTGGACCACCGTCAGCACCAACGTTGCGGACAGTAACGGCAACATCAACTACATCGACACGACTGCCACCAATAACGTCGGACGCTACTTCCGCACCGAAACGCCGTAGGTCCCTGGCTCTAAAGCAAATAACTCGAAGATTGCTGGTTGTTTTTGTTCGGATTGATCGGACAAACGCTGAGGGGTAAGATATATCCGGCGTTCTTGTGTAATGACCTGGCTTCAAAAATGCGGTGCGTTGCTCTTTTGTGTGGGTGCATTCGCGCCGGTAACAGCGAGTGCCGCTGGGTGTGTGGCTCCTGCGGCCGGCTTGATTAGCTGGTGGCGGGCGGAAGGCGACGCCACAGATGCGGTGGGCATAAACAACGGAGTGCTGCAAGGCGCGGTAGCGTTTGCGGCGGGGGAAGTCGGCCAGGCCTTCAGTTTCAACGGCATTAACACGGATGTGCAGGTCCCCGATTCTCCGAGTTTGGACTTTGCCTCCAATGCGCCCATGACCATTGAATTGTGGGCTGATCGAACCGGCACCGAGACCACCATGTATTTAATGGGCAAACAAAATACAAATTGCGGGTCCCTTCAATATGAGATGGGCTTCAATCCATATACCGGCTTGGCCTTTACCGCTGGGAAGGGTTCCGTGGCGACAGCCATTCAGATGCCCACCAATACGTGGATGCACCTGGCGGCGACTTACGACGGCACCAATACCTTCCAGTTTTATATCAACGGGGCGCTCGCCGCCACCGGCAGTGGGAATCTTGGGCCGCCCAACTCAGCGCCGCTGGTCATAGGCAACTCCTCCATTTGCGCGGGCTTCGCCGGGCTGATTGACGAAATTTCCATCTATAGCAACGCACTGTCGGCGGCGGCCATCCAGAGTATTTACGCGGCGGGATCGTCAGGCAAATGTTTCACCCCGCCCAGCATCACCAACCAACCTCAAAGTCAAACGGTGCTGGTGGGGGAGACGGTTGCTTTCAGCGTCGCGGCCAGCGGAGGAACACCCCCGTACACCTACCAATGGCAGATGAACAGCACTAATATCAGTGGAGCGACCAACAACACGTTGGTCCTGACCAATGTCCAAAGCAGCCAGAGTAGCAGTTATTCCGTGATTGTGCGGGGCGTGGGTTCTTCGGCTGTCAGTTCCAACGCTCTGTTGACAGTCGTGACGCCAGTGCCGGGAGTGGTGGAGGCGCCCGATCAAGCGGGTTTGCTGGCGGGCATGGCTGCGGGCGGAAATGTGACCTTTGCGGTCGATGGAACCATTGTCTTGTCCCAAACAGTGGTGGTGACGCAGAACACGGTTCTGGACGCAGGCGGCCATACTGTGACTATTAGCGGTAACGGTGCCGTGGGAATTTTCTCCGTTAGTTCGGGAATCCATTTCACTCTTAAAAACCTAACCATCTCGAACGGCTTCAATCAGGGTGCCGCCGGTAGTGACGGAGCGGGAGGCGGCCTGTACAACAATGCCGGCATGGTGGATGTGGTGCAATGCAGCTTTGTTGGCAACGCCGCCCTTGGCGGCGCGGGGGGCAATGGGCAGAATGGGGGGAACGCTTCAGGCGGCGCGATTTACAACAACCTTGGGTTGCTCAATATCACCAATAGCAGTTTTACCAGTAACAATGCGACAGGGGGCGCGGTCGGCAACGGAGGGACAACTGGGGGAAGCTCATACGGGGGCGCTATTTGCAACCAGGGAGGAACGGTGAACCTGGTTGCCGGCACATTCGCGGGCAATTCCAGCCTGGGAGGGTTTGGATCCACAAACATCTCGGGCACCGCGTTCGGCGGAGCACTGCATAACAACGGAGGCTCATTAAATGTGATTGGGGCCACCTTCACGGGAAATAATTCTTCTTCGGGATCAGCGGGAGCATCATTTTCTTACGCAGGGCCGCTTGCTGCTTGTGGAGGCAGTCTGGGCGGAGCCATGTCCACCATCGCGGGGAACGTGACCGTGGTGAACGGGAACTTCTACCTTAACAATGCCACCTCACCGGTCGCCGGGAACTATGCAACGGCAGGCCAAGCCAGCGGGGGCGCCATTTATCAAGCCAGCGGAACGTTGAACCTGACGGCTACGATCGTGGCCACAAATGGCGTATTCGGCGGTTCTGGTGCTGGGGCTTACCCTACGAACTTTCCAGCTAATGGCTATGGAGGCGGCGTGTTCAACGCAGGCATCTTCAATTCAACCAATTGTAATTTCTACGGTAACACGGCTTCCGGCGGTGGGACGGACCTGTACCCCGGCATTGCTGGCAATGGGTATGGAGGCGCTATCGCCAACGAAGGTGCTGCCAACCTCTCAGAGACAACTTTGGCAGGCAACCAAGCCATCGGTGGACTCGGCGGCGTTCTCCTGTTTGGAGGGGAACGTCGTACCGTCCTACCCAGCGGCAACGGGAGTGGCGGTGGCATCTTCAACAGCAATGTTGTGTTGTTGTTGGGCTGCTCTGTATCCGGCAATGCTGCTGTGGGGCTGGCAGCTATAGCACAAGACGGGTATAATGACTCAGGGCGCGGGGGCAACGCCAACGGCGGCGGGATATTTAATCTGGGAGTTTGTTTCTCCACCAATGACACCGTTGTTGGCAATTCAGCCACAGGCGGCTCACCCGGCTCTGGCGAGTTCAGCACTACCGCCGGCTCCGCCAACGGCGGCGGACTTTTTAACCAAGGCGGCACAGTCACGCTCGATTACGTGACCATTTCCAGCAATAGCGCCATTGGAGGTGTGGGCGCTCCCAGCGGGGTTGGCGTGGGGGGTGGAATAAATGCCACCAACGGGTCTTTGCTATTACTGGACTCCATCGTGGCCCTTAATCCGTCGGGCAGTGACTTTTACAGTTCATTCGGGGCCATTACGGATGGAGGAGACAACCTCAGTTCCGACCTCAGCTTCCCATTTAGTGCGCCCGGCAGCAGCAACAACGTCAACCCGGAACTCGGGCCGTTGGGCAATTACGGCGGCCCAACGCCGACCGTTCCGTTGCTCCCTGGCAGTCCGGCAATCGATGCTGCGGGCGCGGGCGGGTGCCCAGCCACCGATCAGCGGGGGGTTCCCAAGCCGATTGGAGGCGCTTGCGATATTGGAGCATTCGAATATGCCCCCTCGTTTTCCATTCAGGGCCAGGTCCAATCCAACGGCCTCGCGGGAATCATCTCCGTATCCGCGGGAATTTGGTCAAGCGTCGTGAATAGCCAGGGGAACTACGTGTTGAGTAATGTCGTCGCCGGCTCCTATTCGGTCATCCCTTCTTCCTCCAACCCCGGTGTCGTTTTCAGCCCAATGAGCCAGACCGTCAGCGTGGGTCCAAGCGCGACGAATGTTAATTTCATCGCTTCGCCGAGCAATACGCCGCTATTGATGTTGAGCAATACCGCTCCCAATCTGCTGGTGCTTTCCTGGCCGACCAACGCGGTTGGCGCATATCTCCAAATGACGACCAACCTTGCCAGCACCAATTGGGCCACAGTTTCCGGCAGCGTTGTGGTCGGGAACCAAAATGTTGTCACCACCAGCCTTTCCGGTGCGTCCGCCTTTTTCCGCCTGAAATGATGACCCTGACCGCATCGCGGTCTGACTTTTTTCTTTGGAGGCGAAAGATGGGGCGATGATCCCCCGTATAATTAATCCATATCGCCATTGTCTATTTCAGTGAGGTCGGTTACGCTGCAAGTCTGTTATGACGTTAACTGAAAAGATTTTAGCGCGGGCGGCGGGGAAGGAAAAAGTCCAGGCGGGCGATAACGTCTGGGTGCAGGCGGACATCTTGATGACCCACGATGTTTGCGGGCCGGGAACGATTGGCGTCTTTAAACGCGAGTTCGGCGCCAATGCCAAAGTTTGGGACCGCAACAAGGTCGTCATCATCCCCGACCACTATATTTTCACGGCCGATTCGAAATCCAATCGCAATGTGGACATTTTGCGCGACTTCGTGCGCGAGCAAAATCTGCCTTACTTCTACGATGTGATTGATGACGCCAATGGCACTTGGAAATTCGATCCGAGCAAAGGCCCGTTGCAACGGCAATACGGCGCCAACTACGCGGGAGTTTGCCATACGGCGTTGCCTCAAAAAGGCCATACGCGGCCCGGCGAAATTCTTTTCGGGACGGACTCCCACACTTGCATGGCGGGCGCCTTCAACGAATTTGCCACCGGCATCGGCAATACCGACGCCGGCTTTGTGATGGGCACGGGCAAATTGCTTTTGAAGGTTCCCGAGACGATGCACTTCCGCCTCGAAGGGCAATTGCAACCGGGTGTCATGGCCAAGGACATCATCCTGCATTGCATCGGCGAAATTGGTTTTGACGGCGCGACGTATCGCGCCATGCAATTTGACGGCGAGGGAGTGCGGGGCCTCTCAATGGACGACCGCATGACGGTGGCCAACATGGCCATCGAGGCGGGGGGCAAGAATGGAATTTTTGAGTTCGACGACCAAACGCGAGCCGCCGTGGATCAGCGCTGCAAGCTCAACGGCACCAAGCAAACGTATCAACCCGTCGAGCGCGATCGCGACGAGAAATTTGTTTACGAGATGACGGTCGATTTGTCCCGCCTTGAACCGACGGTGGCGTGTCATCCGGATCCCGGGCAGCGCAAATTGGCCCGAGACATGAGCGCCACCACGCTGGATCGGGCCTACGTCGGTTCCTGCACCGGCGGCAAAACGAGCGACTTCCTTGAATTCGCGCGCGTGCTGCGCGGCAAACGCGTGGTCATCGATACTTTCGGGGTGCCGGCCACGCCGGAAATTGTCCATGACCTGCAAACGGCGCGCTGGGGCGAAAAAACCGTCTGGCAAGTTCTGGTGGATGCCGGCGTGCAGATGACCGAAAACGCCGGGTGCGCCGCCTGTCTGGGCGGGCCGGTCGATACTTTCGGACGCATGAACGCGCCGCTGAAGTGCATTAGCGCGACCAATCGAAATTTCCCGGGGCGAATGGGCCACAAAGAATCGCAGGTTTTCCTGGCTTCGCCGGCAACGGTGGCGGCCAGCGCCTTGACCGGCCATATCACTGACCCGCGGGAATTTTTGAGCTAACCTCGGCCTTGCCTTCCGACCAACCAGCCACTGCAAGAGCGCCGTCCCGCCCCGGGGCATGTGACCGCGTGGATAGTTTCTGCGAGAGAGCCATTCTCGTCATCGTGGCGCTGATTGTCGTCTGGGGCCCGCTGGCTTTCGGAGGGATGCCTGAGACCGGCTTTGTGGGAATCATGGGGCTGACCGTTCTCGCCCTGGGCTTTTGGGCGGCGCGGATGTGGACGCAACGGCCTTTCCGGCTGTTTTGGCCGCCGATGTGCTGGGCCGTGCTGGTCTTCCTGCTCTATGCTTTGGTTCGCTGCCAATGGGTCGAAGTGGAATACTTCGGGCGGCAGGAATTAATTCGCGTCATTGTCTATGCCTCGTTGTTCTTCGTTATTGTCAACAATCTAAATCGCCGCGAATCGGCCACCGTCATCACGGTTTGTTTAATTGCCCTCGGCACGGCGCTGTCCTTCTTCGCCGTCTTTCAGTTCGCCACCAAGTATCCCTGGATCTGGGGCATGGCGCGGCGGACGCTCTACCTTGGGCGCGGCAGCGGGACGTATGTCAACCCGGATCACTTGGCGGGCTTGCTGGGCATGGTCATCCCGCTGGCGCTGGCTTATACCCTGTTGAGCCGGCTGACGACCACGATGAAGGTGCTGATGGCCTACTGCGCGGTCGTGATGCTGGCCGGGGTGGGGGTTTCGCTTTCTCGCGGAGGCATTGTCGCGACCGCCTGCGGGCTGATCGTGTTTTGCGTCGTGCTGCTTTTTCAACGCGGCCTTTGGCGGGCCTCGCTGGCCATTATTGGCGTATTGATTGTGCTGGGACTTGGTCTGAACGCGGAATTTGGAGATACGCTGCAACGGCGTTTCGACGCGAGCATTCGCGACGGTAAATTGAGCGATCCCCGCAGCGATTACTGGCCGGCCAGCCTTGAGATTTTCAAGCGCCATGTCTGGTGGGGCGCGGGCCCAGGGCAATTCGATGCGGAGTTCAGCCTTTACCGCCCGCCCACGGTGCAGAACCGGCCGGTCTATGTGCATAACGATTACCTGAACACTCTTTGCGAATGGGGCGTGGCCGGCATGGCCATCATCGCGGCGGCGTGCGGCTTGCTCTATGGCGGGGCGCGAAATAGCTGGAGGGCGGTGCGCAAAACAAGTTCCGAGCCTGGACCGCCCCGGAGCGACAAGGCCGCCTTTTTGATGGGCGCTTTAATAGGATTGTTGACGCTCCTGCTTCACTCTATTGTTGACTTCAATATGCACATCCCGGCCAACGCCGTCGTGGCCATCATGTTGATGGCGCTGATCGCGGCCCATGGACGTTTTGTCACGGAGAGGTTTTGGAAAAATCCCGGCCCCAGTGGAAAAGTCCTCTTGACAGGAATGGCCTTGCTGGCGGCGGGCTATTTAATTTTCGAGGGACAGAGAATGGGGCGCGAGACCTTTTGGCTGGGGCGGGCCGTGACGGCCACCACCTCCTGGAAAAATAATTTGACAGCGTTGCGGAACGCCTACGCGGCCGAGCCGGCCAATTATGAAACGACCTATTCGCTGGGCGAGTATTTCCGCGCTTTAAGCCAGCAGGGCAATGCCGGTTACGAGGCGCAAGCAAAGGAGGCAATGAAATGGTACGCCATGTCGATGGCGTCCAATCCTTATTACCCGTTCACGCCCATTGGCTACGGGATGTGCCTGGATTGGATCGGAGAACAAAAGAAAGCGACGCCTTATTTTGATCGGGCCGAGCGGCTGGATCGCAATAATTGTTACGTCGCCATCTATGTGGCCCGGCATTTTATCGAGCTGGGAGACTACGCAACCGCGCAACGCTGGTTCGAGTATTCATTGAAGGTGTATTGGAACCCGTTGGCAGCGTGGGACTTGGATTTATTGAAACGAAGAATGGCCGACCCGTCAGATTTATTTAAAAAATGAGATGGACATCTTGGGCCGATTCGTTTTAAATAAATGCATTGGAACGATTATTAAGTTGACATTTCTTCTTAAATCGTTACGGTCATTGCTAATAGATGCTCTGGAATTTTATGAAAAGAATCCAAAATATAATTGTGTGCGCGTTGGGGCTTGCTCTGGCAGGCGTAACTAGTCTCCATTCAGCCGAAGAGGGCCGCCTCGAAGGCAAAGCCATCGTCCGGGCCGTCCACGGCGATGTCACTTACCAGGAAAACGGATCCTGGATGCCGCTGAAGAACAACTCTGAATTGGCCGCAGGAGTTTCAATTCGAACGGGCGCTGCATCCACTGCCGATATTCAAGTCAACGGCAAATCTGCCGTCCGTGTCACAGAGAACACGACGATGCAGATTCCCACCATGACCTATACCGGCACCCGCCGCGAAGGTGATACAGAAACGATGCTGGACTTGGAAAGTGGTTCCGTTCTCGGCAACGTAAAGAAACTTTCCGCCAATTCCCGCTACGAGATCAAGACGCCCCACGGTGTCGCCGGAATTCGCGGCACGGATTTTGAAGTGACCGTCAAGCCGCAGGGCGATGGCCGCTTTGTCGTTACCTTTACCAGCGTGACGGGGCAATTGATTGTCTCGGCTGTGGTGGAAGGCAACACCGTGGTTAAAGTGCTCAGAACCGGTGAGTCGTGGACGCCCGGGGACGGCGACGTTCGCCCGACGCCTGTCGAATTGATTCAGGAATATCGGGACATTATCACTGCGGTGGCGGCGTTTATCGATACTCAAAACTTTCAACCCCCGCCCATCCCGGTCATCAGGTCGCCCTTCCCCACGGGAAGCCAGCCTTCTGGTGCGCCCGCCTCTTCATAGAGCGCGACTGGAAAACGCGGATTGTTTGATTCTTTTTGCCCGGAGCAGCTTGTGTTGCTCCGGGCTTTTTGTTTAGCTTCAGTCTTGTGCGGCTGAACTTCCTAAAATCGCCGATTGTTTTTATTGCGGCCCCCGTGATATTGGGCGTTTGCCTTCTGGAGACATTCCATATTTTGGCTTTTCAGCGTTTGGAGTGGATGACGTATGATGCGCGCGTGCGATTCGCCTACGATTACGCCAGACAGTTCTCCGTCGGTTCGACAAACCTGGGAGTCGTTGAAATCAGCGACGAGACGATTGCCGCCGTCAATAGCGGCACGCTGGGTTTTGCGTTTGGTTTATACTGGCCTCGCTCCGTTTACGCCCGCGCCCTGCACGAATTATCCACCGAGGGAGCGGAAGTCGTTGGCTTTGATGTTCTTTTTGCGGAAAAACGTTCCGACCTCCCAGCCGTTTCGCTGCCCGACGGCAACACCCTGCCGTCTGATTCCTATTTCGCCCAGGAACTAAAAAACTCAGGCAATGTCGTTCTAGCCGCCGATGAGGACCTGCTGCCGACGCGCGAACTTCAGACCAATGCGTGGAAGATCGGCAATATCTCGGTCCAAAAAGATGCCGATGGCGTTTTGCGACGGACGCAGGCTTTCCGGGACTACCACCGCTGGCATCCGTTCATCCTTCAAATCGACACCAGATACGGTCTGAAATTGGCCAAGACGAAAATCGAAACGAACAAAATCACTTTCTATCGCCAACGCGAAGATGAACCGATTGAATTTCCTCTAAATAAGTCCGGGATGATTGACACCACCAATATCGTTGATCCCGTTCCCCCGAACGTCCCGACGGAGTTTCTGCCTTACACCCCGTTTCGAGCCTGGAGCTTGGGAATTGTGCTCGCCGCCCATCACTTGCACCTGGATTTGGACAAGGCCCAGATCGATCTGCCCCATCATCGCATCGTGCTGTCGAACGACCAGGGAGTCACTCGCGTCATACCGGTTGATTCCCAGGGCTACTTTTACATTGATTGGTCGATGGGATTGAACGATCCCCGGCTCAAGGCGGGTTCGTTTGATGAGCTTTTGCGCTCGTACATGGATCGCGCCAAGGGCCAGCCTGTGCCCAATTACTGGAAGGACAAAGTGGTCGTCATCGGTTCGACCGCGACGGGCAATGATCTGGCCGACGTCGGCGCCACGGCCTTGGAGAGCGCAACCCATCTGGTTGTCAAGCACTGGAACGTGGCCAATTCCCTCATTACAGGACGTTTTATTCGGACGACTCCGCTGGCGGTCAATCTGTTGCTCATCATTTTGGTTGGCGCGCTGGCCGCATGGATCACCTGGGTGGTGGCGCGGCCGTTGACCGGATCGCTCGTGATGCTGGCGGCGTCCGCCGTTTACTTGGTAGTGGCGGTGGGGTTGTTTGTTGGTTGGAGAATTTGGGTGCCGATCGTCCTGCCCCTCTTTTGCGCGGGCTTTATTACGCATCTTTCAGCCCTGACCTATCGCGTGCGCGCGGAACAAACCGAAAAGAAAAGAGTCAGGTCGCTTTTTTCCCGCCTCGTTTCACCGGACGTGGTCAACCAAGTCTTGGAGGCCCAGACCATTTCACTCGATGGGATACGGCGCGAGATCACGGTTTATTTTGCCGATATTCGAGGTTTCACCGAATTAACCGACACCGCGCAGGTGCAGGGCGCGGAATACGTCCGGGAAAATAATCTGGGTCCCTTGGCGGCTGACAAGTATTACGACGAGCAGGCGCGCGAAGTGATGAACACCGTCAGCCTTTATCTCGGGACGATTGCCGAATGTGTCAAGAAACACCAGGGCACCCTCGACAAATATATTGGCGACTGCGTAATGGCTTTTTGGGGCGCCCCCTTGCACAACCCTCATCACGCCTTGCATGCCGTGCGCGCCGCCATCGAGGCGCAGCAGGCCTTGATGGGTCTCAATACCCTGCGCGAACAACAGAACAAACGGCGCGAGGAGGAGAACGAGGCCCGCCTGCGCATGGGACTTCCGGCCCACCGGCCGTTGCCCCTCTTGAGCATGGGCAGCGGGATTAACACCGGCGTGGCCATTGCCGGTTTTATGGGTTCGGACGCGCACATTGTCAATTATACCGTATTCGGACGGGAAGTGAACCTGGCCAGCCGCCTCGAAGGAGTTTCCGGGCATGGCCGCATTATTATCGGCGAAGGCACCTATTTGGCCCTGCAACGCGAAGACCCGGCGTTGGCCGCCTCCTGCATCGAATTATCGCCCCAAAAAGTGAAGGGGTTTTTCAAGCCGGTCCGCATCTTCGAAGCTCCGTGGCGCCCTCCGGAAGTTCCAGCGGAACCTGCCGATGCGCCCGCTTCCCCTCGTGACAATACACCCGCCGTTGCCTGAGACATCGCGCGCCTCGCAGCGGTTGGCTTCCCTCGACGTCTATCGGGGATGGGTGATGTTTCTCATGATGGCTGAAGCCCTGCAATTTTGTGCCGTCGCCAAGGCCCGCCCGGAAAGCGCCTTCTGGAAGTTTCTTTGTCATCAACAAAGCCACGCCGCGTGGGCCGGCTGTTCGTTGCATGATTTGATCCAGCCTTCCTTTTCTTTTTTGGTGGGAGTGGTATTGCCTTTTTCTATGGGCAGCCGTTTGGCTCGCGGGCAATCCCGCCGCCAGATGACCGTCCACGCCTTGGGCCGCGCGGCGGTTCTGGTTCTGCTCGGGGTCGTATTGCGTTCGATTAACGCCGGGCATGCGAATTGGACCTTCGAGGATACCCTTTCGCAAATTGGCCTCGGTTACGGCTTTCTTTTTCTTTTGGGTTTCCGTCCCGCCCGCGACCAATGGATTGCGCTCATCGTGATTCTGGCT
>DASRLE010000187.1:0-3556 GCA_035648615.1 Saccharimonadales bacterium (SeqCode) | reverse complement strand
CGACCAATTATTAACCGAGAACCCACACACATTATATGGCAAAAGCACTTTCCAAATCTCAATTGGCCGCTGAGATCGCGACCAAGGGCGGATTGACCAAAAAAGCCAGCGTCGAACTCCTCGACCATCTGGCCGCCCTGGCTTACAAGCACGCCAAGAATACCTTCACGTTGCCAGGGATTGGCAAGCTCGTGCTGGTCAACCGCAAAGCCCGTATTGGCCGCAATCCCGCGACGGGTGCGAGCATCCAAATCCCCGCCAAAAAGGTCGTCAAGTTCCGAGTGGCCAAAGCCGCCAAAGACGCCATTCTGGGCGCGCACTGAATTTGCCGAGTTGGGTGGCGCTTTGATTTTCGCGGAGCGCCTTTTTTGTTCCTGCTATGAAAATCGCGGTGGTTGGATGCGGGGCGTTGGGCAGCTATTATGGGGCGCGACTTTGCCGGGCGGGCCGGAATGTCCATTTTCTCCTGCGGTCCGATTATGACGCAGTGCGCGCCAACGGAGTGACTGTGCAAAGCGCGGAGGGGGATTTCAACGTCCAGCCCGATTGCGCGCGGGACCCTGGGGAAATCGGCCCGGCGGACTTGGTGATCATCGCGCTGAAGACCACCGCCAATTTTGCTTTGGCGCATCTTTTGCCTCCCTTGATAGGCGCGCAGACAGTTGTATTGACCCTGCAAAATGGCTTGGGCAATGAGGAAGCCGTCGCTGCGGTGGCGGGTGCGGAGAAAACATTGGGCGGCCTTTGTTTCGTTTGCTTGAACCGCATCGCGCCGGGGGTGATTCAGCACATTGCGCACGGCGCCGTCGTGATGGGTGAATATGGCCGGCCTTCCCAACCGCGCACCCACCGCCTCGCGGCCATGGTGGCGGCATCCGGCGTGCCCTGCACCGTGGCCGAAGACTTGGCCAAGGCCCATTGGGAAAAGCTGGTCTGGAACATTCCCTTCAACGGCCTTGGGGTGGCCAGCGCTGCGGGCTTGGACGCCGTTCTACATGGGGCAGTGGACCCGTCGCGCCCCTTGGGTCCATGCCTGACCACCGACATTTTGCTGGCCGATCCACGCTGGGAGAAATTGGTGTGCGAACTGATGCTCGAAACCATCCACGCCGCGCAAGCCCTGGGTTTGGCCGTGCCAGAATCCGCCGCCGAGCGCCAAATTGCCCGCACCCGCGAGATGTCCGCCTACAAGGCCTCCACCTTGATCGACTTCGAACACGGCCAGGAACTGGAACTGCCTGCCCTCTTTTTTGAACCTTTGCGTCAAGCCCGGCATGCCGGTGTCGCCTGCCCGCGCCTGACGGCCTTGTGCGCTGTTCTGCAACAACTTGCTGGATAAGACCAACCGCAAAGAGTAAGAGGGAATTAACCGCAAAGAGCGCAAAGATCGCATAGAGGAAATAAAAAAGGCACGCGGTTTTGAACGCCCGCTTGACTCTTTCTATGCGCTCTTTGTGCTCTTTGCGGTTAAATCATTGTTTTCCTCTCTTATACCCGATGTTATCTCAAGTGTTGACAGGCGGCTTTGACAATCCATTCGGATTTTTCGAGGGCGGCATGGGCGGCGATGGCGTCGGCGCCGGTCACGGCTTGGACGATGCGCACGGCGCGCTCGCGCAGTTTCCGGTTTGAGGCGTTTAGGTCAACCATCAGGTTGCTCATCACTTTGCCCAGGCGCACCATGGCCAGGGTCGTCACGGTGTTCAACACGACTTTGGTGGCGGTGCCGGCCTTGAGGCGAGTTGAACCAGTCAAGACTTCCGGGCCTACGTCGGCGGCGATGACCACGTCGGGACGGATGGAGGCGGGGATTTTTAAATGCGGGTTGAAACAAAGCAGGACGGTTTTGGCGCCGCGCTGCCGGGCCGCGCCCAAAGCGCCCCAAACAAAGGGCGTTCGTCCGCTGGCCGCGATGCCAACGACGACGTCGCGTTGGGTGATGCCCCGGTAATCGATGGCCGATGCGCCCGCCGCCGGACTGTCTTCGGCGCCTTCGACGGATTTCCAAATGGCGGTTTGGCCGCCGGCCAGGATGCCTTGGACGTGGTCAGCCGGAATGCGGAAGGTGGGAGGACACTCGGCGGCGTCGAGGATGCCGAGGCGTCCGCTCGTGCCCGCGCCCACGTAAAAGAGCCGTCCTCCGCGGCGAAAGGTCTCGACGACCATCTCAATGACGCGGGCAATTTTTAGTTTTTCCTTAAGAAGGGCCTGACTGACTTTCGCTTCCTCCTCGATCATCAGCGCGACGGCTTTGGGCAGGGACATGCGGTCCAGCTTGTTCGAGAGCGGGTTTCGTTGCTCGGTCGGCGAGAGCGTGGACGACGTGGGCAATATTGTGTCGTCCGGCAAGAGCGCGGGGCTGTGGTGAATCTCAGGGAGCGGGGTGAAGGGCTGTTTTCCGCCAAAGTGTTCTTTGGCCAATTCCAGAGCGCCCCAAACGCCTTCCCGCCGCAAGAACGTCACCGAGGCCCCGGGCCAAAGTTCCAGCAGCCGCGAACGGACTTGCCGGGCGAACGCCGCCTGCTTCAACAGAACGCTGCCGGCCAGGATGAATTCCACCGCCGCGCCGCGTTTGACCAGGCGGCGGGCGCAATCCACTCCGTCGTTGGCCAGCGACTCTTTCGCGCCAGTCAAGATGTCGCGGGCGATTTTGTCGCCTTCGGCGGCGGCCGTGAAAACCGGCAGTGCCAGCGCGGCGACTTCCGATTTGGCGGCCGTGCGCGTCCATTCGATCAAATCGTCAGGCTCGTTGAGTTGAAGAGCCTCCAAAAGCTTCCGGCCCAGCAGAGACCATTGACCGTCGCGATCCAGGTAATAAACGGACGCCTTCAGGCCCCTCAATCCGATTTCGTAGCCGCTGCCTTTGTCACCCAAAATGTGCCCCCAACCCCCGTAGCGAACGGTTTGTTTGTCGGCCTTTCGCCCAAAACAACATGAGCCGGTCCCGCTCAAAATTAAAACACGGGCGACGGGTTTGGTCTTGGCGGTGGATTCACCGGCGACGAGCGCTGTCTCCAGATCGTTGGTGGGATAACAAGGGGTGGCGGGCCAAACTTTGGCGGCGGCCGATAAAACTCGCTGGCGGTCGGAGTCCGTGCGCATCCCGGCCATGCCGATGGCCAGTCCGGTCAGAGGCGGCGCGGGATCGGGTTGGATGCTTTTGATTTTCGTGAAATGTTCCAGCAAAGCGGCGTCATCCAGGAGGCGAAGATTGGCAGGCCCAAACTCCGCCCGGTGGCAGGGCTGGTTTCCGCCTGGCGCATAGAGCGCGATGGAATGCGTCGCGCCGCATTCGACACCGAGATAGGATTGCTCACTGGAAAGGTTATCCATGAAATAATATTTTTTCTGTCTGTTTTTCGTCAGGGTGCTATCATTTACATCGCAGATACAAATTTGGCGATGTTTTTCTGATGAATCAGGGCTATTTTTTTCAGGACGATAAGCTGAAGATTCAAACTTTGTTGGGCTGCCGCACATTATGACGCACATCGAACATGAGCTTTTGGACACGCTGACTACGTTGGAAGAAACCATCGCGCAGATGGCCACGGCC
>DASRLE010000186.1:0-10620 GCA_035648615.1 Saccharimonadales bacterium (SeqCode) | reverse complement strand
GGCTGATCGTGCCGGGTTATTACGGCACCTATTGGGTCAAGCACGTCAATGAAATCACGGTCATTAACGACACCTTGGAAAATTTCTGGATGAAGACGGCCTATCGCATTCCAGACAATTCCTGCGCTTGCGTCGCGCCTGGGACAAAGCCTGCCAGCACGGTTCCGATTAAGCGCTACGATGTCCGGTCTTTCATCACCAGCCTTTCCGACGGCCAAACCCTCACGGCCGGGCAGAGTGTGGAAGTTCGCGGCATTGCCTTTGACGGCGGCTCCGGGATTGACAAAGTATCCTTCTCAGACGGAAAGGGCCAATGGCGCGACGCAGAGCTTGGGGCGGATTTGGGCAAATACTCGTTCCGGGAATGGAAGTCCCGGTTCACTCCTTCCGCCGGCGAACATGAATTAAAATCGCGCGCCACCAGCCGCAATGGTCAAACCCAGCCGGACGATCCCTCGTGGAACCCGTCGGGCTACATGCGGAATGTTGTCGAAACCGTCCACATCAAAGCTGCGTGATACGCCCATGAAAAGAATTTTGATACTCCTCAGTTTGCTGGCGCTTCCCGGGTTAAAGGCGGAAGTGGTAAGAATCACTCTGCCGCTTGAAACGGCGGTTTTCAAACCAGGGTCCGGCGCGCAGATAGCCAATGGCCAATGTCTGACCTGCCATTCGGCCGATTACGCTTCCATGCAACCGCCCAAGGGGCTCGACTTTTGGAAAGCCGAAGTCCAAAAAATGAAGGACAAATACGGCGCGCCCATTCCGCCAGAGCAAATCGATGCGTTGTCCGCCTATTTCGCGGGAAATTATGGCACGGGAGCGCCTGCTCCAGCAACCATGGCGGGAACTTCGGCCAGCGCATCGCTCGATGCCAAAGTTCTGGCGCAAAAATTCGGCTGTTTGGCTTGCCATAATGTCGCGGTTAAAGTCGTCGGCCCCGCTTATAAAGACGTGGCGGCCAAATACCGCGGCCGGCCCGACGCCATGGAGAAAGTCGCTCATCAAATTACTCACGGCGGCTCCGGCCAATGGGGGCAGATCGGAATGCCGTCATTCGATCAGTTTACTCCCGCCCAAGTCGATGCCTTGGCCAGATGGGTCTTGAGCCAATAGCAAACCTCAGTTGATCCCGAGGGCTTTGATGAGGAACAGGACCAACCCCGTCACGATGAGCGCCGCCGCCAGGCTGGCCAGAAAGGGCTTCAACCCCGTTTGCTTCATGGCGGTGAGCGTCGTCTCCAGTCCCACCCCCGCCATGGCGATGACGATGCAGTATTTGGAAATTTGATCAAACATAGCCGCCAGGTCGATCCGATAATCTCCTCCGTTAAAAAAGCCTGACTTGATGAATTCCAGATTCGGCAGCAACCCAACCGTGCGCAGCAGCGCCATGGCCAAAAAACCAAACACGAACATGGGGAAAAGTTTAAAGTAACTGATGTTCTTTTTGGCCACTCCCACGCGCCCGCTGGCTTCGCCGCGCGCGTGCAGCCAGCCGACGGCAAAAACCACTGGCGCCAGCAGGCAAACGCGGGCCATCTTCACGATGGTCGCGGTGCTTCCCGCCAAGGCGGGATTTTTGCCATAGGCAAATCCAGCGGCAATGACTTGCGGGGTTTGATGAATGGACAGTCCGGCCCATACCCCAAAGGCCTTGGCGCTCAGGCCGAGGGCTTCTCCCAGGATCGGCAGGACAAACATCCAGATCAATCCGAGCAACGTCACCGTGGCGACGGCAAAGACGACATCCTTTTCGTCAGCCTCGATCACCGGCGCGGTGGCGACAATGGCCGTTCCGCCGCAAATGGCCGTGCCCACGCCGAGAAGAAGGCCCAGCTTTCGCGGCAATTTTAATTGACGCGAAAGCCAGACCAACAGCGCAAAAGCGACGAACGTTTCCAGCACGCTCAGCCCGACGGCGGCCGCGCCGACCTTGATGACCGATCGAAAGTCCAGCCGCGCTCCCAACAGGATAATGCCCAGGGGCAGCAATTTTTTTACCGAAAATTTGATGCCGGGAATGCAGCTTTTTGGCAGACGCCACACATTGCTGAAAATCATGCCAAAAACAATGGCCAGCATGACTGCCTCGATGGGGTGGCGTTTGCCTGGCAATGTAAAAGGCCAAATGGGCGCTTCGCTCAACCAGACCGCACCGGCGGTCAGCGCCAGCGTCAGCCCAAGCCCATGAATAAGCGAGGCCTTGGGATCCGGTTTGGAAGTTTTGCTGGGCGGCAGCGTCAGGACATCGGAACCACCCTCCATGCAGTCCAAGTACTCAGCCCACGAATAGTCTTTTGGCGAATCAACGGTCATAATAAACAACTCGGCCCAAAGTATCAGCCGCGCCCCATGCTTCAATCAAAAACTAAAATCTGATGGTTAAACGTCCAGCGGCCGCCCTCGCTGAGGGTTGTAGAGTTGAGCCTGTGGCTCAACAGTCGAGGCACAGCCTCGACGCCACACGCTGCACCCTAAAGGATGCGCATTAAAAATTGGCCGGTGTAGCTTTCCGGCGTTCGCGCGATTTTTTCGAGCGGGCCTTTGGCAACGATCCGTCCAGCGGCCGCTCTCGCTGAGGGTCGTAGAGTTGAGCCTGCGGCTCAACTGTCGAGGCATACCCTCGACGCTACACGCTGCACCCTAAAGGATGCGCATTAAATACTGGCCGGTGTAGCTTTCCGGCGTTCGCGCGATTTTTTCCGGCGGGCCTTCGGCGACGATCCGTCCGCCGCTCGCGCCGCCTTCGGGACCCATGTCAATGACCCAGTCGGCGGTTTTGATCACATCCAGGTTGTGCTCGATGATGATGAGGGTGTTGCCGGCATTGCGTAGTTTGAATAAGACGTCCAACAACTTGGCCACGTCGTGAAAATGGAGGCCGGTGGTAGGCTCATCGAGGATGTAGAGAGTCTGGCCGGTGGCTTTGCGGCTGAGTTCGCCCGCCAGCTTGATGCGTTGCGCTTCGCCTCCGCTGAGGGTGGTGCCGGATTGGCCCAAGCGCACGTAACCCAGGCCGACCTCGGCCAGCGTCAGGCAAGGATCGTAAATCTTGGGGATGGCGCGGAAAAAGGTCACGGCTTCATCGACCGTCATATCGAGAACGTCGGCGATGTTCATTCCCTTGAAATGGATTTCCAGCGTCTCGCGATTGTAGCGCCGGCCATGGCAGGCTTCGCAGGTGACGTAGATGGGCGGCAGAAAGTGCATTTCGATTTTGATCAGCCCGTCGCCCTGGCATTTCTCGCAGCGTCCGCCCTTGACGTTGAAACTGAAACGTCCCGCTTCATAACCGCGAATGCGCGCGGTGGGCAGCTTGGCAAACAGATCGCGAATTTGATTGAACATGCCGGTGTAAGTGGCCGGGTTGCTGCGCGGCGTCCGGCCAATGGGCGTTTGATCGATCACGATCACTTTGTCGAGGGACTCGAAACCGCACAAGACACGATGCGCGCCTGGCTGTTCTTTGGAGCCGTAAAATTTGCGAAACAAAGCGCGGCGTAAAATATCATCCACCAGCGTGCTTTTGCCGGAACCGCTGACGCCGGTCACCGTGGTCAAAAGGCCGAGCGGAATGCGGACGTCGATGTTTTGCAGGTTGTTTTCCCGGGCGCCGAGAACTTCAATCCAGCCGCGCTCGACGGAAGGTTTGAGGCGCGTTTTGGGAATGGCGATTTTCAAGTCGCCTTTGAGATATTGGCCGGTCAGCGAATGGGGGTTGGCCTCGATGTCCGCAACCGCTCCCGCCGCCACCAGTTCGCCGCCGCGCACGCCTGCGCCGGGACCGAGATCGAGCACGTAATCGGCGCGACGAATGGTGTCTTCGTCGTGTTCCACCACCAGGACGGAATTGCCCAGGTCGCGCAGTCCTTCCAGCGACTTGAGCAAACGCTCGTTGTCGCGCTGATGCAAGCCGATGCTCGGCTCGTCAAGAATATAAAGGACGCCGACCAGCCCCGCGCCGATTTGCGTGGCCAGACGGATGCGTTGCGCCTCGCCGCCGCTCAAGGTGCCGCTTTCCCGGTTTAAGGTCAGATACCCCAACCCCACATTTTTTAGAAAGCCGAGGCGGGCGCGAATTTCCTTGATCACTTCCGCCGCGATTTTTTGTTGGAACTCGGTCAGTTTCAGCCCTGCGAAAAAACGGTCCGCTTCTTCGACGGACATCTGGCAAACGTCCATGATGGAAAGGCCCGGCGGAGTGGGAGCGGGGTGGGGAAGATCGCCCAGGGTGACGGCGAGAATTTCCGGTTTCAACCGGCGGCCCTGGCAAGCGTCGCAAGGCTGCGGGTTCATGAAACTTTTCAGGCGGTTCTTGGTGAACTCGCTTTCGCTCTCGAGATAAAGGCGTTCGAGATTCGGGATGATTCCCTCGAACGGCTTTTGCATCTTGCTCACTTTGCCGGCCCGCCAAAAATTGAAGGTGATTTCTTCCGCGCCGGTGCCCCGCAACAACTTTTCTTTAAAGTCGGCGGGCAAATTTTTCCAAGGTGTTTCCAGGTTTTGCCCATAGTGCTGCGCCAGGCCGCGCAACAGCGCTTTGTAATAAACGATCATCCGTTTATTGCCGCGACGCCAAGGCAGGACCGCCCCTTTTTCCAGCGACTTCTCTTCATCGGGGACAACAAGGTGTTCGTCAAAGACAAGCTTTTGCCCAAGTCCATGACAAACCGGGCAGGCCCCCAGCGGCGAGTTAAAGGAAAAGTGTTTCGGCGTCACCGGGTCAAAACTTTCTCCCGTGGCCGGACTGTAGTTGCGATTGGAGTGGAGCGATTCCGTCCAGAGGGACTTATCGGCCGCCTCACCGGGTTGTTGCAAAAGCAAAAGACGGCCTTCGCCCCACTTTAGCGCCGTCTCGACCGAGTCGCTTAAGCGCGTGCGGATTTTGTCATCGATCACCAGACGATCGACGATGGCCTCGATTGTATGGCGCTGTTTGGCTTCGAGCTTGACGCGGACATTGCTGCTCAACTCCACCAGGCCGCCATCAATGCGCGCGCGGACAAACCCCTCCCGCGCCAGGCGCTCGATCACGTCGCGAAACTCGCCCTTCTGCTGGCTGACCACGGGCGCCAGCAGCATGATGCGGGTTTTGGCGGGCAGGACTAAAATCTTATCGACAATGTCACTGGTCGTTTGCTGGGAAATCGGTTCGCCGCTGGCCGGACAATGGGCCTGGCCGACATTGGCGAAGAGCAGGCGAAGGTAATCGTAAATTTCCGTCGTGGTCGCAATAATCGAACGCGGATTTGTTCCAGACCCGCGCTGTTCGATGGCGATGGCCGGCGAAAGCCCCTCGATAAAATCGACGTCCGGCTTTTCCATTTGATCGAGAAATTGCCGCGCGTAAGCGGAAAGCGACTCGACGTATTTGCGCTGGCCCTCGGCGTAGATGGTATCGAAGGCGAGGGACGACTTGCCCGAGCCGCTCAACCCCGTAATCACGACTAATTTGTCGCGGGGGATGGAGAGGCTCAGGTTCTTCAGATTATGCTGGCGCGCGCCGCCGATTCTAATGAATTGCTTAGACATGACTCGAATTTCGCAATCAGACCATTTGGCAGTTTATCAGAAAAGAGCGCGAAAAGAAAGTCCTTCGTCGAAATCAGACCATTAGAGGAATGAATCGGCCAGCCGGGCGATGCCCTGAAAGGTGCGGGTAAACAACGGGCGCCGCCGCCACTCCTCCGCGAGCAGCAACGCGCTCTGGGCGAAGTGTTTTTCCTCCTGTTCTCGGAGATGCTCAACCACTTTTCCGCCGTAGAAAACAATGCTGATCTCCGCATTGAGAACAAACGAGCGGATGTCAATATTAGCCGAACCGACCAAAGCCACATCCCGATCGACGGTCAGATACTTGGCATGTAGAAAGCGCGGCTCGTAAAGATGAATTTTCACTCCCGCCTCCAGCAATTCATCGTAAAACGAGCGTTGCGCAAACTGAGTCAGAAGTTGATTGGCATGGCGGGACACCACCAGGTGAACGTCCACCCCTCGCCGCGCCGCCGAGAGCAACGCCTCCAGGAACGGCTCGTCCGGCACAAAGTAAGGAGTCGTCAAGACGACCCGCTCGCGGGCCGCGTAGAGCAGGGCGACCATTAACTCCTGCCCGTTATCGCGGCGATAGCCCGGCCCGCTCGGCACCACTTGCGCGATGCTTTCCCCCGCTTCGCTCGGTTCGGGAAACATGCGAGGGTCCTCCAGCACCGTGTTCGTCTCCTGGTAGTAATCGGCCAAAAAAACGGCTTGCAACTGCCACACCACCGGCCCCTTCACCCGCGTGACCATCTCCTCATTGGGGAATCCGGCCACGAATTTGCCCTCGGTGATATTTTGCGAACCGGCGTAGCCAATCGCGCCGTCAATCACCGCGATTTTTCGGTGATTGCGCAAATCAAACCGCGCCGCATTGCGCCGAAAAAGTCCGACCGGCATCAGCGCTGTCACTTCGATGCCATTGGCCCGCATCGAACCGGCCAGCTTTTTCAAAGCGCGTTTGGAGCCGACCGCATCGAGCAGGACGAGGCAGCGCACCCCGCGCCTGGCTGCGCGTCCCAGCGCCTCCGCCACTCGCACTCCGATGGCATCGTTCTCATAAATGTAATACAACAAATGGACATGGCTGCGCGCCCCCTCGATATCCGCCATCAAGCGGTCGAGCGACCCCGCATAATCTGTCAACAACTCGACGCCATTGCCCGGCCATGGCTCGAAGTCGCCCAAGCGCGTCGCCAGCGTGGCCAGCGGAGTGATATTGGCGGGGAGGTCGGGCCGCAACGGTTTCTGTGAAAGCATTTGTTGCTGCACGACGCGAATTTTTTGGGAGGCGCGCGTTTGCCGTTCCAACCGGTCCTTCGGCAAATAAATTCGGCCAACCAGCGCATAGACAATTAATCCCGGCCAGGGCAGCAAAAAAATAAAAAGAAGCCAGGTGCGCGAAGCCGCCGCCGCGCGCTGGCGCGGAACAAAGACCAGCATAGCGAGCCGGATGACCCATTCACTGATCAGGTAGATAACGCTCCAGTGGGGCAACGTCTTCATCGGCTTGGAAAATGAAACCAATAATCAGGAGAGGCAAAGTGAATAAAAGAGGTATGCAAGTGGGCGAGCGATGCCGGGCAAGACGAACGACCGTGAACGGCGCAGATAATCTGGTCAGTTCCCGCCCAGGCTCGCACTTTTTCCCAGCCAGAATCCGCAATATACAGCCGCGCCAGGGATCTGGTCTCAAAGTACAGCATCAGCCTCGGTCTTCGCGATCATTTGAGACACCCGTCGTCACATCCATTCCGCCCCGGCCCAACGCGCCGGTTTCAATCCATCGTTTCATCTTTGGATTGATGAATTGGCGGCTGGCGAAATAAGGCGGCCTGGCAGGCGCTGTCTCAGACGCTGTTCTTATGGCGGCGCGCTCGTAATCTGCAACCAGGATTCGGCCTTGCTCGGCCACCTGGCGTCCGGGCTTCCCAGCCCGGGCACGCAGCTTTCGGATTGAAATTGTTTTCAACTCTCGCAGGGTGTCACCCTCGCATTGTAAAGTCAAGAATCAGGCCTGGTTGCGCGAAGCGCCTTGGAGCGAGGAACGTCAGTTCCGCTTTGGCTCCGGAACAGGCCTCACGGCTATTGAAGAATTTTGCCTCACATTCGCGTCACCCTAAAACAAACGATTCCTCCGTCATTACTCGCTTGCCTGATGCAGCGTTACGCCGCACAGTTTTCTCATGCTGGCGGATGAAGAAGCAAGTCCTGAACAAATTGAGGTGTTTCGGAACATGACTCCGCAGCAACGCTGGCAGGCAGCGCACCGGCTTTACTGGACGATGCGGCGGCATAAGATGGCCTTCTTGCGCAGCCAGAACCCTGAGTGGCCGGAACAAAAACTCGAGGACGAAGTAAGGCGAATATTTTCCCATGCCCGAACCTGACCTGATCCAGTTGTTTGCGCAACCGCTGAACCAACTCGGCATTCGTTACTTGGTGAGTGGCAGTGTCGCCGCAATGCTTTACGGCGAACCTCGCGTTACACACGATATTGACTTTGTTGTCTTTTTGCGCCCCGATGATGTGGAGAAGCTCCGCTTAGTGTTTCCAGGACCGGCCTTTTACGTTCCGCCCTCGATCGTCATTATGAATGAGATGGCCCGGGACCAGCGTGGTCACTTTAATATCATTCATACTGAGTCGGGTTTGAAGGCGGATTTTTACACGGCCAATCGAGATGAATTACACGGGTGGGCGTTCCGCCATGCCAGGGTTTATACGATTGGGGAAAGCTCTATTTCTCTGGCGCCTCCGGAATACGTCATCGTGCGGAAGTTGGAATACTACCGTGAGGGCAACTCAGAAAAACATTTGCGTGATATCCGTTCGATGGTCGCGGTTTCGGGCGCGCAACTAGACCGCGCGGTCTTGAACGATTGGGTTCAGCGACGCGGATTGGAAGCAGAATGGGAACGAGTTTGCATTACGACTTGATTGACTGATTGCGCAACGTGAAAACCGTCAAACTACCTTCTGGCGAGCCCGTGCCAGCCTTGGGGTTGGGGACTTGGTGCATGGCGGAAAACGCCGCGGCGCCGGGCGGAGGAAATCGCGACGATTCGGCTGGGCCTTGACCTGGGTGCGGCTCTGATTGACACGGCTGAAATGTACGGCGAAGGCAAAGTCGAGGAGTTGGTGGGCGAAGCCATGCAAGGCCGCCGCGAAAGTGTTTTTTTGGTCAGCAAAGTTTATCCGCACAACGCGACGCGCAAAGGGACAGTGGAGGCCTGCGAACGGAGTTTGCACCGGCTGGGCACGGACCGGATTGATCTTTATCTTTTGCACTGGCGCGGAGAGGTTCCGCTGGCCGAAACGATGGAGGCTTTTCTCGCCCTCCAGCGAGCGGGCAAGATAGGTCATTACGGCGTCAGCAATCTGGACATGGCGGACATGCGGGAGCTTTCCAACCTGCCCGGGGGAGAGGCGGTGGCCACTGACCAGCTTCTCTACAACTTATCTCGGCGGGGGATTGAATGGGACTTGCTGCCGTGGTTGCGCGAGCGGCAGATTCCGGTGATGGCTTACTCGCCGATCGAGCGGGCGAAGCTGGCGCGGAATCCCCAGCTAACCGAGTTTGCGCGGCGGCATAACATGACCGCCGCCCAAGCGGCCCTGGCGTGGCTGCTGAGTCACGATGACATCATCGTCATTCCGAAAACCGGCAGCCGCGAGCGGCTAAAGGAAAATCTGGGCGCGCTTAACCACAAACTGAGTCGCGCGCAGCTCACCGAACTGGATCATCTTTTCCCGCCCCCGCAAAACGCGCGTCCGCTAGAACTGCTTTGATTTCCGATATAAGTCTGCCGACAGTTGCCCTGATAAAACGGACGGCAAATTTCTCAGCCGGCCATGAATTCATTTTGCCGGGAGTGTTTCCTGCTTCAGCAACCGCGCCGGAATGGCGGCGAAGTGCGGATCGCGATGGACGAGCGTAGCGCTTTGCAGTGAAGCCGTGGCGGCGATCAATATGTCCATTGAAGGCACTCGGTTACTTGACCTAATGCGCAGGCGAATTCCTTCCTTTCGCACCGCCTCATCGACGTTCACAATCTCATTGAGCAACGCGCGGTAACGGCTCAGTTCAGTTGTGCGAGTTGATTCGTCCATCCCCAAGTGATGCAGTCGCAGATCGAATTCAAAGAGGGCCAAAATGGATGTTCCTGTCGTGACGGCTCCATCCTCGAACAGCGCTTGGACACGGGCTGCGCCAGGTTCAGCGAGGTAGTGCGCCAACAATGCTGACGTCTCCAGCAGATGGGTCATCAGCGTTCGTCGGTTTGCTCGTGTTTGGCATCCTGCTCCCGCTCTCGAATTAAGTCGCCAATCGGGTCTGATCCCGGTTTCAGCCAGCGCCTCCCAGCGCCCATGAGCTGTCGGGCCAGCGCACCCCGGCTTGGCAGCGGTTTGACAATAATCGATCCTTCCCCGGCATTGGCCCATTCCAAACGTGTTCCGGGGTGAATGTCGAATTCCCGGACGATTTCTGGAGGGATGCTTACCTGATTGCTTTCGGTTACGGTCGTTGTCATAGAAATATTCTACGCCAATGCTTTCGCGAAACAAGGCCCTAAAACGGATGCGCTGGTGAGCTGTCAGTCCTTCTCGTGCAGCGTTTTTCCTTGTGCCGCTGGCATCGGAACGTTACCTCTCTTGAAAAGAAAGCACTCTATGTCGTCGAAGGTTTTTGCCGGACGGTTGGTTTTTGCGGGCCAGATTTTCAGTCTTCTTTTTTCGAGTTTGTCCGCGCGGGCGGAGGGGACGCCCAGTTCGCCTCGGGAGAAATTGTTGATGGATTTTGGCTGGAGGTTTCATTTGGGCGATGAGTGGGGTTTTTCGGACCGGCTCGACAAGGCGGGCGTTAATCCCGGACCGGCCGCAAGGAGTTTCGGCGACGCGGCTTGGCGAGTGGTTGATCTGCCGCATGATTGGGCGATTGAATTGCCTTTTGATTCCAGGGCGGATACCAGTCACGGCTTCAAACCGGTCGGGCCGCATTTTCATACGAATGATGTGGGCTGGTATCGCCGCGGTTTTACCTTGCCGGAGACGGACAAAGGCCGGCGTCTTTGGCTTCAA
>DASRLE010000185.1:0-25407 GCA_035648615.1 Saccharimonadales bacterium (SeqCode) | reverse complement strand
GCATCGGAGTCTGCCGGTCAATGTTAACAAAGCGCGTTGACATGAAGACTTAGACCACCTGGTTCAAGTTATATTCGATACGCTTACTTTAATTATTAGTTTTAAGTCCGACAGGCTGCTAGTGACCGCGAAGTTACCAGCTTCGCTTCCAAGTTGGGAACCACGCTCAATCCTTTCTTCACGGTCGTCAAACAGAAGATAAGGGCAACCGCCGTACCTCAGCATAAAGACGATTGGAATCCGCCATGGCGATTTGTCACTGTTTTGCTGGATGGAGAGCGTTTTGAGCTTACATCCGCCTTCATCGCTAAACTTATGCGAGTCGTCACGGAAACATCCGCAAGCCGCTTGGTCATGCCCGTGCCCGATGGTGGAATTGTATTGGGATTGCTGAATCAGCGGCGTTTCTGGACCCGCAGCCGTGCCAGGCTTTGTGCGTTGCAC
This sequence comes from Saccharimonadales bacterium (SeqCode), assembly GCA_035648615.1. Classification (GTDB taxonomy): domain Bacteria; phylum Verrucomicrobiota; class Verrucomicrobiia; order Limisphaerales; family Palsa-1400; genus DASRLE01. Next base: position 24,963 of record DASRLE010000185.1, on the reverse strand, counting down.
ATAGCTCGCGAACATCTTACTGCGGCGTTTCCTCTCAACACGCAGCGGTAATGTTTGATCCCGAGTCCAACTTCTTCACTCGCCGGCTAGCCGCAAGATTTGTTGTACCCCATGATCCAGTGGACGAGAGATGGCTGCTTTTAGTGCATCGGGCGGTCACGAGGGCTTTCGAGATTATTCGAGCGGAAAGATACCCGCTGAAGTCGGCCCTGGAAAACGATATCACGATTAAGCTGGAAAACGTGCTAAACAATCAAGTCTTGAATCAAGGCGAAGTGGAAGGGTTCGACAAAAGTTTCTTCGGTAAAGTGAGGCGGGTGGAGGTTGTGAATTTCGATGGAACTAAGAAGGCCAAGAAACCAGACTTGTGCTTCGACCTTCAACGCGAGAACCGTATCGACTGGGACCAGTTGCAGGATGCCATTTTTGTCGAGTGTAAGCCCGTGGACAATAGTCATTCGTTGAATGCTCACTACTGTGCCGTCGGCAGGGATTGCACAGGCATCGAGCGATTCATCATCGGCGACTATGCGTGGGCCATGCACGAGGCCATGATGATCGGTTATGTACGGGATGGTTTTCATATCGATCCACATTTGGCGAATAGCCTTGCAGATTCGAAACGTCATAAATCTCTGGGGTCACCAACTTTGCCAGTCTCCGTCGTCTGCCACGTTGAGGGATCAAATCCCTTGTATAATACTCGACATCGACGTGTGTTTACTTGGAAGCAAAACGGAAGAGTTGCTACGCCTATAACACTTTACCATTCGTGGCACGATTGTGAATAACGCTTTCAGTTCAAAGTCCGAAAGGGAGTTTTAATTTGCGCTTCACTTGCACATCATTTTAAGTCGTTGGCAATCAATTGAGCGGGTAAAGGGAATCGAAGCTCCACAATGACGACGACAGCCACACGAAGAGATATTTCCTGAGCCGGTCGCTGTAAATAATGATCCTCTGACTCTCGCGCAAAAAACGGGCCTTGACGCCACCGCTGCTTTTGCCCAAAACCGTATCGAAAAATTTTTCCTTGGTTGTAATAATTTTCCCTCCCGTTAAGCTGGTGACCGGCGGCGTTTGAGCAACCTCGCTCCTCAGCCACCGGGGATCTTTTTTGTCGTTTCAAAATAATACGGTGGAATTTCGAAAAGTAGTCGTGTTGCAGGCTTGTTTGGAAACCGAAACAAAGACTTGCAATTCCCGCGCCGCAATTTAATCTCGGCCCAGAATTCCGAAGAAATGATGCCAAAATGGCATTAGCACGAACACAGGCACGCCATGAATAAAACAGCAGTCTTCAGTTATGCCGCGGGACGGAAAATCCTTTTGGCCACGATCTTGGCCATTCCATTGTTTGCACTCAACGCGCGAGCAGACATTACCACGGGTCTGGTGGGGCTGTGGGCGTTCGACGATGGCAGTGGCGCTTCGGCCACCAATTCCGTCACCGGCAATCCCGACGGCGCACTAACGGGATTTTCGGACACCGGTTTTACCAGTATGTGGGTGGCGGGACGGTTTGGCGAGGCATTGCTCTTTAACGCCAATGATGACACCAACGCTTACGTCTCGGTGCCAGACCCCGGCGGCACGCTCTTCAATTTTAATGGCGGCACGCGGGCCTGCACCCTCGCCGCATGGGTCTATTGCAACCTGCCGGGCGGGTCCGAATCCAACAGCGCTAACATTATTTGCAAAGGCGCCAGCGGCCAGGAGCAATACGCCCTCTACATCAGCAACGGAGTTTTTCAGGTGTTGGTCCGCAATTCCGCCGGTTCGGGAGTGCAGACCGTCGCCAGCACCGTCACCCCCGCCGCCAAAACTTGGTACCATGTTGTTGCCACCTGGAGTTCCAATCCCCAAATCAATCAAATCTACGTCAACGGCGCTTTTAACAATCTTTACTCGGGCGGTGGCTTCCGCACCTCCGAATTAACCACCGCCCTCCCGGTGACCATCGGATCCAAGGAGCCAGGCAGCGCCAATTACGCCGCTCCCTTCGAAGGGCTCCTGGACGATGTGCGGATCTATAACCGGGTTTTGTCCGCCAGCGACATCTATGAACTTTATACCAATCGAGCCACGGTTGCGAATGCCCCGGCCATCCTCACCCAGCCTCGCAACGCCACCGCGTACGTCGGCGACAGCCCGGTCTTTTCGGTCACCGTTAATAGCTCGACCACGCTTCTGCCGGTGACTTATCAATGGAAGTTTAACGGAACCAATATTCCGGGCGCTACGGCCTCTACTCTGACGGTGTCTAACGCGCAGTCGGCCAATCTGGGGACCTATACCGTGAGCCTGACCAACTTTGAAGGTTCGATTTCCAGCGCCAACGCGCTTCTTGCGCTGCAATCGCTTCCAGCCGTCAACACCAATAGTGGACTGGTGGGTTGGTGGAAGTTCGACGACGCCAGCGGTTCCACGGCAGCGGACTCATCCGGCAATGGAAACGCTGGCACGTTGTCAGGATTTGCGGACACCTCCTATTCAAGCATGTGGGTCGCAGGCGTTTTCGGCGACGCCGTAACCTTCAATGGCGACGCTACCGGTCTGAATGTGGTGGCGGTGCCGAATATCGGCGTCCCAGCGCCCCCGGTTCTGGACTTTTCGAGCCAGCCCGTATTCAGCGTCGCCGCCTGGGTCAACGGCAGCGCCACACAGACGGACGGCGCGGGAATCATCGCCAAAGGCAGCGGGAGCGGAGGAGAGGAATATGCGCTGGATATTTCCGGCGGCAATTACCGTTTCCATGTCATGGACACGAACGGCACGGTCTTTACCGCCCAAACCGCCGTCGCGCCCAACGGAACCTGGCAGCATCTGGCCGGGGTGCTGAACGCCAGCGCCGGCCTTTTGAATTGTTATGTGAACGGCAAATTGGCCGCATCGTCCGCTGCGCCATTCTCCTTGCAAACCAACAGCCAGGAATTGAGCATCGGCAACCTGCAGCCGGTCATCGGCGCTTACGGCGACCCTTTCACCGGCGCGGTGGATGACGTCAAAATTTATCACCGCGACTTGACCTCAGCCGATGTCGCCGCGCTCTACGCCGCCAAGCCGTCGCCGCTCTCCATTAGCTGGCCCACGGTTGCGTACGACTTGGTTTCCGGTATCAACGCACAACTGGCTCCGCTGGTGCAAGGCGGTGTCCCGCCCTTTACCTACCAGTGGCGTTACAACGGCACGAACATCCCCGGCGCAACTGCCAGCCCCCTGGTGCTCACGAACGCGGCCAGCGCGGCCGCAGGTTCGTATGATGTAATTGTTTCCGATTACAATTACGTCTCTCCTGCGACCAGCAGTGTTGTTTCGGTGACGATTGTGCCGTATCTTACCTTCAACAGCAATGGCGCAACCTGGACCGCCCAAGGCTCAACGCCCTCAGCCATCTGGCAAGGAACAAACGTCGCGCAATTGACACCGCTGGTGAACTCACAATCTAACAGCATCTTTTACAGTTTCCCAGTCAATACGGGGGTTTTCCAAGCCGCCTTTACCTATCAGGTCACTGCGATCCCGGGAGGCACGACCGGGCCCGGAGAAGGCCTGGCGTTTTGCATCCAGAACGACCCGCGAGGCGCTTCAGCGATTGGCTATGGTTCCGCGGGATTGGGAGTCGGCACCATTCCAGATGTTCTGATCAATCCGACCATTACCCCCAGCGTGGAATTCGAGTTCAGTTGCGGCTCTTCGACCAGTACCACAACCACGGGTGTTTCGTGGGATGTCAATGGCGCCATTGGGCCTTTTGCCTCCGCAGCGCCCATTGCGTTCGATACGAAAACTACCGGAGGAAATCCCATTAACGTGATCATCACCTGCGTGGGCGGGGTGGCCATGGTTAGTTTGACGGACACGAACGCCGGCACTCAATTTTCGGTTTTAACAAATCTGAACGTCGCTTCCATTCTAGGTTCAACCAACGGTTACGTTGGATTTACCGCCTCGACTGGCGCTCCGTACGCCGCGCAACAAGTCAGCGACTTTACCTTTAAAAATGTCGCCAGCCCTGTCTTCACCTACCAGCCCTTTTCCAGCACCAACATCAGTTCCGGCGACGTATTTGCCGTTTCCGCCGGAGCGATTGGCAGTGCGCCTCTTGCCTACCAATGGGTTGATGAAAACAATAATCCCGTGCCCGGGGCCACCAACGCCGCGCTCCTGATTTCCTCCCTTTCGACCAACAACACGTTTGCCTTGCAGGTGTCCAATCCCTATGGAACCAACCTTTCCGGCCAAGTTTCTGTGACGGTTATTTCGGGCGCGCCTCAACTCGAGCAGGACGTCGCCTCGACAACGGCTGTAGTCGGTTCTTCCATTGTCCTTTCCGCCTCTTTCGCCGGCACGCTGCCCATTACTTATGGGTGGCAGTCGAATGGCGTCGCGGTCACCAATGGCGGACGCGTCAGTGGCGCGACGACGAGCGCGTTAAAGATCAATAACGTCCAATTCTCCGACGCCGCCACCTATCAACTGTTCGCCACCAATAGCTTCTCACCCTCGGGGCAAACCAGCCAGGCTGCTTTGACGGTTGCGCCCACTTTGAGTTTCAACGGCAACGGGTCGGGTTGGTCCGCCCAATCGCCCACTGCTTCGCTGGCCTGGCTGGGTAACGATACTCTTCAATTGACAGACGGAGGGCCGAATGAAGCCAGCGCCGCTTTCTATTCCTGGCCCGCCTAGGTCGGCGCCTTTCAAGCCGCCTTTACCTATCAGGTCCCCAACGGCCCCACCGGCAGCGCCAACGGGATGACATTTTGTCTGCAAAATGATCCGCGCGGCGTGGCGGCCATTGGCGCCAATGGGGCCAATCTCGGGGTCGGCGGAGCAACCGCCGTTACTCCAAGTGTCGAGATTGAATTCAACATTTACAGCGCTAACACTCTCGGAGGCGTCGGTCTGTCTGTCGATTCCAATGGCGCGATTGGATCCACGAGTTCCACTGCGCCGGTGGCGCTCAACAACGGCGATTCCATCAACGTAATCGTAACCTATTCAGGGGGAATTTTGCATATCACACTGTCCGATCCCACTGCCGGCGCCCAGTTTTCGCTCTCGAGCAACATCAACATCCCAGCCGTCCTGGGCACAAATTTCGCCTATGTCGGTTTTACCGGATCCGATGGCAGCAGTGTTTCTGCGCAGTGGGTCAGCGATTTCAGTTTTATAAACCTTCTCTCGGCCGCCGCCAGCTTTTCAGGGGGGAACCTGACGCTTTCCTGGCCGGGCGCCAGCGGGGCGTATTCTCTCCAGCAAAGCCGGGTTTTGGGACCATCGGCCAACTGGACGACTGTGTCCGCAACGCCGGCGTTGGTCGCGGGTCAGAACCAGGTTACCATGCCAGCGCCGCCCACGACCGAATTTTATCGCTTAGTCTTGACCAACGCGCCGGGAAATCTCTAAGAGCGTGTTTTGAAAATAGATCGACCGAGATCTTTTCAAAACACGCTCTAAACCCGGGGCCAAAACATTCGAGTGGACTCGTTCACCCCATTTTTTTTGTCACCGGTATAAAGGCGAATTACAATTGACAAGGTGGAGGCGGAGGCCGCCGCATCTGAGTTTTCTGTGGCAATAAAGGAGCGAGCGTCGAAAAATTCTTCCCTGGCTGTAATAATTTTCCCTTTCGTTGCGACTAATCATATAAAGGTCCGCGATTGAACTCGACGCCCGCAGATGAACACAAGTTCCTGGAGTTGGTGAATGAGAATCGAAATAAAATTCTCAGGGTCTGCCGCGTCTATGCATGGAATTCCGGTGACCAGGACGATTTGTATCAGGAAATCCTGTGCCAAATCTGGCGCGGCTTGCCGGGCCTGAAAGAAAAACAATTCGCCAACACCTGGCTCTATCGCGTGGCGATCAACACTGCCATTTCGTTCGTCCGCAAGCGGGCCTCGCGCTCCGGCCGCGTCGTTCCTTTCGAACACGCCGACCTGACCCGCGCGATTGAATCGCGGCAGACAACGGAAGAAAACACTGACGACCGCATGGCAAATCTTTACATTGCAATCTACCAACTGGATCCGCTCGAAAAAGCTCTCATTACCCTTTTTCTGGAAGACCTCACTTACGAACAAATTGCCGAAGCCACCGGCATCAATGCCAATCACGTTGGCGTCATGTTGCATCGCGCCAAGAAGAAACTTTCCAGTCTGATGAAGGAGCAGGCGTAAAATGAACGACGACGAACTAAAAAAACTCTGGCAACATCAACCGCTGAGAGATCCCCCGTCGGCGGCGCAACTGATTTCCGCCATGCAAAAGCAAACGACCCTGCTGCGCCGCTGCCTGGACGCGCGCGATCTCCGCGAACTATTGGCCTGCGCGTTTGTCATCATTATTTTTGGATTTTACTTTTTTAGGGAACAGGAGCCGATCTCCCGTGCCGGCGACTTGATTGTCGTCGGGAGCATGATTTTCATTGCCTGGAAGCTGGTTCACACCCGCCATTCTACTCCGCCGCCCTCCTTCGGCGCGACCCTCGTCGAATCTCTGCGGGCGGAACTGAATTCGGTGCGCGCTCAGTCGCGTTTATTAGGGTCGGTGCTGTGGTGGTATATACTTCCGCCGACGATCGGCGTGCTGGTTGGGACCTGGGGCATGCGGATCAACCTCCATGCCAAAATTCCGGTTGCGCTGGTGGTCATTGCCATAGATGTGTTCGTTTGGTGGTTCAATCGGTGGGGACGGGCCAAACACCTTCTTCCCCTCGAAGCGCAACTGCAATCGCTGCTCCATTCGGCCGAAACGGGCGAACCGGTCGATCAAACGCAGGTCGCTAATCTGCGCCCCATCGTCCTCTCGATGGCAGCCGCCGGCCACGTTAAGCCTGTTGAATTCAAAGTCGCCTTTTGGCAACTCGCCATTTATGGCGTGCCCGGGATTGTTGGAATTTGGTTCTTTTTGATGCTCGGCCTGACCATGGAAAACAAAGACTGGAAAACCAAAGAGCAGCCCGCGCCGACGGTCGTGCAGGCCGTCTTCACCGGAGAAACCAATCGCTACTCCGTCGTCGCTCGAAAGGTTGTTGATCTCTTCAACGCAGGCGATTACGTCGTCGTGCAAAAGCTCTACAACCCGGAAATGAGCAGGATGTTTCCGCCAAAGGAGACAACCGATTTTTACACCCGGCTCGCCATCAACCTCGGCAAGATCGAAAAGTTCGACGGCCCGACCGCCAACGGCTACCGTGGGTGGACCGCGTTCCGGCTGGATTACCAGCATGGTGAGATGACGATGAGTCTGGCGCTGGACGCGGACGACAAAATCTCCGGAATTTATTTTCAGCCCGCGCCCATCCGCTACGCGAACATCAAAGACAACATCAAACCGTTCACCCTGCGCCTGTTCAGTTGGCCGCATTTGCTTTGGGGCGTGCTCTCTTTCTTAGGCGGGTTGATCTATACTTGGCTCATTCAGAAAACAACCGAGCGGGCGGTGGGGATCAGCACGCTGGGCATTCATTTGCATAAAGGGATGAACCTGATTCTCTGGGACGAAATAAAAGAAGTCCAGCCATTCAGATTTCTGAACATTCGCAATCTTTGGTTGATTACAGAGTCAGGCGAAAAGACGCGTATGCACTGGACTCCCCTGGAACGACATTCCGACGTGAAGGCAGCGGTGGAAAATTTTGCCCCGGCAAACCATCCCATGCGCAAACACCTGTCTCTATTACGATCTGAACGAATAAAGAAAACACTATGACGAAAACAATCCTCATTGGAATTGTGCTGATCTTGCTCGGCGCGATTCTGTTCGTTCGCGGGAGAGAGGGTAAAACTCCTAAGATTGAACACTCCGATCCCGTTTCACAAATGCTCGAAACCAAGCGTCCAGCCAAACCCAATTGCCGACAACCTCAGCCAGTTCATATTGCTGCGGCAACTTTGTCCGCAAATAATTCAAAACCGATTCCGTGGACAAACCCCTGTTGGCGCAATGCTGGATAAAACCTTGCTGTTTTGCCGTGCCATGCGTTTTTGAAACCGACGATGGCCGGACATTCACTGGTGCTGACGCTTCAATTTTTTGAGTTGTTGTTTTCATAGCTTTTTTTTGAAACCGCTGTCCGTCACCCTGCCGTTTGCTGCTCGCTTCACAGGTGGGGGAGACAGCGAGCCGCGCGCGAAAGCGCATTCGATAATTCAGCGAAAGCTAAAAGCGTGACAGCGGCAAAGAGGGAGAGTGGGAGACACTGGCGCGGTTTTAGATCTCGCTCCTGATCTCGGCTCGGTGTCGGACCCGCGAGCAGTAAACGGTGGGGACGGCGGGCGTAAAAAAGGCAAAGACAAACAACCTGACATTATGCTCCAGACAGGGCCATGGTGTTCCTTCTGCCCGGAGTCTGCGGAAAATTGCCACGAACGGGACTCCCGGCATTTTCCCGGCAGTGGAAACTTTCCGCAGTCTCCGGCTAATCGAGGGGCACTATCAGTCCGGTTGAAAAACGAAGCGGGTCGTGGAATGGAGCAGCCCTTTAATTCTCGAAGTGGAACGACTCGCGGAGATTTTCGACCGGTCTGATAGTGCGGGGATTGAAATCATCTGGCTATCTCTCTGTTAAAGAGTTCAATTCGCTTTGAACTGCACTGAATTCGCCCAACGCTTCCTCAAGGTCTTTTACAATTTCTGCCAAAAGAACATTTGGCTTAGGAAGGTTTGCTGTATCGATAGAAGCGTCGTCCTTGAAGGCGCACTTGCTTGCGGAAAGCAACAAACAGATGTTAATTCACAAACGGCATGAACACTTTGACTGACAGAGCTTGCTCCGCCGCCCACGTAGATGGCTGGATCGTCGTCCGCATGGAAAGTGCCGTGGAGGTTCATTTTCCAGTGGCGGAAAATCCACCTTTGTCGGGCGGCACGCCCCAGCACTTGCGTCATATCGAGATTTCTCCCCTCGGCCTTCATTGGCCTGATCTGGATGAGGCCTTGTCCTTTCACGGATTGCTCGAAGGCAATCACGGCCAGCTTCAGAAGAAGCTCAAAATCTGAATCCAATCCGTCGGCCGGATCACAAAAACCGCATTGCCGTTGCGCCCATATTCCTCCAACATTTGCCCATGCGTGCCCGCGTTTTATCAACTGCCCTGTCCGCCAGAGCTCCGCAAGGAGCGACGGCGGATGTGAATGGTATTGAAGCCTTCGCGGTCGAAGTGGAGGTCAATTCCGGCTGGGGCGATACGGTCATCGCCCTAATTATGTCGGTTTCGCCTGTTTCAGATTCCGCATTTCTACCGCTAAAAAAGCCGTTATTATGAAGCTGCTTAAAAAGTGACACCAACGCACCGGCGCGTGGCTCCCACATGCCCAATTCCCGAGATCGGGCGCGAAGAGCTTCTTCATTTTGAACTGGCCAAGTTGAGTTTTGCCAATCGGCTGCGTATGGCACTCGGTTGACGTTGTAACTCCCGGGCCATTTCCCCGACCGAGAAGACCCGCGCTGCGGAATGGAAGCATTCAGTCAGGCGGGCGTCTTCTTCCGGGGTCCAAGACTGATACGCTTTGGGATGGGCCATTTTGATTTCCGCCATGCGGCCTTCGTAGCTTTTCGTCGTTCCGGCGAACTCCGCCAGTTCAAGCGCGTCGGCGGCGGCTTGGAAAATGTCGTGATATGTCCAAGCCAGGTCTTGCACCAGGATCTGTTCGTAAGTGTGGCCTTTGGCGATGGCTTCGAGAATGGCACGCCCTTTATCACTCAATTTGTTTGGTTCCATGGGGAGATCCAATTAGACGGCTTCGATTTCAACCGGGGTCAAATCGTTGAAATCATTTCTATCCAGCGTGAGCAATTTTCTTGCGCCGGATTTTTCAGCCGCCACCGCGTGCAGATAATCGTGGATGCGTCCGCCACGAACTCCTTTTTTCCGCGCCTCTTTCAACGCCTTCAAAACGTCGGTGGCCGCCAGGTCTTGAAAGTCCAAGTCCGAGGCGAGATTGGCCACTGTTTTCGCCGCTTCATCCGCACCCAATCGGAAGGCCAGATTGCCGCCCGTAAGGGTGGAGAACACTTCCGCCAGAGTGTGGATGCGAGTGAAACCGCCTTCACGATGCAAACGGAGCCTCAACGCCGGGTTGTTGCAGGCTTCAATGACGGCCGAACTATCCCAATAATCTTTCATCGGGCATCGCGGTCGGCGCGGATTGCTGCGCAGATAGATTCCCGGCTGACTTTAACCGGCAGCATCAGGAAACCTTCCCGGGTGCGAATCGGTTTTACCACGGGAACTTCCTTTTCCACCAATTGCACGATGCGCACGCTCCCATCCGCTTGACGGGAGGCGTCAAAGGCCGTGCGCGGGGGGAACAACTCAGCGGAACAGATTCGTCCGTTCTTGTCGGCGACCAATTTCATAATGGGATTATCCCATAAGCCCGGAGCGCGGCAAGAGCAATCGTCAGCGGTGTCGGCATTCGCAAATCCTGACCGTTGCGCACCGTCGGTAAGTCATCCGTGCCATCCGAGATCTCGGGGTGGAAACGGCGGGCCGCCATCATAGTTTTTCCATTCTCCGGATCCAAAATTCCGGCCGCTGATGTGCGTGGGCGATTGCCACAATCCAGAGTGTGTCTCCTCGGATCACGTAGGCGGCATAGTGAGAAAAACACGAAGGTTAACACGACGGTAACCGCAGGACCTAATCCTGGGAATCTCCGGATGCTCCAGAATCCAATTGACCGCCGCAGCGACCTCGTCTCGGAATCGAATTCCCAAGCCAGACTCCTTGGATTCATAATAGCGCGCCGACGCGCTGAATTCCTTCTCCGCTTGATCCAAGACGACGAGAGTCATCTCCCAAACTGGCGATCAACCTCCTTCAATACGTCGGCAAAGGGGCGGCCTTTTGCCAGGCCAGAGTCCACTAGCTGGATCCGGCGCTCAATTTCGTCCTCCCAAGCAGCTTCGACCTCCAAATCCCCAACGGCCTCAGATTGCTCCAAGAGCGTGCGCGCCAGCCGCAACTGCTCTTGCGGAGGCAAGCGCAGCGCGTCCTCCGTAATCTCCGCAAAACTCCGGCTCATGTTGCGAGTCTAGCCCGATACGTCGATTTGTCGAGGCTTAATGAATCTCTCGGGTCAGGCCATTGTCCTTACTTTTTATTTGGCCGCCTGAGCAGAAAGGTTACGCAACCTTCCACTTTTCGGGGAAGTTCATCAAGTTCCCCGAGGGTCTCCACATTATGAGATGCAACTCCGTTTGCCATTCTGTCGTGATAGTATGTCAAAATGTCGCCCTATCAAGGGTCGTTATCTTCGAATCTTCACCTATTTTCCCTCGACTGCCGAGTGCTTTGAAAAGCGATTTTGTTTGAAATGAGGGCGCTCTTCGCTTCACAGTAGTGGCCGATGGCCAAAAGGATTTCCAGGCCGAAACGGCTTCGCTTCGAGTTCGCCTTGGTGGATCAGGGCGTGACCCGCGTTGCTGGCGTCGATGAAGCGGGGCGCGGGCCGCTGGCCGGGCCGGTCTTTGCCGCAGCGGTTGTTTTTCCAGTGGAGTGGATCCGGGATGGGCTGCCCAGAAGCTTGAAGAAGGTCAATGACTCGAAACAATTGACACCCGAGATGCGAGAAATTTTGTTCGCCGATCTGACCTCGCGCTCTGAGATCCAATACGCCATTGCGTCCGTCGAGGAACAAATGATCGATCAGATCAATATCCTGCAAGCGAGCCATCGCGCCATGAACCTTGCCCTCGCCCAATTGCAGCCCGCGCCGCAGCATGTGCTGGTCGATGGACTGCGCGTGAAATCCATGATGCACCCCCACACCGCGATCGTTTCGGGCGATGCGTTGAGTTATTCCATTGCCGCCGCCAGCATCCTGGCCAAAGTCAGCCGCGACCGGTTGATGATTCAAATGGACCAGCATTATCCCGGGTATGGTTTCGCCAGCCACAAAGGTTACGGAACTCCCGAACATGTCGCCGCCATCCGGCAGCGCGGCCCGTGTGCGCTGCACCGCCAATCGTTCTCGCCCTTTCGACCCGTGCAAGCGGATTTGTTGGATTGAAGAGCTGGCTCAAACGATTGATGGGCCAGCCGGAGAACCCGCCGCTGCCGATCAATTTACGCCATGGCGTGCTCGGCGAGCAAGCCGCCAAAAAGCACCTGCAAAAATGCGGACTGAAATACCTCACGGCAAATTTTCGTTCCAAGCGCGGCGAAATCGACTTGGTTTTTCGGGAGGACGACTGCCTGGTTTTCGTAGAAGTCAAAACTCGGGTTCCCTCGGCGTGGGTCCGTCCGGCGGGAGCCGTCAACGCGCGCAAACGACTCTTATTGACCAAATGCGCCTTCGATTATTTGCGGCTGCTAAAAACCCCGCCGTTCAAAATTCGATTTGACATTGTCGAAGTGGTGATGGAGGACAGCGTGGTGCAGGAAGTCCGCCACTTGCCCAACACCTTCACCCTGAGCGCGCCGTATCGTTATGGATAAAAATTTGGGAAACCAGTTTCGTTATGAAAGTTGAGTCGGTTCTAACCGAGTTGTGGGCAGTCAAAGACAAACTGGCGGGCGAGGCCGATTATAACGTTGACCGCTTTGTGGAAAACCTGCGTCAGTGGGAAAAGGAGCATCCGCAGACTGGTCGCGTCATTCGCGATGCCGAGGAGTTGCGCCAGTTCGTGGCGGAGGAAGAGAGCAAGCGAGAGGCTACGTGAGCTATGAGGCGCAGCCCGTGAAGGTTTTGGGATTCTTCTCTCTTGACGCGCTCCACTAGTGTAGTGTCTCGCAATTAACTAGACATATTATCAGAGGACGGCTTCGTTGGTTCGGGCCATTTCCCTCGTAATCCACGATTTTTATATGTCTAGTCATTTCCGGGACACTACACTAGCCATTTGATTGTGGCAACGATGGCTTGAACTCCTGAGCCGTGCCAAACTCGGTCTCTCCAAGCAGGCCGAGAACCCCGTCGAATTCCGGAAAGACAAAACTGTAACGCAAGTGCTTATCCGCGCCGAAGAGCCCGTAATAACCTGCACCCGCGCCATGTACAACTTTGATGTTCGGACCCATCTGACGGAGCAAGTCTGCAACAAAGCCAACCCTTGCGCCGACAGCGGGTTTTGATGTTGGATGTGTCCCAAAACCAGCGACCACAATGGACGCCACTAAGCCATCGACATACGCCTGATGAACCGCGCAGATCTCAATCACGCGATCGATGAGATGTGAAATCTGCTCGGGTTTGTCGCCGCGCACAAAAACAAGAATCAATTCAATCTGCGATTCGGTTGGAGGTTGACGCACATTGTGGCCATCGAGGATTGCATCGGCCGTTTCAGGATTCACCACCTTCCGAAAGATCCTGCGCACTCTTCGTTTTTCGAGATAGGCTCGCAACATTGGATGAACGGTTATCTAACGGCACAAAATCGTAGAGGCGGAACCAAAAAGCAGACGATTTTGGAATATCCGCTGGAATATCGATTAAACGATGAGGGTTGCATTGGAAGTTGTAAAATTGAGCGTTGCATCGTGAGCGAACCTTTCAACATGCCCAACCATTAATACCATCCGGAGTTCGTCTTGTGAACCACAAAAATTCCGTATCGTCGGAGCTCACGTCGGCTGTGGGTGAAAGTCATTTTATCCTAACGGATCTGGGTCGTTACGTTTGTCGGCGAATTGTGGGTGTTGTTGCAGTTTTTCCCATGTGCCGGGATTAAGCGGGGCTTGGCGGTAAGTGGGTTCCCACATGGGTTCGGCGCTGCGGGAGCGGCGGGCGCGTTGCAGCCAGGAGGGTGGCAAGGGGTCTTCGATCAAGGACAGGGTGTTCGCGGCCAGGGTGGTTTCTTCTTTTTCGCCGGTGGCGTGGCCGATGCCCACGTAAAAACCGGCGAGCAGTAGGGTCACGCGCAACATTGTGCTGCGAGAGTAGGTGGGCATGGCGCAGGGACGATTGGGATCGAGGCGGCGGTATAAAGCCGCGAAGAGTGGAGCGGTCCACATCGCGGGATTTTTGGCGGGGGAGAAGGCGTCAAATAGAATGGCGTGCGGGGGAGGGACGGCGGTCGAGGAGCGTAGAAATTCCGGGAAATCTCCGAGGTGCAATTGCCAGCTTACAGTTTGTTGGGCGTGTTGGAAGGAGGCGTGGCCATGGGCCAGAAGCTGATCGACGGCATTTTCGTAGTTCTCGAAGTAGCCGAGCGCGGCGGCCTGCTGGCGGGCGAATTTTAGGGGTTCGATGGTATGATCGAAACTGAGGATGCTCAGGGAACAGGGCAGATCGCAAGTGGCGCGCAGAGCGGTCAGGACATTGGCGGCGGCGCCCAAACCGACGTCCCAAATGACGAACTCGCCGGGTTCGTCGCGCACGCGATCGCGCAATTTTAATTGATCGACATATAGGGCCTGCGCTTCCGCGACGGGGCCGATGACGGGATGAAACGTTTCGTCTTCGGCAATGGAATGGATGCTGAACGCGCCGTTGGCCAACTGGACCAGTTGATAGGCCGGAGCGGGCATTAACTTCGCGGGGTGGTCAGCCGCTTGATGGCGTCGCGCAATTCGTTCAAGCGCGGCGGTTTGCCCAAAACACAATCGACCTGGGCCGGAACGTCGCCATCGGCTTTCATCATCGTGCCCCAGCCGGTCAGCATGATGATGGGAATTTCGGGCATTTCCTTTTTTAAAGTCATGGCCAATTGCCGGCCATCAACGCGCGGCATGCCGAGATCGGTGATGACCACCTCGAAGGGATTGGTATGGCGCGCAGCCATGAATGCGGCGATGCCCGCCTCGCCGTCACAGGCAATTTCAACGTGATGGCCTTCCAATTGCAGAATTTCCCGCAGCATTTCGCGCAGCAACGGCTCGTCGTCGATGCACAAAATGCGCAAAGGGGTGGGACGTTCATTGGCTTTTTCCACTTCGGCGGCGGAGGATGGAGGCGGTTTGCGAATGGGAAAAACCAGGCGCATGGTCGTGCCTTTGCCTGGGGCGCTTTCGATCTCGATTTTCGCTTCGTGCCGCTCGGCCACGCCATAGACCATGGCCAGCCCCAGACCGGTGCCGCGCTGGCCCTTCGTCGTAAAAAATGGTTCCAGGCAGCGGATGCGGGTTTCTTCATCCATGCCGAAACCGCTGTCCTCCACTTCCAGTTTGACATGAGTCGGTTTGCGCAAGTCGCCCCCGGCATTTTCCCAAAGATGCGTGCCGGTGCGAAGGATGATTTTTCCACCCGCCGGCATGGCGTCCACCGCGTTTAGGACGAGATTGGTGATGGCTTCCCGCAACTCGCTGGGGTTGCCGATGATGCCGGGAAGGTCCGCCTCAAAATCTGTTTTGACGTCGATGACCAGACCGTGCTCGAGCGGGATGTCGTGCCAGCGCGGGCGTGTCAAGTCGATAACTTGCGCGGCCAGCCCGTTCAAGTTCGCGGCGAAGAGCGGTTCGTCCCGCTCGCGCCGCCGGTAAAATTCGCGTATGCGGGAGACAATGTGGGCGATGTCTTCTCCCGCCGTTTTGATATTGCTGAGGTAACGTTTGACCGCGTCGGGCGATTGGCCGTGGTTGTCGCGCAGCAGGAGTTCGGAATAAACGACCACCGGCGACAGGGCATTGTTAATATCGTGGGCAATGCCGCTGGCCATTTTGCCGAGGGCGCGCAGCCGCTCCTGTTCGATCACGTCCTGCTGGGTCTGGCGCAACTCGTTGTAGGCGTTTTGCAATTGAGTGTAGAGGGTGGCTTGATGGGTGGCGACGGCGACTTGCGCGCTGAGGATGCGCAGGAATTCGCACTCGCCGTTGCTGAATTTATTGCTGAAGCGCGCGCAAATCAGAATGCCAAAAGGCTGGTTCTGTTCCAGGAGCGGCCCGGCGACGATTGAGCCGAAACCGGCGGCGGCCAGTGGCGGCAGAACGGCGCTATCGCCTCCGCCATAAACGGTTTGGCCCTTCAAACAAGGGCGCAGGCCAAGGGTGTCCGGGCTGAAGACGGAGCCTTGCGTAATGGCGGGAAGGGGCGCTCCATTTTCACGGGGCCGAACGCGAAGCGCGGCCGTGGTCAGCAAGTCGGTCTTAGGTTCGTAAAAGAAGATCGCGCCGAAATCCGTGGGCAAATGGCGTTCCAATTGTTCCAGAACGGTGTGGATCAGGCTGGGCAAGTCCTGGTGTTCGGAGATGGCGTGGGTGATTTGGTTGAGCAAACTGATCCGCGTCAGTTGCTGCTGCAAGGCCTCCTCGCTTTCCATTCGTCCGGCGATTTCCAGCTTCAGGGCCTGGGTGCGATAGTCCACCCGGCGTTCCAATTCGTTCTGGGCCCTTTGCAAGGCGAGGTCGCGCTCCTGGATTTGGCTGAGCATGGCGTTGAAGCCGTCAATCAACACCCCCAACTCGTCTTCGCTTTGCTTGACCGCGCGCACGGCGTAATCTTTTTCCTCCGAAACCTTTTTTGTCGTGGCCAGGAGGTGGAGGATCGGTTCGGAAATAATCCGCTGCAACCGCGCCGAAACCAGCCAGACGATGAAGAGCGAGCACCCAAAGACGACCGCGATAATGGCCGCATAACGTCCGAGACGGTCATACATCGGCACCAGGCTTGAGCGCAAATAGACCGGCACCGAGACAATTCCCCCTTCGCTGCCGGAATCAACGCGCAGAAAAAGGGTCAGCTCATTCTTGCCCGGGTTGAAGGCAAAGCGCTCCTCCTCGCCGCCGGAGTGCAGATTTTTTGGAAAAGGAGGCGGGACAAAAGAGTGGCTTTCCGGATACTGCGCGAGAATTCCCGCGCCACTATAAATCGTGGCCGCGACAATCTCGGGACGACCCTGCAGGAATCCCGCCAGGCTTTTCTGGGCGGCTGCCGGGTCGGCAAAAAGCAAAGCGCTGGAATTGTCGCGCCCAATATCGAAGGCCAGACGGCGCAGGTCGCCTTTCATGCTGGCCTCGAAGGTGAGCAATTCGTAAATGACGAACCCCGCCGACGCGAGCAGCAGCGCGACCGAACTAGTCAGCATCAGCATCAGCATCTGCTTTTGCTTGATCGATAAACGGGTGAAAGGGTTCGGGCGCATTTAATGCGGAGGTTTGGGGTCATGCACGATTTTAGCCAGGTTCAACAAGGGCGACTCGATTTTCAGCCCCGCCCGCTTGGCCGCATCCACATTGATCTCAAACCGGATTTTGTCTTCGGGCGTTTTAACCAGATTGATGATTGTCCCGACACGGGCAAAATCTTTTGCCCCCTCGCAAATCGTCAAAATGGCGCGGGTTCGGACCGCTTGGACGATGGCCGGCAATTCCATCCGTTGCGAGGGCAGGATGAAAAGGATATGACACTCGGCAATATCCGGCAAATAACGGAAGCGCCGCACCTTGATAGGATGGGTGCCCACGACCTTGCCGTCAATCACCGCGAGATCCTGTCCCACCGACTCATCCCCCAGGACACCGAGGATAATGGGCTTATCCGGCGTGGCAAAGGTTTCGGGCGGCCACTCCACAAATTTGGCGAAATTATAAATGAAGGCCGCTTTGATCTGGTATTCCGTCGGAGCAGGAGAATCAGCCGCTCGAAGGTGGAACGCCCAGCTAAAAACGAACAGCAAGGCCAGTCTCCGCAGAAACAAACCGCCCTTGCCCGAGTTTGACCGATAAAATGACATGCCCTTGATAAATTCCCTTAAAATCGCAGCGTGATCTTGCCGTACACATTACGCGTCACCGCAGTCTGCTGGGTCGGAATGAAGGTGGGGGCAAATTCGAGATGCTGCGATTGCGCCAGATTTTGACCGACAATGGCTACTTCAAAGTTTCGGCACGGCGTCCAGGCCAGTCTCAAATCAAACGTGGCGTAGCTCGGAATATCCGTAATCGTGCTGGCAATGGGCGAGGCCGGAAAGGAAATGCCGTCCACGTAGCGAAAGGTCGCATCCAAGGTAATATGCTGGGGCAAGTCCAGCGAGGAGCGCAGGAAAAATTGATAGCGAGGCGTGGAGTCTTCCAGCAATTCCGCCGTGCGCGCAATATCGTCGCCGTCAATATTGACTTGGCAATAACTGAATCCGCCTCGCAAACGCCACATAGTAAGCGGCTGCACCGTGGCGGCGGCTTCTCCCCCGTAACCTTGACCGGCCAGCCCGTTGCCCACTTGGGCGGACGGTCCCCTCGCCGTCAACACCAGTTCCTCGCTCCGTAACCGGTCGTAGTGATTATAAAATCCTGACAAATCGAGGGTCAAACGATCCAGCGGCTGAAGGCGGTAACCCATTTCATAAGCGGTCAGTTCTTCGGCCAGCATGTCTGGATTGCCCAGGATGGCGACGCGTGTCGTTTTGAGGACTACGTCGCTCTCGGCCTGCGAGGGCGTGCGCACGGCGCGCGACACCGCTCCCCACCAGGCCTGCCTTCCGCCTGGCGTCCAAACCACACGCGCACTGGGCTGGACTTCGAAGCCAGTGAAATCGTTATGCTCGAATTTGGAGCCAAGCGTCAAATGGAGGTTCGTATCGACCAGCGCAATATCATCCTGCGCAAAGGCGCTGTATAGATCCAGGCTGCGTTGTGGATCGACAAACGAAATGTAAGGGCTGTCGATAATATGCCCCTGGGTATGGCGATAATCCGCGCCCCACGTCACTTCCTGGCGTTCCCCAAGATGAAAGTTATGCTGGGCGCTAAGATCGAAGGTGTCGCGGTCTTCGCTAAAAATCCCCACATTGCGGTAGGTGTGATCGTAGTAGGCCTGGACGTTCAGTTGCGAATCCTCCGAAAGCGTGTGCGTCCAGCGGCCCAGCAAATTTCCACCGGACAGATTGCCGATGGTTGACATCGGCATCGGCAGCATGTAAGTCTCGTGCTCGTGCCCGGCATAGGCATCCCCCTGCACGGTGAATTGGTTCTGGTTCGTCCGATCCACGTCCAGGCGAAATCCTCCGCGCGCCATCGACCAGGCATCGCCGGCCTCGCTGCCGCGAGGCAGGTTCGAGCCATCGCGATTGAAATATTTCCCGTAAACTTTCAGAAACACGCCGTCGTCCAGTTTCGCCCCGTAACGAAAATTGGCGAAGTCCCCTTCGGGAGAGCCGCCGCCCCCGGAGACGAGGACGCCCTGGGAATTGGCGGCGGAGCGGGTGATAATATTAATGACACCGTTGACGGCGTTGGCTCCCCACACCGTCGCCCCCGGCCCGCGCACCACTTCAATCCGGTCGATGTCTTCCATCAAAGTGTCCTGCACATCCCAAAAAACGCCCGAAAACAAAGGCGTATAAACCGTCCGGCCATCGATCATGACCAGCAGCTTGTCGGCAAAGACGTCGTTAAACCCGCGAGAACTGACCGCCCAGGTATGCGCATCCAAACGGGCCACATCGAGTCCGGGCACAAGGCGCAAAGCGTCGGGAATGTTCATAGCGCCCGAGCGTTGAATGTCCTCCTGGGTAATGACTGAAACGGCTGCGGCCGCAGTCGAGAGATTTTCCGGCGAGCCGCTGACGATGCTGACCGGCGTATCCATCAATTCTTGCAGCGATTCAGTGAACAGCACCGACGCGGAATTGGTGTCCTGGGCCGGAAGGCTGAGGGCAAAGATCAGGCTGAAAACGGTTACACTGACGAACAGGGGAAGTAATTTGGGTCGCATGGGCAAGAAAGTTAATGCTCGTCAAGAGACTGCGCGAGCGGGCCGCCGTAGAATTTTTTCATGTCGCATTGGATTGCCGAAGCTAAATTAGGAGGCATTTAGGGCCAGGGAACAAGCCCATTCTCGTCCCGTCGTCTGGGGCCCTATTCCATGCGGGTGATCAGCAGCAGGCCCGCCCCGCCAAAAATAATGTTGGGCAGCCACGCCGCCAAAATCGGCGCCAGATCACCCGCCGTTCCAAGACCCAGGGAAATGCGCTGTAAAATGAAGTAGGCAAAACAGATAAAAATACTTCCAGCCACGCCCACAAAAACGTTGTGCCGTCCACTGCGAGCCCCGAAGGGCAGCGCGATTAAGATCACCGCCAGACATGTAAACGGCTCGGCAATCCGCCCATGCAATTGGGTCGCGAGCGCGGATCGCTTCTGCTCGCTGAGATGCGGATGCAGGTGCAAATAAACGAGAATTTCGTAGATGGACAGTTGCGGACCTTTCGACATCGCCTCCGGGGCCAAACCAGTCACTTTGATTTCGCTTTTGATCCAGGCGGGGGTTTCCGGCACCGTGAGGTTCAGGACTTCATTGGTGGTTTGTTGGGCAATGGAATCGCCCGGCGCCCAGTCCCATTTTTCAACGTTGAAAAAAAGCCAATTGCCATTGGTATAAATACCCCGTTGCGCAAAGATTTCGTGGCGCGATCCGTCCGGCAATGTCCATATCACGGTGGGTTGGATCATTTCCGCAGTGGACCGGTTGACTCGCCCGATAATCCAATGGCGCCGGCCGATCTCATTCTCGAAGTCCAACTTCGAAGCCCACTGGCGGTCCAACCCCGAATTTTTATGGCTTTCCAAAAGGTCTTTGGCTTCATCGACCGATTGCGGCACCCACAACTCGTTGATCGCAAAAGCGACGACACCGCAAAATAACCCCACTCCCAAATAGGGGAGGGCTATCCGCCAGAGGCTGACTCCGGCCGCCCGCATGGCGGTGATTTCATGGTAACGGCTGTGGTTGGTCAACGCATATAGTCCCGCCAAAAGCAGCGAAACCGGAATAATCTGCGACACCAACAACTCCGGCAAAGTGATGATGTAATACTTGAGGACTTCAAAAAAACCGAGGTGCCCTTCCTGGAAGCGGTTGATTTCAAAAATTAAATCGAAGGCGACGTAAAACACCAGGAACCCGCCCAGGCAATAGGCCAGCGGCACGAGCAATTCGCGCAGCATATAGCGATCGAGCAGACGCACTATTTCAATTTATGGCAGACGTGACGGGGTTTACGAGGTTAATCCCAAATTCCGCTCTCTCACTGCGGCGGGATGGCGGAATGGATGAAGGTGGCCAAGTCATGCTTCAACGCGGCCAGCGAAGGCTGGTTGACGTACATCATGTGGCCGGCTTCGTAATAGCCCATGCTGAAATTGGTTTGGAGATTGGGCGGCAACCTCATGTGATCAAAGGTATAGCGCGTCGCCAAATAAGGCGTGGCCAGATCGTAATGGCCATTGGCCACAAACACTTTTAAATAGGGATTGTGCGTCATGGCGTCGCGCAACGTCACGGCTACATCGAGATAGCGGTTGCGCGCGTCATTGAAGTCCCACGGATGCACTTTGCCAGTCAAAATTTCGTAAGGAAGGTCGCTCTCGAATTTTAAGTCGCGGCGCACATAATCATTGAAGGTCGCCGTGAACACTCCGAGGACCGAGGTGTAGCTGGGGTCGTAACTGGCGGAGTCTCCGTTGGCGTCGTCATCCGGTCCCGTCACGCGGCCGTCGTAACGCCCGATAACCAAACGCTCCTTGCGGAGCAATTCCTTGAAGTATTGATAGGCGGGCACCCGCAGATTGGCCCGGTCCACAAAGTCGGGCGACAACCCGGTCAAGCGAGCCACTTCCTGGACGACGCGCTGCCGTTCCGGCGCAGGAAGAGCGGCCCCCTGCATGAGGGCGTGGGTGTAATCGCCCAAGGCATATTGCTCGGATTCGTTCAGCGCTTTTTTTTGGTCCGCCTGCAAATCGGGCGGCAGCTTTTTGTGAAACCAGGCCACCGCCGTTTCTGTCGGCAGATACAAAATGTAAGGCAGATCGTTGCCGGGATTGAAGCTGATCGTCGAAAAATCCAGCACGGACGAAACGAGCGCAATGCCGTTCAAATACATGCCAAACCGATTTTCCAAATAGCCCGACAAGCCCGCCGCCCGGGTCGTGCCATAACTTTCGCCAATGAGAAACTTGGGCGAGGCCCAGCGCTTATAGCGTGTGGTGTAAAGACGAATAAAATCGCCGACCGATTGCAGGTCCTGGTCCACGCCGTGATATTTGCCGGCGTCTTCATTTGGCACCGCGCGGGTAAAGCCGGTGCTCACCGGATCAATGAAAACCAGATCGGATTCATCCAGCAGCGAATACTCATTATTCACCAAATGAAAGGGCGGCGGCGGCATGGCGCCGTCTTCCTTCAGAAAAACCCGGCGCGGCCCGAGCAGCCCCAAATGCAGCCAGACCGATGAAGACCCGGGACCGCCATTGAACGAAAAGGTGACCGGGCGCTCGGCGGCATTGGTGGCATCCGTGCGGGTATAGGCAATAAAGAAAAACGAAACGTGCGGCTTGCCTTCCTCATCTTTGATGACAAGAGTGCCGGCTGTCGCCTTATAAGTGACTGTGACTCCGTTAATCGTCACGGTGTTCGTTGTCACCGAAAGCTCGTCCTTCAATTCCTTCTTGTCGCCCGCCGGCTTGGGTTCTTCTTTCTTGGAGGCCTCGGGTTTATCGGCGCTTTTCTTATCGTCAGCGCGGACGGAGAACGACCAAAGCAGGCAGCCGGCAGCCAGACCCAAAGAAACGAGCGGAGCAAAAAGCGTTTTATGTTTCATGAAGCTGCGATGCTACTGGAAGCCCGGGCGAAAGGCGAGCACGGTAGAGGGCGTTGAGTTTTTGGCCAATGGTCTTCCACGAAAAGCGGCGCCGGGCGGTTTCCATTCCCGCGATCGCTAGCCGGGCCCGCAACGGCTCATCGCGCAAAGGGCGGACGATTTCGGCAATGAAGGACGCCGCATCGTCCGCCAGAAGAATTTCCCGGTCGTGCTCAAGGTCCAATCCTTGCGCGCCAATGCGGGTCGAGACCACCGGCGTGCCGATGGCCAGAGACTCGACAATTTTTAGCCGCGTGCCGCCGCCGATGCGCAAAGGCACCATCTGCATCCAGGCGCGACGATAATAAGGGCGGACATCCGGCACACCGCCAGTGACGGTGACGCCTGGTTTTGCCGCATAGGCCAGAACTTCTGGAACAGGAGCTTTGCCGACGATGAGAACCTGCACGCCAGGGATGGCCTGCTGCACGGCGTCATGCATTTGCGCGAAATACCAGCGCAACGCGTCAATGTTGGGATTGTAATCCATTGTGCCGCAAAAAATGAGGGTCGGCTGCGGGTCGCGCTCAGACGACCCCTGGGTTGCCGAAAAGTAATCGACATCCACGCCATTGACGAGCACCTCGACAGGCGCCGCGCGGCGCACCCATCGGCGCAGGAAAGCTTCGTCATCAGGACCGCAGACGATTTCCAGGCGCGCGCGGTCGGCCACTTTGCGTTCGTAGAACAAAAGCTTGGCGTAACCCTCGCAACGCAGCAAACGAGTGCGCAACGGAAAATTCATGCGCGAATGTTCCGCCAGTTGAAATTGCAAATCGACCCGGCTCCTATCCACGATTAAGGGCGCGCTGTCATTGAGAAAAAATTGGGCCATGACCAGATCGCAAACATGGATGGCGTCGTACTCGCCGGCTTGGCGAATTTCCCGCAGGCGGATCCGAACGTGCGGCACGTTCCAGTGGGCCACGTTGGAAGGGAGTGGATCGAGCAATCGATTCGGAAAAAGCCGCGCCCAAGGGGGATGGACGAAAGGAATTATTTCCACACTTCGGCAAAAAGGACGAAAAACATCCGCATGTTCAGTCCCTTCTCCTTTCTCGGCCAGGGCCACAAACGCAACCTCGTGGACAGCGGCCAGTTCTTTGAGCAAGTGAAACGTTCGATGGCAGGTGCCGCGATCCAAGGGGTACGGGACGTAGGGATAAACGACGAGAATTCTCATCTCAGTTGAATCGCCTCCAAAGCGCGGCATAGGCTTCGACCATTTGCGGGAACTCGGACGCGTGCGTGCGAAGACGAAACTGAATCAAGGCAATCTGCTCAGGATGCCAGAGCAGGAGGGCCAGCGCCTCAAGCAGCCGTTCACGAGGATAGCGAAGCCGCTTGCGGCTAATCAACGAAGCGGGGCCGAAAGCGCGGGCGTTGATCAACGCATTGCGCAGGCCGATGGTTTCAGGGCATTTGTTGACAGGGTTGCGGGCGTAATCAATAGCCGAAGGAAAGGCCTGGGCCAGACGCCGCCGTTCCAGCCACAACCATAGTTCCAGCGCAAAGGCGGCCAGCCGCGTTTGGTGTGGAACCAGTTCTTTGCACGCGCCGGTTGAGCGGCGGGGATGCAGTTTGAATTCCACGCCATCGCGATGATGGATGCGGGCTTCCGGCAGCCATGGACAATCCTCGCCCGTGGAAAGTTGTTCCAGGCGCCGCAACCGTTCGCGGCAACTCCAATGATATTGGCCGTAGGCCGCCAGGATCACATCGCCAAAGGCCAGTTGCGCCTTGGCTTGATTGCGTCCGACAAAGTCCGCCTCCTCCGCGCCGAAGTCGGGGCGGGTCAACTGGACCGTTGAAAAGAGGAGGCCAGAGCAGCGATTCATCATCAGGCGCGCGGCCTCGGAAAGGGGAATGTTCTGCGCTTGCAAATGGTGGCTGCATTCGTCCCACAAGGTCTCGCTCCCGGCCAGCAACCGGTGTCCCGCCGCCAAATCGTAATAGAACATGTTGACCGGGCTGCGTTCCAGCTTGTCGCGGGAAAGGATTTTGAATTCGACTTCCACCCTGGCTTCCGGTTCAAGCCGGCGGGCCAGTTGATGAAGCTCTATCAAATATCTTTTTTCGTTGGCGCGGCAATTGCCGCGCACCAGAAGGTAGAATTCCAAGTCATTGTACGGCTCCTCGCCTTCGGCGGTTTGCAGCACGCCGCCGTCGCCGCGTCCGTAACCGCCGCCCAGAATTACGGCCTCGAGTTCGCCGGGAGGAATAATCTTGCGGACACCCTCCAAGACTTTGTCGCAACTCCGCCCCAGGTGTTCTTCCAGGAAGCGGTTGCCATCGACGGTAAAACGCGCTTGCTCACCCATTGTAATCGGGCAGCGGTATCGCCTGCCAGTTTTCCAGGCTGTCCCGCAAGTAGGCTTCGACCTGATCGAAGATAACCGGCTCGGCGCAACGGGCTCGAACTTCGGCCTGTCCTGCCA
>DASRLE010000184.1:0-2113 GCA_035648615.1 Saccharimonadales bacterium (SeqCode) | reverse complement strand
GTTCGAGGCCGCCTTGCACGGCGGTCCCATCGCGGGTCACGACGGTTTTGAGGGCGGTCACCATTTGCTTGATCGTCTCGGGGTCGGCAATCTGGCGAACGGACTGCGGTTCATATTTGACGGCCAATTTTCCGTTCGCGTCTTCCAGCCGGTCCACCAGCATGGGGCGCATGAGCAGGCCATGATTGGCGATGGCGGCCATGGCCATGACCATTTGCAGGGGAGTGACGGCGACGCCCTGGCCCATCGGAATTTGCGCAATGGAAACTTTGCTCCATTCCTTCACCGGATGGACGATGCCGGACACTTCGCCGGGCAGCGGAATGCCGGTGCGATGGCCGAAGCCGAATTTCTGGATGTATTCGCAGAGTTTTTCGTCCCCGAGGCGGATGCCGATTTTAGCCGCGCCGATATTCGAGGATTTGGTAATGATATTCTCGACGCTCAACAGTCCGAACGGCTCATGATCGTGCAGCAGCCGGCCCGCGTAATAGAAATGTCCCCGCTCGCAATCGAAAATGTCGTTGAGCGTAACGAGATGTTCGTTGAGGCCGGCCGTGACGACCACGATCTTGAAAGTGGAACCTGGCTCGGCGCAGTCCGAAATCACGCGATTGCGCAATGCGTCCATCGAGGAATGGCCGGGCAAATTCGGATCGAAGTTGGGCAGGGTGGCCATGGCCAATATTTCCCCCGTGCGCGGGCGGACCACCACGCACGAGGCGCTGATCGGCGAGTGTTTTTGCACGCCGATGGCCAGCTCGCTTTCGACAATATCCTGCAAGGCGGCGTCGAGAGTGAGAATGACATTGAAGCCGTCGCGCGGTTCGACATCCTGGTCCCGGTAGGCGACCAATTCGCGCTGGTGCTTGTCCATTTCTGTTTTCCTCCAGCCGCGAATGCCGCTGAGCTTGGAGTTGAATTCGAGTTCCACGCCGCTCAGTCCGTTCTGATCGACATCGGTCGAAACATAGCCCAGAACATGGGAGGCGAGGCGTTGATTGGGGTACGTCCGAATCTGGTCGTCGGCGGCAAAAATGGCCTTCGTTCGGACATAGTGATCGAAGGTGCGCGCGCTGGCTTTAAGCTTCGCTTCATCAGCCTCAAAGGAAAGGCCGGCCATGGTTTGCTTGATTTTTTCCCAAGTCTCAATGGGCACTTTGCGTTTGAGCAGGACGAATTTGTTGGTCTTGCCGTCATGGTCGCGCGAACGGGGCGCCAGCCGATCCATCACGTACTCGACATTGGTCTGCAGCAATGGCGCCAAGGCGCGTGCGACGGCTTCGCGGCGGTTGCCGATCAAGGAGGGATCGGCGCAAATCATGGTGGAGGGGAGGCTGGTGGCGAGGGGATTGCCGCGGATGTCAAATATTTGGCCGCGCATCGGTTCGCGGGGAATGGTGCGGACGGTATTCAGGGTGGCCAGGGCTTGCAGCTCCTTATGGCGAATGACCTGCACATCGACCAGCCGGCCGCCTAGCGCGACCAGCGCCGCGGCCAGTCCAAAGACCAGCACGTAAAGTTTCCTATATTGCGTCGCCACAATTTTTCTTGGTTGTTCAGCCGCCCGCCCACGCTGCTCGGTTCCTCCTGCCGAACAACGCGGGCGACGGCTAAAATCAGTTTTTTTGCTCGACTGTCCCGGCCAGCGCCTGGCGCTCGTCGGACAGTTTTTCGGCGATTGGCCCGGCTTCGGGCGCATCCACCAATCGAATGACCTGGGCCAGAGCCGGCGGTCCCAGCCCCAGGTTTAATTTTTTGACACGCGCGTCCAAAGCGACCGGAGAGCAGAGAGTGGCCAGCGCTTCCCGGTACATTTTATTTTTGCGCTGCATCTCGGCCAGGCGGTTCTCGCGGTCCTTGATCTGCCGGCCCAGCAGGTCAATTTGGTCTTTGTACCATACATAGCCCACGCCCAGCATGACAAACAGCCCGCAAAGCGCGATCACGGTCAGCACCGGAGCGACTCGCAGGGCAGATTCATTTTTTTTGTTACGGGCCATGGCTGCTATATTTTTTCAAACACCCGGCATTGCGCGCTTCGGCTGCGCGGATTTTCGCTCAACTCCTCCGCGCCGGGCAAAATCGCCTTGCGCTGCACCCACTTCAGTTG
>DASRLE010000183.1:0-4904 GCA_035648615.1 Saccharimonadales bacterium (SeqCode) | reverse complement strand
ACGATGTGGTGTTCCTGGGCGATGTCGGGATTGGGGAGAATGAACTGACCGAAAAGGACGCCGAGTTGCTCAAAGGCCTGGTGGAACAGCAAGGCAGCGGACTGGTTTTTGTGCCGGGCCGGCGCGGACGCGAACTGACCTTGTTGAACAGCCCGCTCAAGGATTTATACCCGGTGGAACTCGACCCAGCCAAACCCCTGGGCATCGGACTGCAAAACGAAGCGCAACTGATGTTGACCAGCGCCGGCAAGAAACATTGGTTGACCCGATTCGATTCAGACGAAGATCGGAATGACGAACTTTGGAAACAATTGCCCGGCTTTTTCTGGTCGGCTGCGGTGGAAAAAGCGCGGCCCGGCTCAGAGGTCCTGGCGGTGCATTCGGAAATGCGCAATGAATGGGGGCGCATGCCCTTGCTGGTCACGCGCCCGGCCGGGAACGGCAAAGTGCTTTTTCTCGGCACGGATAGCGCGTGGCGGTGGCGTCGGGGCGTCGAGGACAAGTTTCATTATCGGTTCTGGGGGCAAGTCGTGCGGTGGATGGCGCACCAGCGGCATCTTTCGGAAAAGGAGGGCATTCGTCTGAGCTACAATCCCGAGACGCCCCAAGCCGGCGACACGGTTTTCCTGCAAACCACCGTGCTTGATCCTTCGGGATTTCCGATCGAGAAGGGGCCGGTGACGGGCAAGGTGACTTGGCCGAGCGGACGGGCCGAGCGGCTGGACTTTGTGCAATTGGAGGGCGGCTGGGGCGTTTTCAAGGCCAGCTTTACCCCGCAGGAAGCCGGGCCCTACAAGCTGGAAGTGGCCTCGGAAGCCAACGGGCGGCGTTTGCAAACGGAAGTGCTCGTCGCCCAGCCTTCGCTCGAAAAACAGGGTCAGCCAATCAATTCGCAAATCCTGCGCGAGATAGCCGCCATCACGCACGGCGCAACTTTTACAGTTGACAACATGGACAAGGTGATTCAACAGATTTCTCTTCTGCCCGAGCCGCACCCGATCGAAAAGCGCCTGCGCCTGTGGAGCGAACCGTGGTGGGGCGGCCTTTTGCTGGCGCTGCTGACCCTTTATTGGATTGGCCGCAAGCTGGCGGGATTGGTGTGAAAAGGGGAAGGGCGAAGCTTCATTAATTTCCCCTCCTAATCTTAATCGTAATCATAATCTTAATCTTCTTCTGAAAGAGATTACGAGTAAGATTAAGATTAAGATCGGGAGCCAATTCCCACTTTTGAAACGTGGCATGGGACTTGCACATCTCATAAATGCGTGTCTCACCAATCCGCGTGTGCGGAATTGGGTGGGGTCCAGTCGAGCTCAACGACTGGACCCCGTTTTTTTTAGGCCGGCTGGCGCGGGCGCTCGCAGAGAAAGCGGTTGACCGCGTTCAGATAAGCCAGCTTTTCGCGCAGATTCATGGAGGCGCCGGGGCATTGCTCGCCGTCGCGCAAGGTGGTGTCGAATATAATTATCCGGTTGTTTTTCATAATGTTATTTGTGCAAAGCAAAACCCCATCGGCCGTTTCCGGCGATGGGGTTTGCAAATTCTGTCGAGTCGAAAAAGTTAAACCTCAACCGCCGCGCCGCTTAGAAGCGCGATCAGCAACAGTCGAAGGTTCAAGTTATTCATTACGGGAGAGAAATACAACCGGGCAGGGCACGCGTCAAGGTTTTTTAAAATGCCTTTTGTGGCTCGGATGTCATCGGGCCTTCATGCAATCAGGTGAACCGCCTTGTGACGAATGCGTGTATCCAGCGTTGCGAGCTTCATGGCGTGCGACGCAGCGAGGCCGGCAAGGTACGAGTCGGTGACCATTTCACTGGATACGGCTTGCGACTGAAGTCCCGGCAGGTCGGCTGGAATGAAAACGCAATCATGTTTCCCCAAAAAGTCACCCAAAAGCAATCGGGCATCGCGCATAACAGCTCCAAAGGGCGCTTTGGGATGCGTACTGATGCGCAAAAAGCCCAATTCGCTCAAGGGACAAATAGCCAATTCATTTCGAGCGGTCCATGCATCGGCGTCGCCATGGAGGGGGTGAGTTTGCCAAATCGCGGCCAGCAATGTACTGATATCCAACAAATACCTCATGGAAATTCATCGATGAACGTTTGGACATTTTCAACCGTGACT
Organism: Saccharimonadales bacterium (SeqCode); assembly: GCA_035648615.1. Classification (GTDB taxonomy): domain Bacteria; phylum Verrucomicrobiota; class Verrucomicrobiia; order Limisphaerales; family Palsa-1400; genus DASRLE01. The sequence continues at coordinate 2,774 of DASRLE010000183.1, read as the reverse complement.
ATCCTGTCGGTGACACCGACAGCGTGCTTTCCTTTTCGGCGGATAATCCGGATCTTCGCCAGCGTGGGCTTCGGCTTTTCGAGACGGACTAGAATGAGGCGTCCGTCACCATCGGGCTGCACCGAAACAACGTCTCCCTTGGCCAAACGAGCGCGCCGCCGTGCTTCGGCTGGGATTACCATCTGTCCCCGGCCATAAATAGTGGCATTCACGGCCAAAGCATAATGTAAGCATTACTTACGTCAAGCTTCGGAAGGCCCTTTTGCCCATAGAACCCCATTCAGTCTTTTAAAAACCTGCCGATATTAGAGAGTGGATCGGCACGGGCCAATCCTCCGGGCCTTTGTCCCGCGCCGGGACATTAGGCGTCAAGAGTGTCCTTTCCGAGGCGTCTTTCGGGGAAACCCGTATTGCCGCTGGCTGGGACCAAGCTTAGAGTGTCAATAAGAGTGGCTGGCATTTTTTATGCTAACCTTAGTTCGTATGGATAACAACGTGAACAAAGTAACAGTCTCTCTGCTGGCCGTGGTCAGCGTAGTCGTTACCGCAATTATTGCTAGAATTCATGGGGCATTTAACACGCAAGTCCCTGTGGGTTATGAAGATGAAAGCGGTTTCCACTTCGGCACGCCCAGTTTTGAGCAGTAACCGTCCGGCACAGCGCAATAGTTGACGCTGTGCCCAATGTGTTCTTTGGGGAGGCGACATTTGCCCCTTTCAAGGACACTGTTGCCGGGCACCGGTTGGTTTATCCTCGCACTTCTTCTCCCGTCCCCGAAACCTTCATCAGCCAGCCTAGTTTCCTCCAGGATCTGACTCTGCCCGCACGCCGCCTTTTTCCAAAAATTATTTGACAGTGGTCTATTACTGGACGGTTTTTGAGGCTCCCGTCACGGCCCAACCTGACTTCCCCCGGCAAAGTGTCAATAAAAGGGGATGGCATTCGATATGCTAACCTTGGTAAGTATGGATAACAACGTGAACAAAGCAACAGTCTCTCTCCTGGCCATGGCCGGTGTGGTCATCGCCGCAATCGCCGCCCGGATTCATGCCACGGTCAATTCGCAAGCCCCTGTGGGTTATGAGGATGCCAGCGGTTTCCATTTTGGCGCCCCGAGCTTTGAAGAGTGATTTTTCCGGCGCGGCGTATAGTTGACGCTGTGCCCTGAGTGTCCTGCGGACGTGACATTTGCCTCACTCCCAGACACAGATTGCGCGGCGCTTAACGGAAGCCCAGCAAACGCTCTCCCTGGTAAGTGATAAAGGCAAAAACCCACGCTAAAACCCCCATATAAACCCACTGGAAGATTGGCCATTTCCAGGAATTAGTTTCCCTCCGCACCACCGCCACGGTGCTGACGCATTGCAAGGCCAGCACGTAAAACACCATCAAAGTCACGGCGGTTAGGGTCGTGTACACCGCAGTTCCATCTGGCCGTCGCTGCTGGCGAAGCACCTGGGCCAGATTTCGGGTATGGGTGTCTTCATCCTTTCCTTCCGCCACATTGTAAACGGTGGACATCGTGCTGACAAAAACCTCGCGCGCCGCAAAAGAGGAAATGATGCCGATGCCCATCTTCCAGTCGAACCCCAAGGGAGCAATCACCGGTTGGAGCAGTCGGCCGGCATGGCCGGCAAAGCTTTGCCGCAGGCGCTCGCCTGCTGCCTGGGTGTCCAATTGTTCCAATTTCTGGCTTTGCAGTTTCGGGGGAACGGATTCCCGCCTGACACTGTGTTGCAGGGCGGCCCGTTCAGCGGCGAAGCGCTGTTCCACCTGGGGATGCCGCGGATAGCTGGCCAGAAACCACAGGAGGATGTTGATCCCGAGGATTACCGTCCCGGCCCGGCGCAAGAACAACCGTGAACGGTCCCACATGTGGCGCAAGACGATTTTCAAAAGCGGCCGTTTGTAAGGCGGCAATTCCATGACCAGCATCGGCGTTTCACCGCGCAGCAGGGTTTTTTTGAAAACCCACGCCATGCCCAGCGCGACGACAATGCCCAGCAGATACATGCTTAGCATCGTCAGCGTCTGGGCCATGAGCCGGCCAGGCATGCAGGCGGCAATGAGCAGCGTATAAACCGGCAGGCGCGCCGAACAACTCATCAAGGGCGCCACCAGAATGGTGACCAGCCGGTCTTTGGGCGTTTCAATGGTGCGCGTGGCCATGATGCCCGGAATGGCGCAGGCGAAGGAACTGAGCATGGGGATAAAGCTCTTCCCGTGCAGACCGACCTTGCTCATCAACCGGTCCATCAGGAACGCCGCTCGCGCCATGTAGCCCGTGTCTTCGAGCAAGCCGATAAAAAGAAAGAGCAGGCAAATCTGCGGCAGAAAAACGACCACCGCTCCGACTCCCTGGATGACTCCCTTGACGAGTAATTCCTGCAAATCTCCCGGCGGGATCAATCGGCCCACGAAATCGCCCGCCACTTGAAAAAAGCCCTGCAACAAATCCATCGGCAGTTGGGCGAAGGTAAAGATGGAAAAAAACATCAGCGCCATGATGCCCACGAAAATCAACATGCCCCACACCTTGTGCGTCACCAGGCGGTCCAGCTTGTCGCTGGTGGTTTCAAGCGGCTCGTTGTCCGAGGTGGTGACGGCCTGATGAATGGACGCAATCCGGGCATAGCGGGCTTCAATGGCGGCGCTGCGCCAATCCACCCCGGACGTTTCCAAGCGTTGGCGGCCGGCTAGAGCGGCTTGTTTGACCGCGTCCGAATAGTGGCTGCCGCTGCCGGCCAGGAATTTTTCGTCCGAGAGAATGAGG
>DASRLE010000182.1:0-5675 GCA_035648615.1 Saccharimonadales bacterium (SeqCode) | reverse complement strand
GGTCATCCCTTCGATTTCTAATGGCTCGAATAAACGCGGGCGGAGATAATCGATGACCTTCTGCCCCGAAACTTTTTGCACGATGGCCGAGAGCATATACGTCGCGCCGCTGTTGTAGAGAAAGGCGCTGCCCGGCGGCTTGGCAATGGGCAAGTCCAGGAAGGCCTTCACCCAATTTTGCTCCCGTCTGATGATCGGCGTCGTATCCGTCGCGTGTCCCACGGACATCGTCAACAAATGTTTCACCTTGAGGGCCGCCAGATTTTCGCTCACTGAGTCGGGCAAGTCGTCCGGGAAAAAGGAGGTGACGGAGTCGTTGACTGAGAATTTGCCTTCCGAGATTGCAAAGCCGACCGCCGTCGAAGTGAAACTTTTGCTCAACGAATAGAGCATGTGATTGGCCTTCTCCCGATAAGGCGCCCACCAACCCTCGGCTACGACGTGGCCGTGGCGAATCATCATGAAGCTATGGAACTCGTGTTTGGAACTTTCGACCGCCTCAAGAAAATTAAGGATAGCTTCTGACGAAACGCCTTGGTTCTCAGGCTGGCCGCGCGGAAGTTTATGAGATACAAAAACGCCGGCGCCGGCCGAAAAACACGCTGGAAAATTTGAAACCAAACCCAATCCCGCGGCGCCGAGGCCTGCTTGCTTGAGAAATGTCCGGCGATGCAGCTTCGCCATCGGATACGTTGCAGCCATGGGTTTTTGCATGACGGGAATGGTTCAGTTGTCCCAGCTTGCAGTCAAGCTGAAAACCACCCCGGTTTCTGGTTACTGCTCTTAATCTTAATCCTAATCTTAATCTCTTTCAAAAAAGATTAGGATTAAGATTACGATTAAGATTAAGAAAGAACCCTATTGCCCGCATTCTGGGACCGGAAGAGTACATCCACCACGTTGCGGATGTATTGCTCGGCGGCGATTCCTTCGCAGGCTTCTGGCGGGAAGGTTACGATGGAACGAAAATGGGTGGCCAGTTCGTCAAAGAGAGTGAGTCGCGCTTGCAAGTCGAGCTGATCGCGACGAACGAGGGCTTGCAAGGCCAGGCTGGCTTCGGCAGGAGTGACTCGCTGCCGCAGACGTGCCTCCAAGTGGGGATAGTCCCGCAGTGAGTTGTATTTGCCAGCCATGAGTTGGTCGATGTCCGGCTCGGGCAGCCTGATATGGCGCACGACAATCGTGTTGGCGACGAGGTCTCCTAAACGTTGGGCGCGTGAATTGAGCAGTGAAACCAGGCCGCCGACGAGGTAGAATATCGGCAGACTGTCAACAAAACGAAGCAGGTTGCGCAAGGCGACTTGGTTGAATTGCAGGCGCAACCCCTGGGCGTCCATGACGCGCAAACCGAGCAGACGTTTGCCGACAGTCTGGCCGCGCCATAACCATTCGCAAGTCATGCCGTAACCAATTTGCAGGGCAAAATACGCCAGGGTAGTGAGTGCGCGGCTCAGGTCCAGGTTGATGAGGCTGGTCAGATGCAGCAGGCTGCCGGCCAGGGTGGTCAGCCCAATGATACAGGAGAGATCAACCGCCCAAGCCAGACAGCGGGTGACGGGACAGGCCAGCGGCAACGAAAAAGAAATTCCTTCCGGAGTTTGAATGATCAGCGTGCTGACGCGGGAGGAGGCGGCCGGGTTCATTGCAGAGAAATGGCCTTGGATGTGAGTCGCTGGGTGGAGCGGCCAGATTTGCCCAGTAGCATGCTTAACAAGGCCAGTTCAATGAGGCCAAATACGATTTTGAAAGAGTAAGGAAGGATCGGTTCATGGTATTGGGAAAGGAAACTTTCGACCAACCCGGCCCAAATCAGCATAATCGCCACGCCGAACATCAAGGTGACAAGATCAGGGGCCACCGCGCGCAAACGGTTGGTCAGCGAGGTGCTTCGGCCCCAGCCAATCAGCGCGCCGCCGAGAATCAATCCTCCCTGGCCGGCAATCAAGATGGCCGGGATTTCAAAAGCGCCGTGGGGCAGAAGCCACCCGGCCAGAAATTTAGTTTGACCGGCTAGGATGTAATCGACCGATACCGCACCCAGGATGACGCCGTTGTAGAACAGGAGCAGAATGGTGCCGGCGCCCCAGGTCGCTCCGAGCGCCAGCAGAAAAATTGAGACCTGCGTATTATGAGTCATCAGGAAAGCCGAGAATCCTCCTCGTTCGCCCGCAAGATGGTCATGGGTGGATTGTTCTTCACGCTTCACGCGTTCGGAGGGATCTCCCAGCAAGTGAGAAAAAGGCATCAGCACCGGCTTCGAGTCAGGATCAAGGGCGAGGGCCAATCCGCCAAACAAACAACCCGCCAGCGTGATAGCCAGCGAAAGCCAGAAAGCCCGAATGTGGCGTCGGAAAGTTTGGGGAAAAACCTGGAAAAACCATTGGAAGGGTTGCCATCGGGCGGCTTTGTCGCGCGACTCATGAATCTCGCCGTAAGCGCGGGCCACCAGGGATTCCAGGTAGTGCCGTGTCTCGGGTTCGGAAGCGAACGTCACGATTTTCCCCAAGTCGGCCGAGGTGCGCTCGTAGAGATAATGAAAATGCTTGAGTTGCGCCAGGTCCATCCGCCAATTGGGCTCGCTCTCCAGCTTCGCCAGGATTTGCTCCAGTTCGATCCAGTGGGGACGTTCGGTGGTGAGAAACTTGTGCAGGTCGATAATCACAGCAACTGCCTTCGTTTGACTGTCAAATACTGCGTAATGAGTTGCGCGCTGAGCCGTTCGTCCTGGAGGAGTGAGAAGCGGACTCCGCGGCGTTGCAGCGTTTTCTCCAAACCGCGCAAGGTGTTCCAGAGTATATGCCCGCCAAGATGGCGATAAATATCGTCCAGCGATACCACCGGCGCGCCGGAAAACATCGGCACGATTTCCGGGACCTGCATCATATTGACCACGATAACATGCTGGCGGCGGATCAGGTCCACCGCGCGGACGAAACTCTCGGCCAAAACGGGATCGTCCAACGAGGTCAAGAATATCAAAAGCGCACGCCGGCGCAGGCGCAACCGAACGAAGGTGGCCAGTTCGTCGAAGTCCGGCGTGACCAGGCGCGGTTGCAGCGCGTAGATGGCATCGCGGCAGGTGTTGTAGTGGGATTGGCCGGTCTTGGCGCGCACGAACTGGGCGATGCGGTCGTTGAAGGTAATCAGCCCGAAGAGATCGCCTTGTTGCCCGGCCGCCAGGCCAAGCACAAGACCAGCGGAAATGAAGCGTTCGAGAAGAGTCGAGCCGTCCGGCGCCAGCCGCGCGCTCAACCGGGAAGCGTCGATGACGACATAGACTTCCTGGGTCCGTTCCAGTTGGAAAATCTTGGTGACAGGATGGCCGCGCTTGGCCGTGGCCTTCCAATGAATGTCCTCGTAGCCGTCGCCCGGAAGATATTCGCGCAATTGTTCGAAGTCGCGCGCCTTGCCCACCTGGCGCTGGAGGTGGATGCCGAACGCGCCACGATTGAGAAAGAGGGCGGCGGCGCTATTGCGTTCGCGCCGCAAATTGGGATAGACGCGCAGCTCGCTCTGAACCGTCGCAACCGTTCGCACCGCCCAGAACCCGAGCGGCGAGCAGGTTTCGAGATGGCACGTATTGAGGCGAAAATTGCCGCGGCGCAACGGCGTGCAAGGCCAGCTCAGGCGCGACCAGAGAGCCTGGGCGGGCAAGTGAACCTGAGTGTCCTCCTGCGAGGCGGCAAATTCGCGCGGCAGCGGCAGGCCCAACCGAATACCCCGGGGGCGTTGCGTTTCGTTTTTAATCCGAATTTCAAGGTCGGCCGGACGGTCTTTGTTGAGCCTGACGACAGGTGGGAGCAAGACTTCGATTCCCTTTAAGCCGCCAAAGCCGAGCGCGGCATCGATGGCCGTCACGACCAGGAAAAGCGCAATGAAAGCCAGTGCTGTCGAGTATAACGCTGGCAACACGCCGCCTAGCGCCGCCGCCGGCAGCACGACGATAGCCACCCAGAGAATCAATCTGGCGCAAGGGACGATCATTTTCTCAGCGCGGCACAGCGACTTGTTGAAGAATTTTTTGGATCACTTCGGTGACGGTGACCCCTTCGATCTCGAATTCAGGACGCAAGATGAGGCGATGCTCGAGGACAGCACTGGACATGGCTTTGATGTCGTCGGGCGTGACGAAGTCGCGCCCAGCAATGGCGGAGGCGGCACGGCTGGCCAGGAGCAACGCTTGGGTGGCGCGCGGCCCCGCGCCCACCAGGACGCTTTCGTTGCTGCGCGACGCGCGGACGATGTCCACGATGTAGGCGAGAAGTTCCTCGCGCACCACAATTTGTTTGAGTTGCGCGCGCGAGGCGGCCAGTGTCTCTGCAGTCAATACTTGCCGTACGCCGCCGGCGGCGAGGACTGCCTCTGGAGAGTCGTTGCCCAACATGCGTCTGGCCAGGGTCAGTTCCTCATCGCGCTCAGGAACGTTCATGGTGATTTTGAGCATGAAGCGGTCTTTCTGCGCTTCGGGCAGCGGGTAGGTTCCTTCGTATTCAATCGGGTTCTGGGTGGCGAACACACTGAAGTTGGGCGAAAGCGAATAAGTTTCGCGGTCGATGCTGACGCGCCGTTCCTGCATGGCTTGCAAGAGGGCCGACTGGGTCTTGGCCGGCGCGCGGTTGATTTCGTCGGCGAGAAGAAAGCTGGTGAAGATGGGGCCTTTGATGAGAGCGAATTCGTTGCGCTGCAAGTTGAAGACGTTCGTGCCGGTGATGTCCGCCGGCATGAGGTCCGGGGTGAACTGGATGCGTCCGAAATCGCAGCCCAGGACATGGGCAAGCGTGCGCACGAGAAGGGTTTTGGCGACGCCGGGCACGCCTTCAATGAGCGCGTGATGGCCGGTGATAATGGGGATGAGCGCCCTGTCAATAACATCGCGCTGGCCGATGACCACCTTGGCGACTTCCGTGCGGGCGGCGGCGAGGGCTTCTTTGAGTTGGTCCACGATAGTGTTCATTTTCGTTCGGTTAGGATGCGTTGGATGCGTTGCCAGGTTTGCACCGGAAGGCGGGAACCGGCTTGTTCTTGCTCGATGATTTGGGTGATGGCCGGCAGGCGGGCGGCGGCGCGCGGTTGGCGGGCGCAAGCAGCCTTCCACTCGGCAAAACAGACGGCCAGGATCTGGGACGGCGGCAGGCTGCGGCGCAAGAGACTGGCAAAACCGGCCGTCGATTCCCGGCCCAGGACTAAAGCGCTTCGTCCTTGTACTGGATCATCGGGAAGCGGCGGAATTAAGGGCGCGCTATTTTTCCAAATAAAAAGTCCGGCCATGAGCAAGAGTCCCGCCAGGACGCCTTGTAAATGATATTGACGAAGGAGGGCAGCGATGCCGGGATGTTCCTCGACCCCCAAGTGGGTTTCATCGAAAAGGATTTCGCGATGCCGGCCAATGAGCCAGGCCAACAAGGCGGGATGACGCTCGCGCCGCAACGCTTCGTTGCTCAGGAAATAGGAATCGGACGAAAGAACCAATGAGCCCGTTCCGAAGGAGCGTTCGATGATCACCGGCTGTTTCATGCGCTGGTAAAGAGTCCGCCAGTGCGGCTCCAACCCGGCGAAATAAGCGGCGCTGTGCCAGGAAATCGATTCAGGCAAGCCAGCGGGCGCGTCCGAGCTTTGCGCCAATTCAGCGTGACTGGCGGCGGTGTCGGGAATGAAAAGGCGGTCGTATTTTATCT
>DASRLE010000181.1:0-2078 GCA_035648615.1 Saccharimonadales bacterium (SeqCode) | reverse complement strand
TCTCTTCCCACCGTGGGCGGGCAGATGTATCCGGCAACTTTTCGGCAAGGTGTTGGTGCGAAGGAGGCAAGCAATTTTTGGCCGCCGATGAACGCCGATGAACGCCGATAAGACCGTGCTGGATCTGGAGTGACCCCCTGAACTGAGACACGGAAATAAGACACACTGTTCACCGAGGAGAACGAGTGTGGCGAGAAAGCAGCGACGGAGTTTCACGCGGGCGTTCAAACAGTCCGCGGTCGCCCGGATGGCGACGTCGGAGAGCATCCGCGGCCTTGCCGGCGAACTGAATGTAGAACAGCGGATGCTGTATCACTGGCGCGAGCAGTTTCAGTCTGGCGGCCAGGAGGCGCTTCGCCGTATTGGCCGTCCATCCCGAAGCGAGTCGGTGGATGCTGCGGCATCGCGGCTGCCGGTGGACCTCACCGATCCGGCCGAGGCGCAACGGCGGATCGAGGAACTGGAGCGGAAAATTGGCCAGCAGCAGCTGGACCTGGATTTTTTTCGCGCAGCCTTGCGGCATGTCGGGGACCAACTGCCCAGGACGGGCAGATCTGGCGGGACGCCATCTACGCGGTGATCCGCGCGACGATGGAGCAGCAAGGCAGTCAAATTGGGATCGAACGGATGTGCGCGCTGGCCGGTGTTAGCCGTGCCGGGTATTATCGGCATTGGCTTGCGTCGAAGCCACGCCAGGAAGCGACCGCGTTGCGCGATGCAATCCAGCGGCTGTCATTGGTGCAACGTAAAAACGGCTACCGTGAGGGCTACCGGCTGATCACGATCCAGCTTCAGCGCATGGGCTGGGCGGTGAACCACAAGCGAGTGGCGCGGATCCGCCGGGAGGACAACCTGCTTTGCGTGCCGAAGCTGTCGTTCCGTCCGCCAACAACAGACTCGCGGCATAGCTGGCGAGTGTGGCCCAACCTGGCGCGGCATTTGGTGCCGATGGCGGTCAATCAGCTTTGGGTGGCCGACATCACCTATATAAGGATGAGCGAAGCGTTCGTTTATCTTGCTGTCGTGCTGGATGGTTTCAGCCGCCGTGTGGTTGGTTGGGCGATGGCAGATCATTTGCGGGCCGAGCTGGCGCTGTCGGCGCTGGATATGGCCATTGGCAATCGTTACGTGACGCAAGGCGAACTGATCCATCACTCGGATCAGGGCGTGCAATACGCCTGTGGCGATTACATCGCGCGTCTGGAACGGGCTGGCATTCAACCTTCCATGAGCCGGGCCGGCTGTCCCTGGGACAACGCGATGGCGGAAAGTTTCATGCGGACGTTGAAGCGGGAAGAAGTGAACGGGCAGGCTTATCGCGATCGCGCCGAGGCGGAAGCCTCGATCGAGGTGTTCATCGAGGTGGTCTATAACCGGCAGCGGTTGCATTCGGCGCTGGCGTATCTGGCGCCGGAGGAATTCGAGGCGAAGCAAATTGCGCCACCAGGCATGGCGGCGTCCTTGGCGGGTGGCGGATCGCTGTCTCCGGTTGCGATCGAAGCTCACATTTTATGATAGTACCAGATGAAATCGGGATATTCGGTTTGGTGGTACTTTAGTCCGGGGCCGGCTCCATGCACCATGCGGGTCGGGCCGCCCGGCTGTCCTGAGGTTGGCGGCGGGCGTCGCCGCCCTCAAGGACGCTTCGCGCCGCGCAAGTGCGCGGTGGCCTCGAAAGAACGAGGCCATCCCACGGGTCCGGCTCCGCCGGCCCGAGGGCAGGCTCTTGACCGCGGCGACGCCCGCCGCCTGGCAATGTTCAGGCCGGGACGAGAAAACGGCACCCGGCCGAACCAGAAAACATTGATTGTGATGGAGCGTTGGCAAACGCTTCAGCGACTACGAACGGCGCGCATCTTTACGTCGTACTGCTAGGCCGCGTTTACCGCTTGCAGCGACGTGGGGAACGGAGGCAGATTCCAGGGTGTGTCTAGCTTTCGTGTCTCAGGGGTGGGGTTCGGTCCACCTTGTCGGCGTTCATCGGCGTTCATCAGCGTTCATCTGTGGCTGAATTATCTTTGCCGCGGATGGTACGGGCGTGGCCAGCAAACCGGAAGAATCAACCTGGCCTGTTGCCT
>DASRLE010000180.1:0-8190 GCA_035648615.1 Saccharimonadales bacterium (SeqCode) | reverse complement strand
CGTTGATGGCCAAGACGCCTCGCAAAACGTCCAAGACCAAGGACATCACTGGCGGTCTGCCTCGCGTGGCCGAGTTGTTTGAAGCCCGCCGTCCGAAAGACGCCGCGGAAATTTCCAAGATCGACGGCATCGTCGATTTCGGCCCCAGCGTGCGCGGCAAGCGGACGATTCTGATCAAGGAACCGCAAACCCAAGTGGAAGAGGAGCACCTCATCCGCATCGGCAAACACGTCATCGTCTTCAAGGGCGATTTCGTCAAGAAGGGCCAGCAACTTACCGAAGGCCCCGTCGATCCGCATGAAATTCTCGACGTGTGCGGCCCGCAGGAATTGCAGGAGCATTTGGTCAACGAAGTCCAGGAAGTCTATCGTCTGCAAGGCGTGACCATCAACGACAAGCACATTGAAATCATTGTGCGGCAAATGCTGCGCAAAGTCCGCGTCACCGAACCCGGCGACACCCAGTTCCTCTGGGGCGAACAAATCGACAAAATCGAATTCGAAAAAGAGAATTCCCGCGTCGATAAGATGGGCGGCAAACCCGCCGAAGCGCAACCCGTTCTCTTGGGCATCACCAAAGCCTCGCTCGAAACCGAAAGCTTCCTCAGCGCGGCCTCGTTCCAGGACACCACCCGTGTCCTGACCGAAGCGGCCACGATGGGCAAAGTCGATTATCTGCGCGGCTTCAAAGAAAACGTCATTATGGGTCACATCATCCCGGCGGGCACCGGCTACCAGTTGCATCGCCGGGTGGACTTGAAGCCCTTGGTCGAAGCGCCGCCCGTGGAAGAAGGCGAGATCCTTCCCCTCCTCGAACAGCCCTTGGCGGGATAGAGGAAAGCTTAAGAATGTTTTGAGTACGGGCCGGCGTTCGCGCCGGCCCTTTTGTTGGGCATTACGCTGGACGACATGGCGGCATGGTTGTTGCTAAATCAGCCGCGATGGCTACCGATCGTTTAAATTCGGCAAAAAAACACCGGACAAAGGCAAAAACTGCCAGTATTGGCGCGGCCCGATCCATCGCCCTGCTGTACGGGATCCTTTTTCTCGCGATGTCGGCAAAAGCCATTCCTTTTTTCGTCCCACCGACCATTAGCATTAATGGCCCAGGCTACCTTCTTGTGCGCGACCCTGTGTGCGGTTTGGCTGGCGTCATTCGGTTTGGCGAGGTTTCGGTGGATGCAGAGGGCTTTCTGATCACATCCTACGGCAAAAGGGTGGAGGGATATAACGACTCTGCACTGTCGGTGATTGGCGACTTGCGAATCAACGGAGGCGGCGGGCATGATTCCATGGCCATAACTTCTTACGACATCGAGTCCAACGGTTGCATCGTGGTTTCTTTTCCGGATGGGTCGTCCATGCTCCGTGGCCAGATCTTGCTTCAGAGATTTCAAAACCCCTGTGCTTTGACTGCCCAAGGGTGGCAGTCGTTCGGTTGGTCGAGTTCTGCCGGGCCATTGCCACAACCTGTCCCACCGGGCAAAGCCGGAACGGGATGGTTGGCCTTCGGCGTCCTTGAACAAATGGCGCCGAAAGTCCAACTCAGCCAGTGGGGGGGGACGCCCCAAACCTTCAACCAAGGCGTTCTGGCGCCCACCGCAGTGCCCACAGACATCGGCATCGAAAACGATGGCTTTTTCGTCTTGCGCAATACCAATGATAATACCCTTTTCGCCACTCGGGCGGGTGCCTTCTACCTCGATGGCTCAGGGTATTTGGTTCATTACTCCGGTTTGCGGTTGCAGGGTTATACGGATTCCACGCTGGCCTCACTTGGTGATTTGCAGATCGATCCGCAAGGCTCGCCCACCTCCAACCCAGGGCTTTACGCGGTAGATTTCGGAATCGACCAGTATGGAGTGATCACGGAAGCCCAGACCGATGGAACGATATTCGTGCGGGGTCAGATACTGCTGGCGGGCTGCGTTAATCCAAATCTTCTTGCCCGCACCAACTTTGACCTCTACCCACTTGCCAGCAACGCTGCCTTGTGGACGCCTCTCGCTCCACCACTGAGTGCCAGCCGAGGGTGGCTGGTTCCGGGGAGCCTTGAGTTGAACCAGTTCGACACCAATCTCCTTGCCGTGCGCAGTCATCTCAACTTTTTCAATCAAGGATTTATAGGGGCAACCAACCTTCCGTCTGATCTAGCCATTTCGGGTTTTGGCTTTTTCACGGTGCGTGACCCGGTCGCGAATACCCTGTATGCGACGCGCTGCGGCGCCTTCCAATTGGACGGCCTCGGCCACCTCGTGACCACCAATGGATTTCGGCTTCAAGGTTTCACGAGCGGCCTCGGCACGCAAACCGGTGACCTCACAATCATCACCGCAGGCATGCTTAATTATTCTATATCTTGGGACGGCACGATTCAGGTTTCGATGTCAGACGGATCGACTGTTGTGTGCGGACAAGTCCTGTTGCAAGCTTACCGGAATCTTCAAGGGTTGGTTCCGGTTGGGAATGGGCTTTACTCGAACCTGGTCGCGGCTTTGCCCCTCTATACGAATGGGCAGCCGGCACTGATGTCCTTCATTCAATCCAGCGCAGTAGAACAGGTTCCTCCTCCCCCGCCTGCGCTCCAGCTTCCGCCGGCGCGCGGATTTCGGCTCTTCATCAGCGACCTCACCGAGGGCATCGTGGAATCATCCAGCGACTTGCTGCATTGGAACGTCCTCGGCCCAGTCCTTGGTTCCCCTGACCTGAACGTGGCTGAGTTTTTTGACACGCCGCAAACACCCCAGACCTTCTATCGGGTTATTGTGCCCCGACCTTGATTGGACTCTTTGAACAGACCGAAAAACGCGCGCGGGGCCAGCACCTGGAATTTCAACTCGGGATGTTTGCGGCGCAGGATGGCGACCGAGTCGATAACCGTCGTGGGGTCCACCCACATGGTGCGGAATAAGTAGAAGCCCGGCAGAACATTATGGCGGAGGATGGCGTTCGCCATGACATCCGCGATTTCTCCGCTTCCTGTCGAGTTGCACGCGTCGTTGAGCAGGGGAAGGATCGGCATCCCTTTCCAAACTTGCGGCTTGGGAAACTTGCCGCCCCGGCCATGCTGGTCATCGACAATCGTCGCAAAGCCGTCTGGCGCAAATTGCGCAAAGGCATCTTTAACGTCTGCGGAAGGCTGGTCCTGATCCAAGACCATCGGTGCAATCGTCATGTCCGCTTCATGGAAAAATTGTTGATTGTGACGCACAAACAACGGCAGATATTCTTTGCGAACACGATTGGGATTCGTGTAGCCCGCCGCGCTGGCATCGGCGGTGAAACTATCCTCCGGCGAGGCCGTCGAGTAGAAGTAGGCAATGAGATCGGGATAAGTCTCCAGTAAATTAGGATTGATGCCCCAAGCCAGGGGAATTTTTCCTCGACCTGGATCAGCCCAATGGTCCGGCAGAAAATTGTAAAGCGCCTGGGCCGAATCGTAATCGGACATGAAAACGCAAATGTAAATCTTATTTTCCAGCGTGACCGGCTGCGCGACATCGCGCTGCTTGAGTGGGTGCCGCGGCGCGTGGCTATGCAGCGATTGATTGAAGCACTCACTGGCAATGGTATTTTGATAGCAGTTGTACGGGGTCATCAACCAGATCGATTCCCATTCCGTCGGCACACCTTTATGGATGCTTTTGCGATCGGGCATCTCGGAATACTTGGAGAGGGCGAAGAAGCCCGCCACTTCAGTCATCTGTTTTCCGGCCGCTTGCCGGAGCGTCTCGCCCAGAATCATATTGTAAGTTTCCAAGTCCAAACCGAGCCGCTGGCCTGGATCATCCCCTGGTGTTTCGTCACCCCATGGCGAAATATCAAAAACAAACGAGCGATTTTCCACCGCCCAATCCCGTGTCACCACATAACCGGTGTCACCTTGCGCGCGGGTGGCGAACGAATCTTCAAAGAGGCAAAGGCGGTGTGAGGAACACAACCCTTTACCGAGAAATTCGCGGATCGCCCACCGATAGGCATCGTTCTTCGTGCTGCCCGTTTCCGCGCCCGTGAACATCCCGCGCAAGTCTTTTAGCACCGGCAAATGCCACTGCGCCAGATAACGACTCGCGAATTCCGGGCTGAGCACCACCGCGTCATTCACCCCGGCGAAGGTCGTGGCGACATTCGCCGTCGCAGGCACGGCGGGATCCCAGATAACCGCCCCTTTGACCCTTTTCCCCGCCAACTTCACCAGGGCTTCCAGATCCGGCAACCGTTTCCGCTTGCGTGGCTCCAGCCACCGTCCATCGCGCGAAAGCAGATCCAACCAATACTCCGGCCGCGAATTTGTCTCCGAAAGCACGTACACTTCCGGCGATGCGCGATTGATGATCCCCTGCAACGAAGCCACCGCCATCCCTTCGTCATAGGAGGCCGGCGTGCCGTCCTGTTTTAGTGTGTAGGTATAAAGGTATTTGCCCGCCGGCGCAGCCGAACCGGACAAGGCGCTGAACAGCACTGTGGGCAATCCAACCAGAACGGCAATCCAGGGCGAGGACTTGGCGCGAATATGCATTTGTGGCCCATTGTTCCGCTTTCCCGCGATGACGCAAGCCTTTGCCTGCATCACGTTCATTCAAAAGCCTTGAGGTCCTTCCAGGATTTGATTCCGATGATCGGCAAGGCGAATTGGAAGGCTTTTTTCCACTGCGGTGTGTCGGCTAGCCGGAAAACTTCGTAAATTGGTTTCCTGCCAGCCGGTTCGCTGGTCGTGCCGGGCGCGTGACGCCATAAACCGAGGTTTAGGCCGCCTTCCCCCGCATTGTCCACATGCCGGTGCAGGATAAATGCGTCGATGCCGTTCAAGTTGACGATCTTCCGCCAGGCATAGCAGTAGGCCGCCGCCTGGAGTTGCTCGCCTTCGGGAGTTGGCGTTGAATGAAAGCCTTGTTCGGACAAAATAATGTGGCGCGGCTCGCCGGCGCAAAGCAGTTCCTTTTGCTGAAAATAACGCGGCAACATTTCGATGTTTCGGAAAGTGATTCGCGGCGTATTGTTGGAAAAGGTGGCGGTGCGATCTTTCCACGTCCGGGGATTGAACAGGTCTTCCGGGTAGGGATGAAAGGCCAGGTTCCAATCAAAATTGCCGCTCTCCTTGGCGATGCGATTGAAGTAGTCGATGAAAGGCCGCCCCGCAAAACCCTGGGTTGCATCCGCGCCGGCGTAACGAATGTTCCAGTGATGCTCGAGGGAAATAAAAATCCGGCCGCAGGAGGAATATTTTCTGACGGCCTGCGCGCAAATGCGCACCGTGCGCTCGTAGTCCCGCGCGAACTGTTCCATCGAGGCGTGGCCCATATTGGCCCAATACCAGTGCGAGTTGACCTCGTTGCCAACAATATAATTGACAATCCGCCCATGCGGGAATCCGGGCGCGGCATAGCGGTCGGCCAGAAATTCCACGCACGCCTTGAACCAGGCCAATCCTTCCGGCGTTTGGGTGTTAAAGGCGCTAAGATGGTTCGGGCAGGCGGAATCGTAGTCCGGATGTTGAAGGATTTTGTTGGATGCCAGGGTGGGATGCACATAATTGAGCAAAATCAGCGTTATGACCGCTCCGCTGCCGGACATCCTTTTCACTCTGTTGTCCAGATTCTCGATATATCCTCTGTCAAACCAAAACTCACGGGCATCCGTTGTCCATCTCAGGTCATTGCTGGCAGGTTTTATTTTGACTGCCGCACCCATGTCAAAATTGAAGGCGGCATATTTGACTCCCAGCGCGATGGCGTCGTCGATCATTTGCACTTGGAGGCCCTTTTTGCTGCGGGTGCGAGGATATGAGTCGCGATATTTCGAAATGTTCGGGCTGGCATGGGTGATTTCGACATAGTGCATCGGTCCTTCGGGTTTTCCATTTTGCAACGCGACAAAGCCTGAGTAGAGCCGGTCCCTCTCGCCGTCAAATCGCGGGATGGAAATCTTTTTCCGTTCGGCGTGGAGAACGAGCGGAACGGCCGACACCGCATTGGTGGCATCCTCATAAGGCGCAAGTTCAACCAGGCTTCGGTTAGTGCTTTTTTTCTCAAATCGGATCAGCAAGTCAGTCTTCGTCACCGTGATCGAAAATTGTCCTGAGGCGGGCCGGCCCAAAACGATCAGGAGCAGCGCCAAAAAATATCCGCATTTATACATGTGAGTTCAGACGATGCCTCGACTCGGCTATTCACTTGTGGATTTGCCGAATAATCGCGCTCCCTCAGTTGACAGCCTGCCGAAAGGGAGCAATTTGCCTATGATTATGAATGCGATCATTGGGCAGCCTCTCAACCGAGTGGATGGAAAACTCAAAGTGACGGGAAAGGCCCGTTATTCGGCGGAGTATCCATTGGCAAATCTAGCGCACGCCGTTTCGGTTGAGGCCAATATTGCCAAGGGCCAGATCAAAACGATTGAAACCAGCCGCGCCGAATCCGCCCCTGGCGTAATCGCAGTATTGACTCACCGGAACGCTCCCAAACTCCACGCCATCGATTCCAAAAAGTCACAAGCCATGCCGGGCGAGTTCTGGCCGCCTTTGCAAGACGACACCGTTTTTTACGACGGCCAGGTCATCGCCTTGGTCGTTGCGGATTCCTTCGAACAAGCGCAATACGCCGCCACCCTTGTGACTCCGGAATACCAAAAAGAAGGGATGCAATCCGAAGCCACCACCTCGCAACCCAAGAAAAACGACGTCGGCCAAAAGCTCCGGACTGCTCGTGGCGACGTGGAGAAAGGTTTGGCCGAAGCGTCCGTGCGACTGCAAGAAACCTACCGCACGCCGGTGGAGCACCATAATCCGATGGAGCCGCACGCCACCATTGCTCTTTGGAATGAGGACGAACTCATCCTTTATGATTCCACGCAAGGAGTCATGGCGACTCGCACCGGCGTGGCGGAGAGTTTCGGAATTCCCAAGAAAAAGGTCCATGTCATTTCTCTCTTCCTGGGCGGAGGATTTGGTTGCAAAGGAGCCTTGTGGGCCCGTCCGCTTTTGGCCGCGATGGCCGCCAAGCAAGTGGCCCGGCCTGTCAAGTTCGTGGTCAGCCGCCGGCAAATGTTCACCGCCAATGGTCATCGTCCGCAAACGACCCAGGAGATCAATCTCGGCGCCGCCCAGAATGGCGCGCTCACGGCGATTCGTCATGTCACCACCGTCGAGGGATCGACCGTCAGCAATTTTATAGAACCGTCGGGCGCGGCGACGCAAATGCTTTACGCCTGTCCCAATCTTGAAGTTTTGCATACCTTGATGCGTCTGGATCATCCCGGCCCCACCTTTATGCGCGCCCCCGGCGAAGCTACTGGAACCTACGCTTTGGAGGCCGCGTTGGATGAACTGGCTTACCGTTTGAAAATGGATCCGGTTCAGTTGCGCCTGGTAAATTATACCGATACTGATCCAGAAGGAAAAAAGCCCTTTTCCAGCAAGCATCTCAAGGAATGCTATCAGGTTGGATCGCAACTTATCGGGTGGACGGAACGCAATCCCAAACCTGGCTCGATGCGCGAAGGCGGCTCTTTAATTGGATACGGCATGGCGACCGCCACCTATCCCGCACACCGTTGGCCCGCCTCGGCCCGGGCGCAAATTCTTGCCAACGGTCGTGCGGTGGTTGAAAGCGCTACGCAGGATTTAGGCACGGGCACTTATACGATTATGACCCAGATTGCGGCGGAGTCGTTGGATCTGCCTGTCGAACGAATCGAGTTCAAGCTGGGCGATTCACTCTTTCCGGAAGCGCCTGTTTCGGGAGGATCGGCGTCGGCGGCCAGCGTGGGACCCGCCGTCCGTGCTGCCTCGCTTGCTGTAAAGAAGAAATTAGTCAAGCTGGCCCTTGGCGACTCGGACTCGCCGCTGCATGGGCAGAGCGAGGATTCTATTGCGGTCGAAAACGGACGCCTGTTTCTACGCCAGGATGTCTCCAAAGGAGAAACGTACGCCGAGATTTTGGGCCGCCAAAAACTGCCGGATATCGAGGCCGAATCCACAGAATTGCCTGATGACAAACACCATTCCTTTCATTCCTTCGGCGCGCAATTCGTCAAAGTGAAAGTGGATCCGTTGCTCGGGACCGTGCGGGTGACAAAGTGCGCCAGCGTCATGGATATTGGCCGGGTGTTGAACGCGAAAACAGCTCGCAGCCAGGTTATCGGCGGGGTCGTGTTCGGCATCGGCATGGCGCTGTTTGAGCATACAGTTTTT
>DASRLE010000179.1:0-6071 GCA_035648615.1 Saccharimonadales bacterium (SeqCode) | reverse complement strand
TTCTTTGCCCTGCAAGCGGCCTTGTCGGACAGCGCGCCCGGCGGTTGGTGGTGGATGTCCTCGTTTGGGGCCGGCTTCAGTTGTCACGGCGCGCTCCTGGAGGTGGGATGACTTGGCCTCGAATGGTGGCGCCCGAGTGGCTGGATGAATTGCCGCCGCAAGATCCGCGGGCCATTGGTTCGCGCCGCGATTTGCGCTGCTTGAATTTCTGGATGCGCAACGCCCGGACGATGCATCCGGTCTTGCTCGATTTATTTCCTGCTTCCCCGCCGCGTTGTGTCGTCGAACTGGGAGCGGGCGACGGGACTTTTTCGCTGCGCATCGCTCGTCTGCTGGGACGATTGTGGCCCGGGGTGAAAGTAATTCTGGTGGATCGCCAGCCATCCGTTTCAACTCAGACCTGCGCCGCCATCGAACAAATGGGATGGTCCGTCGAGATCGCCGCCGCCGATGTTTTCGCGTGGCTGCCTGGGCAAGCGTCCCTTGATCTCGTCATGGCCAATCTTTTTCTGCATCACTTCGAGGCGGAGCCGCTGCGGCAATTGCTTCGCCTGATTGCGCAAAGTTCGGCGGCGCTGGTGGCCTGCGAACCGCGGCGTTGCGCGCCGGCCCTGGCCATGGGTCATTTGCTGTGGGCGCTCGGGTGCAACGCCGTCACCCGCCACGACGCGCCCATCAGCGTGCGAGCCGGTTTTCGCGCACGCGAATTGTCTTCGGCCTGGACCGCTGCGCGATGGAATCTCCGCGAAGAACGGGCAGGCCTTTTCAGCCATCTCTTTGTTGCGCGCCAATTAGCATGACAAAACAAATTACCATTGTTGGCGGCGGACTGGCGGGCCTGATGCTGGGAATCGGCTTGCGCCGGCAGGAGGTGCCTGTGGCAATTTTTGAGGCGGGACATTATCCGCGTCACCGAGTCTGCGGTGAGTTTATCAGCGGACAAGGCCGCTTGGCGCTGGCCAGTTTGAACCTGGAAAAGAAGATGTTCGAGGCCGGCGCTCGCGAGGCCAAGGCTGCGGCCTTTTTTTCCCGACGAACCGAAGGCCGCGCGCAACCGCTGCCTCAACCCGCCCTCTGCCTATCGCGTTACAAGATGGATCAACTGCTGGCCGAGGAGTTTCGCAGTCTCGGGGGAATACTGGCCGAGGGACAACGCTGGCGCGAACCATTTGGCGAGGGAGTCGTTCGTGCCACCGGCCGCCGCACCCAACCCACGTCGAAGGGCTGGAGATGGTTCGGCCTCAAAGTCCATGCGCGGAACGTTTCGATGGCCGCCGATCTGGAAGTCCATCTGCTGCCACAGGGATACGTCGGCCTCTGTCGCTTAAATGGCGATGTGGTCAACCTTTGCGGCCTTTTTCGCAGCCGCGCAGCCATTCCCGATTTGGCGCAAACGTGGCGGACGTGGATGCGCGGACCGGAAGGGTCGTTCTTGCGCGCACGATTGAAAGCCGCCGAATTTCAGGAAGACTCTTTTTGTTCGGTGGCGGGCCTGCCCCTCACGCCGCAGCGGGCGGCCAGCCAGCGGGAATGCTGCGTTGGCGACGCGATCACCATGATCGCCCCGCTGACCGGCAATGGCATGTCGATGGCATTCGAATCGGCTGCCTTGGCCATTGCGCCCCTGGCGGACTACAGCCGGGGAACGTTGCCCTGGCCGCAAGTGTGTCAACAAACGGCGCGAGGCTGCGACCGGCGATTTCGGCGAAGATTGCGCTGGAGCGCCGGCATGCAAAAAGTCTTATTTCAAGAGAACGCGGCCGATGCCTTGATTTGGCTGGGATCGCGCTCGAACAGTTTGTGGCGGGCCCTTTTCCAACGGACGCGATAGAGCCTTGATTTTTGGGAGAGGGTTGGGCAGACTTTACTGGTTAGTGGGCGCTTATGGTGGAATTGGCAGACACGCTACTTTGAGGTGGTAGCGGGGTAACCCGTGCAGGTTCAAGTCCTGCTAAGCGCACCATTTTTGACAATTAAAGTTGTGAGCGAACCAGATAAAAAATTAACTCTGGGCGATCGCTCTCAAGGTCTGTCCACCGCGAGTTTAGCAATGAAGGCAGAAGCTATATTTCGTCTGGAAGCTCTTGCTGAGGAGTCCTGCACAGAAAGAACAATTAAGGTCCATCCGGTTGCGGTTCGCCAAGCCAAAAAATTTTTGCGCACTTTGCCTGAAGATGTTTCATTGCCGGAGTTTTCTATTGAACCGGATGGTTCCATTTCTCTGGATTGGATCGAATCCCGTGATCGTCTTTTTTCCCGGAGCGTCGGCGAAAACAATCGCTTGGCCTACGCTCAGCTGGATGGGACGAGTAAAGAACATGGTGTTGAGAATTTCGACGGTCAACAAATCCCCAAGCGCATCATCGACGGCATCACGTTAATCCTTCAACGAACGCACCGAAAGACGAATCATCGAGTTCGGCCAAGGATTTCAAGACCTCGAAATACGACTTCGGAAGATTCAATGTTGCCATAATGATTCCAAATCGTTGGGGCCTTATCGGCTCAATGTCAAAGTTTTACCATTTCCGTGTTGCGGTAATTTACGCATGTCTGACAGATGGTCAATCCAATTCCTTTGGCAGTGGTTCAAAGAGCCAAGTCCAAAGCCTGGGGGCAAGGGGAATTCGGCATAAAACTATTTTGGTTTGCGAACTATACAATTCCGGTCCCCGCTGTCACCAGTACTGGTGACTGGCGGGGATTTGAGGATCGGTTAATCTTTACACGTTGACGGTGCAAAAATGCAGGTTTCCGTGTGTGGAATTAGGCGTATGTCTGCGGCGCCGCTCGGTCAATAGAGAGAGTTTTTAGTTTTTGTTCTCGTAGAAAGGCCGGACCCGTGTCCGGCCCTCTTTTTTGTACAATTCTCCCCTGGGTCAGAGACGCGAAGGAACGACACGCCATGGCAGGCAGTCATTGACCGGCGCTCCCGCAGGACAAGGAGGGCGAAGTCGGTTGCCGTCCGGTGGCGCGGGTTGTCCAAGACATCCGTACCAAGCTCCCTGCGCGCCGCTAGCCGAGAAAAAGCGCCAGAATATGTGATTATCCGACTTGACCTCCAAAGGTTCAAGTTTCGTAACGCAAACCGCACTTCCTGCTCGCCAGGGCCAGTGCCGCTGCGGCAAGGAAATACAGCGCAACAGTCGGGCGCTCGGGCACGGAGGAAAGGTCATTGGGCGTGAGCAGAAAGGCGTCGTATTGCCCAGCCGCATTTTGTCCATAGCCGACAATGTCGCCATTGTCGTTGATGGCAGTTGCCGCCTGCAAGTCCCATCCGGAGCCTGGCGCGATAAGGCTGTTCAAATTAACCATTGTCCCGCTATTATCAATAAAAGCGGAGATAGTAGCGCCCAATGAAACACCAACAATCTGGCCGCTATTGTTGATTCCATTGGCATAACTTTCTACGTCTCCAGCGAGAGCACCCAGATCGACCATCCCACCGCCGCTTGTGTACGAGAAAGCGTATTGATTTCCGCTGCTGGTATAAGAGGAACCAACAATTTGGTCGTTGTCGTTGATTCCGCTGGCGGAGCTGTACGAGCCTCCCAACGTGCCCAGATCGGTCATCCCACCGCTGCTTGTGTAAGAGAAAGCGTGCGAGCCTGTGTTACCGCTCGTGTTTGCCGAACCCACGATCTGGCCAGAGGTGTTGATTGCTGCGGCGGAGCTGTACGAGCCTCCCAACGTGCCCAGATCGGTCATCCCCCCGCCGCTTGTGTAAGAGAAAGCGCGCGGGCTTGTGGCACCGCCCGTGTTTGGCGGACTCGCGCTCGTGTTTGCCCAACCCACGATCTGGCCGGAGGTGTTGATTGCTGCAGCGGCGCTGTACGAGCCTCCAAACGTGCCCAGATCGGTCATCCCGCCGCTGCTGGTGTAAGAGAAAGCGTGCGAACCTGTGTTACCGCTCGTGCTTGCCGCACCTACGATCTGGCCAGAGGTGTTGATTGCTGCTGCGACGCTGCTCGAGCCTCCCAACGTGCCCAGATCGGTCATCCCCCCGCTGCTGGTGTAAGAGAAAGCGTCGAAACCGCCGGGGGCGGTAGCGCCACCCACGACTTGGCCGCTATTGTTGATTCCGTCGGCAACGCTTTGAAGCCCTCCCCCGTTTCCTCCCAAGGTCCCCAAATCGGTGACGGAGTATGTCTGGCCTTCGACCTTTAGTCCGAGGAACATTGAGATGGCAAATACCATTGCGGTTGGAACGAGCGTGGCGTTCCACCCTGCTGCGCACCGGCGCAATCCCGCTCGCCGCAGTGAGCGGAAAATTGTCAGTTGAATTCTTCGGTCCATAAGATTTCCAGAGTTCCAGAGTTGCGCAGGTCCAGTCTTGGGTCGATTAAGCCATCAATGCTTGCCGCCGGTGCCAGCCGAGCAGGGCAATCGATGGAAAGAGCAGGAGGATTCCGGTCGTGGCATTGTCAGGCACGGAACCAGCACTATCGCCAAGGTCATTGAAAGTACGGGTGGCGTTGAACCCTTGGTAACTCGGGTCGGGCTGCAGTGTCGCACCGTCTGCGGGAATCTGGTTGGCGATCCCAGAGACATCGCTGTGAACCTCCACCAAGCCCGGCGTGTCGTTCCAGTTGTACCAAACTATGTTTACCTCGGTGGAACCATCGGTTGGGTAACCCGGTTCGGCCCAATTGTCGCTAACAAATGGATATGGACTGCCATTTTGAGTTATGTACGGCATAGAAAATTGCCACGCATCGGGCGTAAGCGTCGTTTCGGTCACAATAGGGTCGTCATTGACTTGCACCGTCAGCACTGTGTCGGATACTTCGGTAAAAACTATCGAATCCGCCGTTTGAGGTGCGGGGGCAGCTTTGCTGCTTATCGAAATACCCGCAGCAATTGAGAAAAGAACGGCTGTTTTGAGGATTGCTTTCATAATCTTATTTAGAGAGGTTGTTTTCTGTATGTTAATTGAGCATGAGCTTTTGATGTTTCTTTCCAAATGCTTGGACATGCCTTAGCAAGTGACATGCCATGGATTGATTAGTCGGAGCGACTTGGATCTCAAGTTTTTGCAAATCAGTCAGTTAAGTATATGCAAATGCTGCCTCGCGCCAAAGGAAAAACCGGCGGTTTTGTAAAAGACTCCGACAGAGAGAGAGAGAGAGAGAGAGAGAGAGAGAATCTATAGTTTCAAGTGGCTAAATCTCAATTGAATACAGAATATTTTGCCTATACGAACCCGGATGTGTAAAACAGGCCGACAGATAATAGGAAATTAATGGGTTTAAAGATTCGGCGAATGGAAATTGCCCGGTGTCGAGGCCCGCAACTTCATGGCTTTCTTTCGGCTGTCACCACGAAGGGTCAGGCCGAGGTGGTGAAAGTTTCATTTGGGCTTCCGAATTGCCGTCCCGTCTGCTGTTGCCTTGCGCGAAGTCTTTTATGGCGGTCCCCAGTGTCACCAGTACTGGTGACTGGCGGGGATTTGAGGATCGGGTAGGCTTTGCTCGTTGACGGTGCAAAAATGCAGGTTTCCGTGTGTGGAATTAGGCGTATGTCTGCGGCGCCGCTCGGTCAATAAAGAGAGTTTAGTTTTTGTTCTCGTAGAAAGGCCGGACCTGAGTCCGGCCCTCTTTTTGTACACTTGCCTCCCTCAAGGACGCAAGGGACTCAAAGGACTTGGATGACTAGCGCGGTGGTGTTGTCGCGACCGTCTTTTTCGAGCGAGGCTTCGACCAGCAGGCGGGCGGGATCGTCCGCTGGGCGGCTGGCGCGCAGAAGTTCGAGGAGGGTGTGGTCGTACAGGCCCTCGACCAGGCCGTCGGTGCAGAGCAGAAAGATGTCGCCGGATTCGCAAGGAACTGCGCCAAATTGCGGGTCCACGAACTGGTTGCCGCCGCCCAGGGCCTTTTGCAGCACGTTGCGCCGGGGATGGGTGCGGGCTTCGCGTTCGTTGAGCTGTCCTTGCCGGAAGAGCCAGCCGACGTGCGTGTCGTCTTCGGTCAGTTGCTTGATGGAACCGTCGCGCGCGGACAAATGGTAAATGCGGCTGTCGCCGATGTGCCCGAAATACATGCGGCCGGGCGCAAACCAGCACAGGCTCAAAG
>DASRLE010000178.1:0-3877 GCA_035648615.1 Saccharimonadales bacterium (SeqCode) | reverse complement strand
TCTGGGGCTTTTGCAACTGTTTGATTTGCTCGAGGGCTTGCTGGAAGTGTTCTTCTACCGGCAAAGGTTTGGCTGTCTCAATCGCGCGGAACTTTGCGTATTCCACCTCGGCTTTGGCGAGCGCCGCCTGGTGCGAGACTTTGCCTGGGTGCGTGAGGATGTTGTGTTCGCTCAAGCGCAGAAAATCATCGAGCTTGGCAATCCAGTCCCGCATATACATCGCTTTCCGATTTCGCGCCTGGAGTTCAGCGAATTCGAGATAGGCCGTGACAATGCGGTTTAATCCTTCCAGCTCGTGAACGGCCAGATAGTTCTTCGCGATGGCCGCATCTTCCTTGCCTGGACGACTGCCAGCCCAGCTTGTCAGTCCCATGTTCGGTTTTTCGGCGTCGGCCCGTCGTGAAATTACTTCGGCTGCCGTCTGGCCATGGGCCGCCCAATGCATCTTATTCTGCATGGTAGCGAAGAATGCCTGCGACGCCTTGGCCGAGGGATCGTAGTCGATGCTTGTTGCGTAAATCGACAGCACCTTGCGCCAGAAAACCTTTTCCGACGACCGAATGTCGCGAATGCGCTCCAGCAGCTCCTCAAAATAATTTCCACCGCCGGCATTTTTGAGCCGCTCATCGTCCAGCGTGAAACCTTTGATGATATATTCCCGCAACCTCTGCGTGGCCCAAATGCGGAACTGCGTGCCGCGTTGCGACTTGACCCGGTAGCCGACGGAGATAATGACGTCGAGATTGTAAAACTCGATTTCCCGGCTAACCGGGCGATCTCCCTCCATTTGAACTGTTGCATATTTTGCAACAGTTGCCTTTGACGCAAGCTCCTGTTCGTCAAACACATTCTTGATGTGTTTGGAAATAACCGACTTGTCTCGCTGAAACAGGTCGGCCATCTGATTTAACGAAAGCCAGACGGTCTCGTTGGCCAGTCGCACTTCAATTCGCGTCCGTCCATCTTCCGCTTGATAAAGGATGATTTCTCCGCCCGTGGGCGCGGCTGGGGTGGGGGAGTTTTGGCTCATGGGTCGGTGATGGCTGACATCGCTATTTTTATAGCGAGGGCGGCGGACCGACACAAATGAAAACGGCAGAGCCGCGAGCTTTACGGCACCATTTCCAGATCGTTGAAAATGGCGTTGTAATCCTGGGTGGATTCGGCTGACTCGTCGCTGGCGTCGAAGGTGGGCTGGAGGGCGAGGGCAAAGGCCGCCTGGCTGTAGGCGAACTTGGCCGAGCCGTCGGTAAAGAGAACGACCCACCCCTTGGAAGGATAATGGGCGAAGCTCAATTGATTGAACTGCATGCCCCCGCCCGTCCCGGTGGTGGTGGTGGCGCCCAAGTAGTCAACCATAAACAACTTGTGGCCGGGGACGTCTCTCGTCCTTTGGTAAGCCCGCAGCGTGGCTCCCGCGGCGGAGTAATTGCTCGGATTCGACACCCGGGGATTGAAGAGGTAGGTCGAGCGCACCAGCCCTGGATTTCCTCCGCTGGCGCCGCAGGTGCTCATGAAGGAAGGGGTGGAATAGACCCCTATGGCCAGGGGCGACGGACTAATGAAACTGGGGCAAAAGAGAATCTTGCCGTCGCCGATATATTTTCCGGCATAAAGGAGGCCGAGATTCTGAAAATACGTGCTGTTTCCAAAAGCATTATAGATTGGCGGGACGGGAGTATTCGGGTTGATCGCCTCCGGCCCGACGACGTAGCGCGTATAGAACGTCCCGTTCAGAACGTTTCGCGGATGGCCGCCGGGGTTTCCCGGATCGTTCCAGACCGGGTACCAGTCGTTGAAATCGGAGGCATACATGTTGGCCGCAGCGCCGATTTGCCGCATGTTCGAGACGCAAAGCGTTCTCTGGGCTTTGCCTTTGGCCAGGGCCAGCGCCGGCAGGAGCATGGCCGCGAGAATGGCAATAATGGCGATGACGACGAGTAATTCGATTAAAGTGAAGCCAATCGCCCGGCGAGCGGCGTGACCTTCCGCGCCAGAATCAAAGGCTCGCTCCAATTTCTTTCCATCCGTCATGGCGCATTGGAATAGACCAGCCGGAAGAAGACCGAGTTGGTCTGGCTAATGGCGAATTGCAACGTGTTCGTGGTGGTGGAACCATTGACCACACTCCAGTTCGTCGTGATACCCACCGTCGGAGGATTGGTCTGGGCTTGGAGAGTCCAGCCAGTCTGGCTGGCCGGCCAGGTGAGGGTCAACTGGCCGGCGGAGACTGAATAGACAATATTCGTGGGGGTGGTGTTGACGCTGTTGGTGGAGACGCCCGAAACAAGGATCAGCGTGCCGTTGAGGGCGACGTTGTTGGTATTCCAAACGTAAGGGGTTCCGCTGGCCGGGTCTGAAGCCGGCAAGCTAATGGCGCTAAAGCTGCCGCTGATGGCCGGAGCGCTGAAGAGTTTGAAGACGGTGCCGCTGACGATGGCGGGGCCGGTATTGGCGACGGTTAGAGCGCCGCCTTCGACCAGTTGCGCGCCCGCAACCACCTGGTCGCTTGTCGGGGTATTGGTGGTGTTAAGCTTCAAGGAGCAAATGCCGCCGAGCGTGATGATATTGGTCGCCGTCAACGTGCTGTTGGTGGCGGTCGCGGCGGAAGTCAGTAACGTACCCGAAGCGCCGGTGGTGACCGAGCCGCGAATCAAGCCGTTGCCTTGGACCGTTTGCTCGCTGGAGGCCCCAATGTTGAGCGTGCCGGGGGCGCTCACATCGAGAATTCCTAGCGCCGCCACCGTGTAGGTGGCGCTGGGTGGCAATGCCCCGGTAAAAATGAGCGTGCCGTTACTTACGGTGGTCTGGCCGGTATAGGTAAGGCCGGGGCTGCCCATGCTGGTCAAGGTCAAGGAGCCAGTGCCGACTTTAATGAGGCCGTGCGTGTCGGTGATCGAGCCGTCGTATTCCGTGCTGAGATTGAGGCCGCCCACGACCCAGTTCGCCACGACGCCCGAGGCCGAGCCGGAGTTCAACGCGATGGTCGCCGCCTGCGCGCCCGACAAGGCGCCCAGCGGAATGCTTGGGGTGCCGGTGACCAGGTTATACATATACGCTCCGCCACCACCACTCGGCGCGCCGTCAGCCAGCATCACGGTGGCGTTGGGCCAGCCTGCGGCGGTGTTTACCCGGAAATCGTTTCCGGCCGAAGTGACAGTGTTGCTGACAATGAATGTGCCGTCAAAACCGGTCCAGTTGCCGCCGACATTGCCACGGACGTACCGGGTGACGTAAGTCAGCGTGGCGCTGGCGGGACCAGTCACGGTTGGGGTGAAATCGCCGCGGTCATTGCCAAGAATGGTTCCGGTCTGGTTGGCGGGCACTTTGAGGGTGTTGACCATCGGAGGGTCGGTCGTTGGGGAGGTGCTGCCGGTCCATCCAGCTTCCTGCAAGGTGCCGCCGAGAAAGGTGATCGGGCCGCTGCCCGCGCCGACGCTGTTGACGCCCGGCACCTGGTTGTTGCCCGGAGTGGTCAGGGCGAGGGTGGCATTCGAATTGATCGTCGTGCCCCCGCTGTAGGTGTTGCCCGCCGCCACTGTCACGTTGAAAGTGGTGGCGCCTGGCCCGACAATATTGACCGCCACCTGCCCGGCGGAACCAGTGTTGTCCACTATTTGACCGCTAAAAGTCCCGGTGCCGCCGCCGTTGCCGATCGTCAAAGTGTGCAAACCGCCGCCGTTGTTGGCCACGATGCCTATCGTCGTGCCAGCCACTCCGGTCAAGGTGTTGAGGGTGGTGTCAAAGCCGTTCAGGTCGAGAAGCCCCGCGGATGCCCCGCCATCCAATTCCACCGCATCGGTCGCGCTGCCGTAGGGAATGGCGCCGGACGCTCCGACTTTGACGGTGCCGCTGCCAATGTTCAGCACGCCCGAGA
>DASRLE010000177.1:0-12885 GCA_035648615.1 Saccharimonadales bacterium (SeqCode) | reverse complement strand
TTTTGAGCGATATTTTTATTCGGTGCCCCGAGTGCAATGGCCGCCGCTACCGTCCGCACATTCTTGAGGTGACGGTCCCCTGCCCCGCTGGCGCATGGAGTATTGCCGATCTGCTGGAAGCTACTGTGGATGAAGCCATTCAGTTCCTGAACGGCTTCCTGGAAATCAGGGCCGCGCGAAAGGCGGCGGAAAGCCTGGCGCTTCTGCAAGAGCTGGGCCTCGGTTACTTGCGGCTTGGCCAGCCCATCAATACTTTGTCCGGCGGCGAAAGCCAGCGGCTTAAATTGGTTAAGCATCTCGCCCAAGCTCATCAGGCGGCTAAAACCGCGTGCGAAAAGCCGGTCATTTTTTTATTCGACGAACCGACCACCGGTTTGCATTTCGACGATGTCCGGGTTCTGCTCAAAGTATTCCAACGGTTGGTCAATGTGGGACATTCTGTCTTAGTCATTGAGCACAACATCGATGTCATCAAGTCCGCCGATTGGGTGATTGACCTCGGCCCCGAAGGAGGGGAAGAAGGGGGCCAAATTGTGGCCCAAGGCACACCCGAGTTCCTGGCGAAGTCCGGCAGTCATACCGGACAAGCCCTTGCCAGTTTGAAGTAACGTAAAACCGCAAACAACCGCGCGACGTTTTGACCCTCCTTGTTTTTTAGACTCAAGTATTTTCGACTTGGATTTAGTGATGCAACCTTTTTTTAATAAGCATGTTACGAGTTAGTCTTCCAACCCTGTCGGAAATTATTTTTGCTGTTCTCTTTGACAGGGCGAAATGGATATGTATTCTATGTCGGCGCGGTCTTCCGATTTTTTGGGGTTTTGGCTCAAAATTGAGTGCTTCAAAACACAAAAAGTGTCCGCGTCTTTTTTATCAATGTCCGAGGCGGAAGTTCGCCGGGCTTTTAATGAACCTTAATACCGAATAGGTGTCCGATTAAATATGCTGCAAAAGAGAGTCGATAGGGTCAGTAACCGAAAAAGCGCTCCTAAACCCTCCCCGACCAAAAAGCGGGGTCCAGAAGCGCGCTTTACCCTTCAAACGCCTGCTAATGGCAAAGCCAAGCCAAAGAACGGCACTTCCGTTGCTTCGCACCGAGCTTTGCAGCCGCCACAACCGGCCGGTCCGGCCGTCGTCGCCTCCCCCGAGGCGCTGACGACTGATACGCCGATCATCGCCGAAAAAGTCAAGGAACTCCTTCGTCTTGCCCAAGATCAGGGATATGTCACCTACGACGACATCAATGACGCCCTGCCCGATGACATCGTTACTCCCGAGATTCTCGACGCCATTTACTCCAAACTTCGCGGTTTCGAGGTTGAAATAGTCGAAGCCCCCGACCTTGAGCGGGCCAAGCCCCCCGCCGCCGAGCCGGAAGAAGAACAACCCGAGGAACCACGCCTCGACATTTTGGACGACCCCGTCCAAATGTATCTTCGTCAAATGGGCAAAGTCCCGTTGTTGACTCGCGAGCAGGAAGTGGAAATCTGCAAACGCATCGAAGAAGGCGAAACGGAGGCGCGCCGGATTTTGTTCGGATTTGGTTTTACCGGCAAAGAACACATCGCCTTGGCCGAGAAGCTTCTTTCCGACCCGCCGCGGGAACGTTTTGATCGCGTCATTGTCGATAAAAAAGTGGAAAGCCGCGCCAGCCACCTGACCGTCCTGCGCCGCCTCATCAAGCGAGCCCGCGACCTCGACCACCAACTGGATAAGGCCTACGATCATTGCCGCCCGACGCCGGCCGGCAAGCCCGCCGCTCCCCGGTTTTTGGCCAATTACGACCGCCTGAACAAAGCGATCCAAGGCACGTTCGGCAAATTTTACTACAAGCCCAAAGTGGCTGAGGAAATCATGCTGGTTTCGGACAACCTGGCCGACCAGCTCCAGACGACTTTGCGCTCGCTCGAAGCATTGCAGAAACAGCGCAAAAGCGCCGCCAAGACGACTCAACTAGCCGCCGAGCAAGCCAAACTGGCCGCGCTGGAAAAGTTCGTCCGCATGCCGCACGGCGAATTTCTCGGGGCCCATGGCGCCATGAAGAAAGCCGCCGGCCGGGCGGACGACGCCAAGTGCGAAATGGCCGCCGCCAATTTGCGCCTGGTGATTTCCATCGCCAAAAAACACACCAACCGCGGCCTCTCCTTCCTCGACCTCATCCAGGAAGGCAACATGGGCTTGATGAAGGGCGTCGAGAAATTCGAGTATCAGCGCGGCTACAAATTTTCCACCTACGCCATCTGGTGGATTCGCCAGGCGATCACCCGCGCGGTGGCCGACCAGGCCCGCACCGTCCGCATTCCGGTCCACATGATCGAGGTCATCAACCGCCTCATGCGCGTGCAAAAACGCCTCATGCAGGAATTGGGCCGCGAGGCCGAGCCGGAAGAAATCGCCGACGAACTGAATCTTCCCGTCGAGCGGGTCCGCGCCATCCTCAAAATGGCCCAGCAATCCGTCTCGCTCCAGGCGCCCGTCGGCGATGGCGACGACGCCAGCGTGGGCGATTTCATCGAAGACAAAAAAGCGGCCAACCCGTCCGACGTAACCAGCTACAGCCTGCTCAAGGACACCTTGAGCGACGTCCTGGCGACCTTGACCGAGCGCGAGCGCAAGATCGTCGAGATGCGTTTCGGACTGGTGGACGGCTACGAACGGACCCTGGAAGAAATCGGCCGGCAGTACAACGTGACCCGCGAGCGCATCCGGCAAATCGAAGCCAAAGCCCTTCGCAAAATGCGCCATCCCACGCGCCTGCGCCACCTGCAAGGTTTCCTCGAAAACGAAGAAACATTGTTTCAATAATTGACACGAGCAGCCAGGCAACAAGCAGAAATTGTTTTGGTCGCAGTGAACGTCACAAGAGACTGCCTGTTGAGCTGATTCGATATGCTGCGGGCAGTATTGGATACAAACGTCCTGGTGGCGGGATTTCGCTCCCGCAGGGGTGCGTCGCATGAATTGCTCGCGAGACTCCGCGCGGGTGGCTGGACATTGGTTCTAAGCAACACCGTTCTCGGAGAATACCATGAGATTTTACACCGAAACGCGGAAGTTCTGGGACTGACATTCCACGAGATCGATGCTTACATTGATGCTTTGTGTGAATTGGCGGAAAAATTTTCTCCGACAAGGGCGTGGCGACCGATCGCCAACGACCCTGATGATGAAGCAATCATTCAACTGGCGCGAGAGGCGGGAGTTTTGTATCTTGTTACGCATAACGTTAGGGACGTGGCGGGTGCCGGCCCATTCGGAATTCGAGTGGCGCGGCCGGCGGAATTTCTGAAAATCCTAAGGCAAACAAAATGACAAAGATCGAAGCAAACGTGCCCGACTATCTAGCGCGACAGGCGCTCGCGGCGGCGGAACGCGAACAGGTGCCCATTGACCAGATCGTTGCCCTGGCACTTTCGGCTCAACTCGCCGCTTGGAAGGGCAGTGACGACATGGAAACACGAGCCAAACGAGCCACTTTGGCGGAGTTCGACCGTATCATGGCTAAGGTGCCTGACGTGCCGCCATTGCCAGGGGATGAACTGCCGGCGGAATATCGGGATCACTAACCATTCTTCGCACTGGAGTAGATCAGGAATTTTAAGTCAAAACAGCCGATGGTCATTATGGCCGTATCCCCGTCAAACCGTCCATCCACTTCAATTGGTGCTTGAGGCGACGACATTTTGCATTAAGATGGCCCCCTCCAAAACGTTGCAAATCAATTGATTCGAGTTTGGCCCTTACGGCTCATTTCTAGCTCATTTAGTTGACGAAAAATCGAAATTTTGGGATTATGCCGGGTATGAAATGGATATTAGCCATTTTCTCCAGCGGCAACGAGGTAGCTCTTTTGCATCGTATCCACGGGGTGCGCCGGTTCACGGCTGTGTTTTGTGCGGCTGTTTTAGTAGCGCTGGTTTTCCCGCTGGCGCTCGCGGCCCAGACCGGGGTTTTGTCAAGTCTTGATCCCAATCAATTAAACACGGCGTTGAAGTCTGGTGGAACGGTGACGTTCGCAATTGACGGCACGATTGTGCTCACCAATACGATTACGATTTCAAATACTGTCATTCTTGACGGCACTAACCATTTGATCACTGTTTCCGGCGGCAGCGCAGTGCAGCTTTTCAAGATACTTCCGAGTGGTCAACTGACGCTGCGACATCTCACGCTCGCCAACGGTTTGGATAACGGCAATGCTCTTTTGTTCCTTGGCACAGCTTCGGCTTATGGAGGCGCGATTTATACGCAAGGGAATCTAGACGTCGAGAATTGCGTATTCACGAACAATAGTGTGATAAGCCCAGGATATGATTTTTACGATGGAAAGTCAACGTACGGCGGAGCAATTTATAACGCAGGCTCGTTGACGATTTCCAACTCTTTGTTCGCGAATAATTCGGCGGTTGGCGGTTCTGGTGACGCGGAGCATGTATCGTCCGCCGGAAGCGGTTTTGGAGGGGCAATTTATAACGCCGGGGGATCACTCAGCCTCGGCAATGACATTTTTTCCAATAACTTGGCGACCGGTGGCACGGGCATTCCGGTTTTCGGAGGCGGGCACGCTGGAAACGGGTATGGCGGCGCAATTGTAAGCGCAGGCGGTGTGACTGCTGCGACAAGCATTCAGGTTTTAAGTAATACGGTAAGTGGCGGGGAGGCCTCTAGTTTCAATATGGGAGGGCCGGTCAGTTGCGGTTCCGCCTGCGGAGGTGCATTTTATGTGAGTGGAGGCACGGTCGCCATTACGAACAGCAGCTTTCTTGGTAACTCTGCCTGGGGCGCCGACAGGAACGCCAGCACAGGGATCGTGACACCTGGACAGTCGCAAGGGGGAAGCATCTTTAACTCCGGTTCGACCTTACTTTCTCAGTGTGTTCTTACAGGAAATTCGGCGACTGGGGGTGAATGCAACGAGTCCTCACTGGCTGGAGGAGTCGGACAGGGCGGCGCCGTCTATAACGCTGGCAGCATAAAACTCTTTGAGTCAACGATCTCCTTCAATACCGCAATGGGGGGCGCGCGTGAATATGTTGGAGGAGGAGCTGGGGACGGACAAGCCGGCGCGATCTACAATGAGGGCAGTGCTCAAATTTTTTCCTCAACGATATCAGACAACATTGGCGCCGGAGGTGGTTTCTATGCGTATGCTTACGCCTTGGGAAATGGATGGGGTGGAGCAATCTTTAACGCGGGGTTGGTTCAACTTTCGAATACGTTACTGTCCAACAACACGACAACCGGCCCAAATGGCTTTGGAGAAGCGATCTACAACACTGGCGCCTTTCTGGCAGACACGAACAGCGTTGTGGCTCCAAACTCCCCCGGGACACCTCCTTTGGATTACGACTGGCAAATAAACGGGACCAACATCACCGGGGCGACAACATCGACCTTTAATCTGACAAACGTCCAATTTAATAACTCTGCCACTTACGATCTTCTCATCAGCAACGCCACGGGATTGGTTGCGGCTTTCGACGAGATTTTGAATCTACCGCTCACGAATGCTCCCTCGTTTGTTTTTCAGCCTGCCAGTCAGGTCGTGGACATGGCCAGCACTGTGAGTATGGAAGTGGCCGCTGTCGGTTTTCCAGCGCCCACCTACCAGTGGCTATGGGATGGCACAAATTTACCCGGCGCCACCAGCAGTCTCTTGATTCTCACCAACGCGCAGCCATACCAGTCCGGGAGCTACACTGTCATAGCGACAAATCTCAATGGGTCGTCCAGCAGCCAGCCAGCGGTCTTGACAGTGGCGGGACCTCTTCTTTTGACGGGGATCAATTTGGCAAATGCCGGGTTTTAGGGTGAGTGGCGCCGGAATCGCGGGCAATTACATAATCGAAACCTCGACCAACCTTGTAAACTGGCGATCTCTGCAAACCAATTTTGCGCCATTTACGTTTGTCGATACGAATGCGGCGTCCAGTCCATTCCGCTTCTACCGGACCGTCCTCGTGCATTAGTGGCCTGGACGAGAAGTATTGATACTGTCACTTGCTACTACCTGCGTGTCAACGGCGTCAAACCGTACTTTTGTTTCATTCTGGACTCGCCAGCCACGGATGTCTTGCGTTAAAAGCAAAAAAATGGGACAAAAAGATAAGGAGGAGGGATTTTTTTGCTTCGCATCTTTTTGCCTTTCTTCCCTCGATGAGTGACACCGAATTGGCCCCTCTAAAATCCATTTCATCCCAACGGGATGAAAATCATTCAGCCCAAGGTTGCGAGGCACGAGCTACCTTGGGTCGCAGTCAACCATATCCGTCAACCCAGAATGGGTTGGATCATTTCTCCAGATCGTCGCGTTTTTATCCAACCCTTTTCAGGGTTGACGTTATCGAATGGGTCGTTTCCCAGCGTAGCCGCTGGCGCGTCAACGCCGGGCTGGATGATACAATCCCGGTGGGATTGCCAAAGATTGGAGAAATCTTTTTGCCTTTCTTTCCCGTGGTTTGAACGTTGTCAACGGGCTCAAAACGTAACATCTGCCTATTTCGTGCTTGAGGCCACGACTTTTTGCGTTGAGATGATCCTCAACACAGCGTCAAATTCGCATTCAGTAAGACAAAAGTTATCCGTGAGCAATGGCGCAAATGTACGGTTTGTCCCTTTGTGATGTCCGCTTTATTTCGCTGCAGCTTTGACATTTGGACAAATTCGTGGTGAAGTCTCTCCCTATTACAGCCCGCGACTTTTTCACGATCAAAGGGGTCAAACCGTACATTTGCACTATTCTTCCTTGGTGCCTTTGTCCTCTTGAAGTCTGGCTCTTAAAATCATGACAATCCCCATCATCCAGCAAGATGGCTTCCCGACGATCCCCTCGGCTGAACGCATGATAGATTGCGCCAGGATGCTCAATGCGAATTTGACGTGGTATTAAAATTGTGGCATCAAAAGCTGTGGCCGCAAAACACAAAATAAAGCAAATGTACGGTTTGACGTTTTATCCCGAGCTTAATATGAATAAATGGACCCTTCCTTTCATAGTAGTATTTATTCTCGTCGGTACGTTGTGGGCAGGTGATTCGTATATCGTCGTGGAAAAAATTCCTCCTGACGTGTCCATCACAAGAATCAACCGTGAAAGCACCCAAAAGCACCCAGCAAATAAATTGACAAAGATTGTTCGGAAGGGAAAGTCGAAGATTGCAATTATCACTACGACTGTAAATAGTGACGGGGTGACAAATGTTACGTCGTCCTACTTAGTAAACAATGCAATTATACTAACAACCGTCGAAACAGGCGTCGGGGGAAAGTCGATGAGACTATTCCTTGTAAATCAAGCTACTCATGGTATCGAAGGTTTTTTGAAGACACCTGCAGGGGATATTCTCTCACTTGATAAAAGCGAGGTTGAAAAGTTCACGACCGATTCAAGTAAGTTTTATTGAACCAAATTGTCAGCGGATTTGTT
Source organism: Saccharimonadales bacterium (SeqCode) (assembly GCA_035648615.1). Lineage (GTDB taxonomy): Bacteria > Verrucomicrobiota > Verrucomicrobiia > Limisphaerales > Palsa-1400 > DASRLE01. The sequence goes on along the minus strand of DASRLE010000177.1, from coordinate 5,459 downwards.
TTAAAAAACTGGATGCACAATGAAAACGTAGAAGGAATCAAACCGTACATTTGCACTATTCTTCATGGGTGTCTTTGTCCTCTTGAAGTCTGGTTCTTAAAAGCATGACAATCCCTTTCATCCAGGAAGATGGCTTTCCGACGATCCCCTCGGTTGAGCACATGATAGATTGCGCCAGGATGCTCAATGCGAATTTGACGTGGTATTAAAATTGTGGCATTAAAAGTTGTGGCCGCAAAACACAACATAAAGCAAATGTCCGGTTTGACCCCTTCTCACGGATGTCTTGCGTTAAAGGCAAAAAAATGGGGGCAAAAAGATGAGGAATGGAGATTTTTTTGCCTCTCATCTTTTTGCCTTTCTTCCCTCAATGAGTGACACCGAACTGGTCCCTCTAAAATCCATTCATCCCAACGGGATGAAAATCATTCAGCCCAAGGTTGCGAGGCACGAGCTACCTTGGGTCGCAGTCAACCCTATTCATCAACCCAGAATGGGTTGGATCAATTCCGCACATCCTCGCATTTTTATCCAACCCTTTTCAGGGTTGATAAGAGGAAATGGGTCGTTTCCCAGCGTAGTCGCTGGCGCGTCAACGCTGGGCTGGATGATACAATCCCGGCGGGATTGCCAAAGATCGGACAAATTGTTTTGCCTTTCTTTCCCGTGGTCTGAACGTTGTCAACGGTCAACGGCTGAACGGGGTCAAACCGTTACATCTGCCTATTTCGTGCTTGAGGCCACGACTTTTTGCGTTGAGATGATCCTCAACACAGCGTCAAATTCGCATTCAGTAAGACGAAAGTTATCCGTGAGCAATGGCGCAAATGTACGGTTTGTCCCTTTGTGATGTCCGCTTTATTTCGCTGCAGCTTTGACATTTGGACAAATTCGTGGTGAAGTCTCTCCCTATTACAGCCCGCGACTTTTTCACGTTGGTGCTTTTAGCACTTGGGTTGAGCGGCCAGGCCGCATTCGGAGCGTCTGCCATTGCCACGACCACTGTCGCGCTTTCGGCCAAGGCCAGCGGCGCGGATATCCAGAAGGCGTTGGATGGGTTGCCGCCCAATGGGGAGGTGGTTCTCAGCGCGGGACGGTATGAGATTTTACAACCGCTCCTGCTGCGCCATGACTTCGAGAGTTTACGCGGCAGCGGTCCATCGACCATTTTGCATCTGGCCAACGGGGCCAATTGCCCGGTGGTGATTCTCGGGCCGCCTTTGCCCGAGCCAAAGCATCCGGTGGCGCATTTGCGATTGGCCGATCTGCTCATTGATGGAAATCGGAAGAACCAGAAATGGCAGCACTGGGAAACGGCCGCCGATGGCTCGAGATTCAACAATAACGGAGTCGAAATCTGGAACGCGACCGACGTGACAGTCGAACATGTCATCTGCGGCCACTGCCGCTCGGGAGGACTGATCACCGCCAAAGTCCGACGCCTCCGAGTCATCGATTTCGAGGCCTACGACAATAAATTCGACGGACTGGCTTGTTATGTGACAGAGGAAAGCCACTTTGAAGGCCTGCGCCTGCATGACAACGTGGCGGCGGGCATTTCCCTCGACCTCGCCTTCAACCATAATCTCATCACGAACGGGATGCTGATGGGCAACGACCTCGGCGTCTTCATGCGCTATTCCCGCGAGAATGCATTTAAAAACCTGACTGTTTCCAGAAGCCATCACGATGGGGTTTTTATGGCGCAAGCCGATACTCCCACCACGAACGGCTGGCAACTTCTTGCCGGCACCCAATGCGTCAGCAACATTTTTGAAAACCTGACGATCACCGATTGCGGCGGCCATGCTTTCAAAGTCAACGACGCCTCCTGCACCAATAATCTCATTTCGGGCGCCCATTTCCTGCGCAATATTCAAGGTGGCCTCAGCCAGCCCGCCGGCAACCCCGTCGTTCTCCGGGAAGTAATCGAGCGCGAACCACTAAAGAAATCAATTAGTAACTAGAGCGAGCTCGACGGAGGCGGCGGGCTCCAAGTGGACTGGATGCTTGTTGCCAAAATTGCTCAAACCTCTATATTTTCCACCATGAGTACGGTCGTGGAAATTGAAAAGGCATTGCAAACCCTCCCAGTGGAAGATGCCCGGAAAGTCGCTGATTGGTTGCAGAATTATCTCGACGATACGTGGGATAAGCAGGTTGACCGTGATATTGCCGCCGGACAGTTGGACAAGCTGTGGGATAAGGCCAAAACCGACATTGCGGCCGGACGCGTTAAGCCACTGGATGAAATCCTCAACGACCAGTGATTTTTGGTCCGGTTATCGGCGCCTCCCTCCCCCGGTGCGATTGCAAGCCCGCAAAGCCTATCACCTTTGGTCGGCGAATCCGCGCCATCCTTCTTTGCGGTTCGAGAAAAAAGGTCATTATTGGTCCGCTCGCATATCCCTCGGCTATCGCGCCTTGGGGCGAGTTGAGGACGGAGTCATGTATTGGTTCTGGATTGGCAAGCATGACGACTACGAGCGCGCGCTGAAAGATATTTGACAAATCACTTTCACGAGGATGCGCATTTTTAACTTTTCGCAAAAAAAGCTTGCGCTTTTTTTGACAGTCAAATAAAGGTTGTCCGTTGTGGCGCGAATGGCTTTCTTAAAGTTTTTCAGGAAGAACAAGCAGAGCGCTTCTGGGGTGATGCTCGGCCTGATCCTCGCGCTGCTCACCCTCAGCGCTGTTCCCGCTCTCCACGCCATGGTTCATCCGGACGCGGCGGAGCCGGGCCATCAATGCGCGGTCACGTTGTTTTCACATGGCCAGGTGGATGTTTCGAGCACGGTCGCTCCGTTCGTCTCGGCTCCCGCGCCATTGATTTTCCGCCAGTCTTTGCCTGGGGTGGTTTTTGTCTCCGTCGATCTTCGACTGCTTCCCAGCCGCGGTCCTCCGGCTTCTTCTGTCCTCGCCTAGTTCGTTCCTCATTCCCAATTAGATGGTTCTGCGCCGGTTTAATGCCGTTGGCGGAATCAAGATTAACATAAACACATTTTAACAATAGGACCGCAGTTATGAAATCAATTTACCCGTCAGCCTGTTATATAACCCTCATCCTGGGATCGCTTGTCTGCGGTTCCCGGGCAAGGGCGCAAACGAATGCCCCCGCCGCTTCCGCCTCCACCAACGTGACAACACTCAATACTGTCACTGTGGTGGGACACCTCAACGAGTCGCGCAGCCAGATTTTGCCTAACTTGGGCGCGACCGCTTACACCATCAGCGCGGCCCAGATTGAATCGACCTCGCAGGGGGCCAACGCGCCCTTCAGTCAATTGATCCTGCGCGCACCGGGGGTGGCGGAAGATTCGGCCGAGAACGGCGATCTGCACGTCCGCGGAGAGCACGCCAATTTGCAATACCGCATCAACGATGTTCTGCTGCCCGAAGGCATCGCCGGATTTGGGCTGGAGCTCGATCCGCGTTTTGTCCAGAGCATGCAACTCATCACGGGTTCGCTGCCCGCGCAATATGGCTTCCGCACGGCGGGGGTGGTGGATATTCAAACCAAAAGCGGCCTCTTCGAACCCGGTGGCGAGATTGGGGTGTACGGAGGCAGTTACGATACCGTCCGCCCCAGTTTCGAGTACGGCGGTTCGGAAGGGAAATTCAATTACTTCATTGACGGCAGCTACGACCACAATGAACTCGGCATCGAGAATCCCACCGGCAGTTCGACCGCCATTCATGATGAAACACAACAGTTCAAGACGTTTATGTACGGCTCGTACATCCTGGACCCCTCCAGCCGCTTGACCATGATGGCGAGCGCATCCTACAGTGATTTCCAAGTTCCCAACACCCCCGGCGTTGGGTCGGGAAGCCCGTCTCCCACCAATGCCACCTTTGCTTCAGCGATGACCGCCGATGGCGTCCTCCCTTCGGGCGCTTTTAATTCAGCCAACCTGAACGAAAATCAAAACGAGGAGAATTATTACAGTGTCCTCACCTATCAGAAATCCGCCGGTAATTTGGATTTTCAAATCTCAGCCTTCGGCCGCGAGAGCGAACAACATTTTACCCCGGACCCGATAGGCGATCTCTATATCAACGGAGAAGCCAGCGAGGTGCATCGAACGCTCTACTCCTCCGGCTTGCAGGCCGATGGCAGTTATCAATTGGGCGACTACCATACCATCCGGGCGGGCGGGTCGTTTTTGGCCACGGCGGAGCGAAACGATACGTCAACCACGGTCTTCAATCTGGACGCCAGCGGAAATCCAACGACCTTGACCAACATTCCGGACAACCATCCCCTTTACGGTTTGTTTACGGGCCTGTATTTGCAGGATGAATGGAAAATGTTTTCCACCCTTACCCTTAATTACGGCGCGCGCTTCGACGTTTTCTCTTCCTCGTTTGACCACGAAAATCAACTCAGCCCGCGGGTCAACCTGATCTATAAACCCCTCCGCTGGACCACGCTGCACGCCGGTTATTCACGGTACTTCACGCCGCCGCCCGTCGAAGACGTGAGCGGGGGCAGTTTGGAGAAATTCGCCGGGACCTCCGGCGCCCCCGCTACATTTCAGGACAGCTCCGTCAAAGCCGAGCGCGCCAACTACTATGACGCAGGCATCACCCAGACGATCCTTCCCGGTTGGAACGTGGGGCTGGACGGATATTACAAGGTCGCCGAGAACCAGCTTGATGACGGACTGTTCGGGCAAACGCTCATTCTCTCGGCTTTCAACTATGAAAAAGGCCGGGTTTATGGGCTGGAATTCTCCACCTCTTACGAGACCAACGGATTCGCCGCGTATGGCAACGTCGCCTATTCGGTGGCCCGGGGTGAAAATTGGAATTCAGCGCAATTTCTGTTCGACCCCTCCGATCTTGCCTATGTCCAGAACCATTATATTTCTTTGGACCATGACCAGACGTATAGCGCGACGGCGGGCGTCTCTTATCGTTTCAAGGAGGCGCGCGCCGCGAGCACTCTGGCCTATATGGACATCGTCACCGGCAGTGGACTGCGGCAGGATGGCACGGCCCCCGACGGCTCAAACATCCCCAACGGCGCGTCCGTGCCGGCCTATTACTCGCTTAACGTTGGAGTAGAACAAACCTACCAGGTGGCTCACCAACAATTTTTGAAAGCCCGTCTCGATATCGTCAATGTCACGGATAACGTGTACGAATTGCGCAGCGGGTCGGGCGTCGGAGTTAATGCCGCGCAATTTGGCATGCGGCGAGGCCTTTTTGGCCGTTGAGTTATCGCTTCTAACCGTTGACAACCCCGGCGCGCACAATGACAGGGAACAAGCTAGTGGAAGGTTATCGTTTAAAATCGGATTTGGCGCGGGTTTGTCTGCCGGACCCGCGCGGGCGCCCCCACCGCACCCTGGCCTGGGTGAACTCCATCTGCTTTCTATTTCTGCTCATTGGGCTGGTTGGAGCGCGGCCGACGTTGCCTGCGCCCAAAGCGGTCCCTCCGCTGGAAGAACCGG
>DASRLE010000176.1:0-2932 GCA_035648615.1 Saccharimonadales bacterium (SeqCode) | reverse complement strand
CTCGCCATGAATGCCCAGGTGATAGAGTTGCCCGTGGCGCGAGCGCAAACAGGTTTCCACATCGCGGAGACTTTCCCGAAAGGTGAGCTGGCCAAAAGCCATGCAAAGAAACTGGCTCCAACAGGAGAAGGATTTTATTTTATAGTCTCCATGGTAGCGCCGCACGCAACGGCGAAATTGCTCGGGATGGATCAGGTCGGTGAGTTGGGCGAAAACAAGTTTTCCGGCATACATCCGGGGAGTTTGGCAAAGGATATGCTGGGAAACCGCATAAAAACTTCAAGTCGCTCACACCCTCGTTCATGCACCAAAGGCCCATAAACATTGGCTATTTCCGCGTTCACCCCTTTCAATATCCGGACAGTAGTGTGAGAAATTGCCTATCGGCTGCGATTGGGCAAGGTGTTTCAAGGCCGGCACGGCGGATTGGGCATTAGTTCCACATTTTCCAAGAGCGCCAATCAATGACAAGGTACCCAATAAATTCGTTTCCCTCCCGAGCGCATCCAGCAGCGCCGAAACGACCGTCGGCGGCCCATTCGTGGCGAGGATCCCGAGCGCGCAGGCCGCGCTTGCCCGAACTTTTGAATCGGGATCGCTCAAGCAAAGCGACAAAGCAGGGATGGCTGACGTTGCCTCTCGCCACGGCAGTTCAAAAACAGACGCCGCATACCCCCGAATCTGCGCATTTCGGTTCGTGAGCGCCGAAATTAAAGGAGCAACAACATCGGGCCCCACATCATACAAGTCGCCCGCCGCCGTCCGGGCCACGCCCGCATCCTGGTCGCCCGGCAAGTTGATAAGAGTCGGAATCGCGGATTTCGCGCCCGGCCCCAAAATTCTAAAAATCGCTCCGCTTCGCTCATGCAGGTCGTTGCCCGAAATAACATGACGCGGACGAAAGCTGAGATAGAGGTCTTCAACTTCAACGCCAAAAAGCTTTTTCCCTCGGAACCAATCATCAGAATCTTCCTGGGATGAGTCATTTCTCGCCCGACAGCATTGGATGGCATAAGGCAACGCACGCGCACCGATGTGGCGAATGGCGTTCTTGGCATCGTCGTGAAGGTTTTGCGCGTTCCTTGCCATTTGCTCGTCAGGATATTCGTCCCAATACAAGGCGAGGATGTCCGCCCAGGCAGAGAGTCGTTTTCTGCCATATCGCGGCTCAAGCGGTTGATCGATGGCGCAAAAAACCCAAACCACAATTGCGGCCAGGCTGCCAAGGACAAGACATTTTCGGCTTGCCGCTGAAATTCTCACAGGAGCCCAAGTGAAGTGGAATTTGTCGTCATATTTGAAGCCGGCTGGCGGAATCCGAAGAAAGAACGCCCAATTTTTTGCCGCGCAACGACACGAGGCGCGAGAGTGTCAAATACCCGAACCTGCTGGTAGTGTCCTAACTTGGATTTTGGTTCTTTTTTTTGGCGTTTTCGTGGGTGCGCCAAATCCTAAAACTCATCAAAATGACAGTCAAAACGAGGATCGCTGAGGCATTCTTGCTCATTTTTTCCTTTCGCATCTTTCACACACGCCATTGAATATCTGCGATGATTTCGTCTTCAAGCGCGATGGCGTTTATCGTGCTTTAAGGTAGCGCAACTGTTGACGCAGTTCAAACCAATCGCATACTTTTCCCACTCTGCCCGATGAGACTACAGGGGTTCCGCGAGCACAAGAGAAATCCTGTGTGTTTGAAAGCGAATGCTTTTGCTTTACGGCGGCGCTTTTTCGGCTTTACAATCCGGCGTATGGTTTCGCTCGAATCTAATAATCTCTTTCGCGATCTCGCGCCTTCGGATCTGAACCGCTTGCGCGAAATGACCCGGGAACTGACTTTTGCCGCCAACCAAAGCATTTTCCGCGAAGGCGACGCCGGCGACGGAATTTATTTTGTCAAGGAGGGCCTGGTCAGAATCTCGGCCGTGGTGGGCCATGGCGATTTGAAGGTCTTGAGCCGGATTGCGCCCGGCGGACTTTTTGGCGAAATGGCGGTGTTGGATAATCAGCCTCGCTCGGCCGGCGCTTGCGCCGAGGAAGCGACCACCGTCTATTTTCTCGGGCGGGCGGAGCTGGAGGAGTTGCTGGAGACAACGCCCCGCCTGGCGGCGGCGCTGGTGCGCGAAGTCAGCCGCCGCTTGCGCGATTTCAACCGTCAATATGTGCGCGAAGTCCTCGAGTCCGAACGCCTGGCCCTGGTCGGCCGGTTTGCCAGCTCGATCGTGCATGATTTGAAAAATCCGCTGAATATCATCGGCATCTCAGCCGACATGGCCAGCATGCCCCAGTCCACGACCGAATCGCGCAAGGTTTCAACGGTGCGCATCCGCAAGCAAGTCGAGCGCATCAGCAACATGGTCAATGAACTGCTCGAATTCACCCAGGGGCACCATACCAACTTCGTGCTGGCGCAGGTCGATTATAAACCCTTCGTTGAGCAACTGATTGACGAAATCCGCGCCGAAGTCGCGCTGAAATCCGTCGTGGTGGAGTATATTAATCCCGCCCCATCCGTCCCGGTGCGCATCAACCCGCAACGCCTGTCGCGCGTGTTTCATAATCTAATCGGCAACGCGGCGGATTCGATGGCCAAAGGCGGCAAAGTGAAACTGACCTTCACCCAAAATAGCCAGGAACTCATCACGGAGCTGGAGGACACGGGCACAGGCATCGCGCCGCAAATTCTCGAGCGTCTTTTCGAGGCTTTCGCGACTTATGGCAAAGCCAATGGAACCGGCCTCGGCCTGTCCATCTGCAAGAAAATCGTGCAGGACCACCATGGCAAGATTTACGCCCGCAACGTCGAAAACGGGGGGGCGCTTTTTGGGTTCACGCTGCCGCTTCAGCCGCCCGCGCCGGCCAGTTGAGTTCAGGGCGGAGGCCGCATGAACCGCATTCGTTTGTTGTCCGAGCAGGTGGCCAACCAGATCGC
>DASRLE010000175.1:0-6437 GCA_035648615.1 Saccharimonadales bacterium (SeqCode) | reverse complement strand
ACTACTTCAACGCCACCCGTAGTGGAAATCTCGGTGCCGTCTCCGCGGTTGAGGCGTGGCAAATCCTCAGCCCGCTCCGTGGTATGCCTTTTGGCGTCAGCGACGTGAATCGCCAGATTCATCAGGCGTTTCGCGCCTCTTTCCTGGATTTGGCGAGCCGGCAATGGCAGCGGCCTATTCCCAAACCGATGGGAGCGGAGCGGATCGTTTACGGCGACAAAGTTATCAACCTCGGCAACCATCGCCGTGATGGTAAACGGGTGTATCCGGCGGAAGGCGCTTTGGGCTACCTGGCCAACGGCGAGATCGGCATCGCGGTCGGCCTGTGGAAAGCAGCCAGCAAGATTCTCAAGGTCGAGTTCTCTTCGCAACCCGGCTACACTTATGATTTTTACGGCAACGATTTCCGCGAGGAAGGTGACGCCGCGCTTGAACTAGCCTACGCGCTCACCGTCCATAAGGCGCAAGGCAGCCAGTTCAAACTAGTCATCCTTGTCTTGCCTGAGGGCCATCCGATTCTTTCCCGCGAACTCGTTTATACCGCGCTGACCCGCCACCAGGATCGCGTGGTCGTGATGCACCAGGGACCGCGCACCGTCCTCAAGGAGTTTGCTTCACCGCACCGTTCGGAAACCGCCCGCCGCATGACCAATCTCTTGCAGCCCTGCCGGATGGTAGAGATTCCGCTGGCCAAGGGCAGCGTGTTTCTCCAGGAAGGGTTGATTCACCGCACCAGTAAGGGACTGCCGGTCCGCTCCAAATCAGAACTCATCATCGCCGAAGCGCTGACGCACGCGGGCACGACGTTCGCTTATGAAAAGGAACTCACGCTCGGCGGCTCGACGCGTTACCCCGACTTCACCATCGAAGACGAGATTTCCGGGCGCACGGTGTATTGGGAGCATCTCGGCATGCTCGAACGCGAGGATTACCGCAGCAGTTGGGAGAAGAAATTGGCCTGGTATCGTGCCAACGGCGTTCATCCGGCCGGGGAAGGCGACGGCTCCAAAGGCATCCTCGTAACCACCACCGAATCCAGCACCGCCGGTTTTGATTCTGCAGCCGTGCAAAAAATCATCCAAGAACACCTGGGAGGCTAGCGGCTAATATCTCTCTGCATACAATTTTAGCGAAGACCATGAATCCATTGACCGCCAACGACCCCGGAAGCAAATCCGCCGATCTCCTCGCGGCGAACATTGAGGTTCTGCGCGCTTCTTTCCCCGAGGCGTTTACCGAGGGCAAAGTGAATTTCGATACGCTCAAGCAATTGCTGGGCCGCTCGGTGGATGAACAGGAGGAAAAATTCGGCCTCAACTGGCATGGCAAGCGCAAGGCACGTCAGTTGGCCCTGACGCCCAGCACCGGCACGCTGCGCCCCTGTCCGGAAGACAGCGTGGATTGGGATAAGACGCAGAATTTGATGATTGAGGGCGACAACCTGGAAGTGCTCAAATTGCTCCAAAAATCTTACGCCGGGAAAGTGAAACTCATTTACATCGATCCGCCATACAACACCGGTAAGGACTTCGTTTATCCAGACCATTTTCAGGACAACATCAATAACTATCTCGAGCTCACCGGCCAGATCGAAGGAGGTCGAAAGATTAGTTCCAATACCGAAGCCTCTGGACGCTTTCACACCGACTGGCTCAATATGATTTATCCCCGCCTCAAGCTGGCGCGGAATTTACTGCGCGACGATGGATTAATTTTTATCAGCATCGACGACGCAGAGGTCTGCAATCTGCGACGCATAATGGACGACATTTTCGGCGAGGAGCACTGCGTAGCTCAACTCGTTTGGAAGAACAAATATAACGCCGGAGCCTTAACCAAAGGCTTTTCAAGTATCCACGAATATATCTTGGTCTATGCGAAGGGTGAACTTCTGAACATAACAGCTCCTCTTGGTGAGGATGAAATCGCACAATACAAGGGCCGGGATTCCAAATTTTCTAAACGCGGTGGCTTTGTCACACAGCCGCTGGCGACAAGCAGCAAAGACCCACGTCCCAATCTTCGTTATCCTATCACAATCAATGGTCGCGAGATTTGGCCTGAAAAACAATGGATTTGGTCGAAAGAACGGGTCGATGCCGCCATCGCCAACGACGAAGTAGTCGTTAACGAGTCTGGCGACAAGTTAAGCGTCAGGGTGAAGCAATACTTGAAGGATGAGAACGGCCAGATGCGCGAAATGAAACCACTTTCGATCATGATTGGGCCATTCAACCAAGAAGGATCGAAGGAAACGGAACAGCTCCTCGGCGATGGGGTGTTTTCGTTTCCAAAACCAGTTGCATTGATTCGTCGCCTATTGGCACTTACTGTCAACGAGCAAACAATCGAAGACGATATAATCCTCGATTTCTTCTCCGGTTCCGGCACTGCCGGACAAGCCGTGGTCGAACAAAATAATGATGATGGCAAATGCAGGCGCTACATTCTGGTTCAATTGCCTGAGCCCCTTGATCCTGAAAATATGGAACAAGCTGTGGCTGTTAAGTTCTGTGACCAGATGAGAAAACCCCGCAACATCGCTGAACTCACTAAGGAACGCCTGCGCCGCGCTGGCAAAAAAGTCCGCGAGGAATGGGAAGCCAAGCAATCGGCAGCGGCTCAGGAACCGGAATTGCCTAATTCGCAATCCGCAACCTCCAAACCAGAATTACCCGACCTCGGCTTCCGCGTGTTTAAGCTCGCCAGCAGCAACATTCAGGCATGGGAGCCAGACCGGCAGAACTTGGCCCAAACGCTCGAAGCCTCGGTGGACCATCTCAAAACCGACCGCACGGAATCCGACATCCTGTTTGAGTTGCTCCTGAAACTCGGCCTTGACCTCACCGTGCCTATCGAGACGCGCACCATCGCCGGCCAGCAAGTCCACAGCATTGGCGCGGGCACGTTGCTGGTGTGCATGTCCAAGAGCGTTGTCGCCAAGGAAGTCGAACCGCTCGCCCTCGGCATCGCGGCCTGGCACCAAACCCAAGCCCCCGCTGGCGAAAGCACCATCGTCTTTCGGGACAGCGCCTTTTGCGACGACGTGGCCAAAACCAACCTCACCGCCATCCTCCAGCAGCACGGACTTGAAAACATCCGCAGTTTGTGAACCGCCACATATGAAACCTCTCACCGCAACCGATCCTGAAACCAAGAGTGCTGATCTCGTCGCCGAGAATCTGGGCAAGCTCAGAGCATTGTTTCCTGAAGTCGTCAGTGAGGACGGGGTAAATGTGGATGCGCTGAAGCAATTGATTGGCAAAACCGTCTCCGACACGGAAGAGAAATACGGCCTCAACTGGCATGGCAAACGTCGCGCCCGCCAACTAGCGCTCACACCCAGCACCGGCACATTACGGCCTTGCCCAGAAGACAGTGTGGATTGGGACACCACGCGCAACCTAATGATTGAAGGCGACAATCTGGAAGTGCTCAAGCTGCTCCAGAAATCCTACGCGGGAAAGGTGAAACTCATTTACATTGATCCGCCATATAACACGGGCGGTGATTTCGTCTATCCCGACAACTTTCAGGATAATATCCGTAACTACCTTGAACTCACCGGCCAGACCGGTGACGGCGGAAGGAAACTTTCGTCCAACACCGAAACATCAGGCCGATTCCACACGGACTGGCTTAACATGATGTATCCGAGACTGAAATTGGCGCGGAACCTACTCAGGGAAGACGGTGTGATTTTTATCAGTATTGACGACAATGAGGTGGATAATCTAAGGAAGTTGTGTGATGAGATATTTGGCGAAGAAAACTTTGTTGCAAACGTAATTTGGCAAAAAAAATACAGCACAAAAGCAGATTCGAAAGATTTCTCAGAAAGCCATGAATATGTGGCTTGCTATCGCAAAAGTGAAGCCGCCGTAATCTTAGGTCTCCAACGAAGTGAGGCGCAGGAGAACACTTACAAAAATCCTGACAACGACCCAAGAGGCCTTTGGGCGTCTGACAATCTACTCCGCACGGAGGAGCGCGAATATGCAATTTATCCGTTAAAGGCTCCGAATGGGCAACAACATTGGCCACCGAAAGGCAGTAGCTGGAGATTTAACAAAGAAAAAATGGCGGAGCTTTTGAGTGACAATCGTATTTGGTTTGGTGAAGCAGGCAACAGCAAGCCTAGGTTCAAGCGTTTTCGTTCTGACGTAAGGGATGCCATTCCACCGCAAACCATTTGGGGTTTTGACAAAGTTGGGCACACGGATGAAGGCACAAAAGAACTAGCAAGATTATTTGATGGCACCAGGTCTCCATTTCCAAACCCGAAGCCTGTTCGACTCCTGCAAAGGATAGTTACCGTGGGATGCGACCCAGATGGAATTGTGCTCGATTTTTTTGGAGGTAGTGGAACGTCTGGCCATGCAACGTGGCAACAGAATTTAACTGTCGCGGGAAGGCGCCGTTTCATCCTTGTTCAGCTTCAAGAGGGACTCAATCCCGATGATAAGGCTGATCAAGCAACAATTGAGTGCTGCGATAAACTCGGTAAGCCCAGAACGATCGCAGAAATCACAAAGGAACGCCTCCGCCGAGCCGGGAAAAAAGTTCGCGAGGAATGGGAAGCAATGCAATCGGCGGCTGCGCAAGAACCGGAATTGCCCAATTCGGAATCCGCCGTCGCCAAACCGCAATTGCCCGACGTTGGCTTCCGCGTGTTCAAGCTGTCCAGCAGCAATATCCAGGCGTGGGAACCAGACCGCGAACGCCTGACCGAGACACTGGAAGCCTCGGTGGATCATCTCAAAACCGACCGCACGGAATCCGACGTCCTGTTCGAGTTGCTGCTAAAACTCGGGCTCGACCTGACCGTGCCCATTGAAAAAAGGTCTATTGCGGGCCAAGACGTCCACAGCATCGGCGCGGGCACATTGCTCGTGTGTCTTTCCAAGACCATTGCCGCCAAAACCATTGAACCACTGGCGCTCGGTATCGTGGCCTGGCACAAGTCACAATCCCCCGCTGGTGAGTCCACAATCGTTTTGCGCGACAGCGCCTTTGCCGATGATGTGGCCAAGACCAATCTCACCGCCATTCTGGAGCAGCACGGCCTGGAGAATGTCCGGAGTATCTAACGAACACGTGAATGGCCAAAAGGCTTTCCAAAAAAACCGCCCCCAAGCGCCGTCCTGCGTTCAAGCGGAAACTGCCTCGGACGGTAAAACGACGGATCGCCAAAGCTCGTGCTGTTCGGAAGCAGTATTCTGGCAAGCATCACCACACCGCACCAAAGGCGCGCCGCTCGGTGGCCAGCCGGGTAAAGTCCAAGCAACGCGCCCAGCGCTCAAAAACCCAGCGCACAACCCAACCGAAGAAAACGCCCGCCAGATTTTCGAAGCGGCTCAGTTCATCGCCAGCCAAATCCATTGCCCCGCGCAGTCCGCGCCCGTCGGCCAGCGTGAAACCATTGGCCACCACCACCATTTCTGGAACCAGCGTCATGAAACTACACCTTGAACCCAACCTCGATTATCAGCTCGCCGCCATCGAGTCCGTCTGCGGCCTGTTCCACGGGCAGGAAACCTGCCGCACCGAGTTCACCGTCACGCGGGATGCCGCTGACGCGCAAACGCGCCTGACCTTCGCTGAAAATGATCTCGGCATCGGCAATCGGCTGACTCTGCTGGATGATGAGCTTCTGGCAAACTTACACGGCATCCAGCTCCGCCACGGTTTGGCACCGTCGCCCTCGCTCGCGTCCGGCGATTTCACCGTGGAGATGGAGACCGGCACAGGCAAGACCTACGTTTATCTGCGCACCATCTTCGAGTTGAATAAACGCTACGGGTTTACGAAGTTCGTCATCGTGGTGCCGTCGGTGGCCATCAAAGAGGGCGTCTATCACACCATCGAGACGGCGTCAGAGCACCTCAAGGGGCTCTATGCGGGCGCGCCATTCGACTATTTTCTATACGACTCGGCTATGCTCGGCCAGGTTCGCAACTTCGCCACCAGCCCGCAAATTCAGATTATGGTGATGACGGTGGGGGCCATCAATAAGTTCGGCGACGAACAACAGGCGCAGACCGAGGAATCCGATGAGGCCGCGCGGCGCGAGAAATCAAAGAACGTCATGTATCGCCCCAGCGAAAAGACGGGCGGTGAGAAGCCCATTGATTTGATCCGGGCGACGCGCCCCATTCTGATCGTGGACGAGCCGCAGAGCGTGGAAGGCGGACTCGACGGCAAAGGCAAGAAGGCCATGGAACGGATGAATCCGCTTTGCAACCTGCGCTATTCCGCCACGCCAAAAGAGGCGCATCACATGGTCTTCAAGCTCGATGCCGTGGACGCTTACGAGCGCAAGTTGGTGAAGCAAATCGAAGTGGCGGCGGCTTCCGTGGAAGGTGGCCACAATAAACCATATGTGCGTTTGCTTTCCGTGAGCAATCGACATGGTGTCATCTCGGCCAAATTAGAAC
>DASRLE010000174.1:0-13007 GCA_035648615.1 Saccharimonadales bacterium (SeqCode) | reverse complement strand
GGACACGAAGGCGCTCCTCAAGAAAATGGTCCTCAGCGCCACCTACCGCCAGAACTCCGTTTTGCGCCGCGACCTTCTGACAAAAGACCCCGAGAACCTTCTCCTGGCCCGCGGCCCATCGCAACGGCTATCCGCCGAGATGGTGCGCGACACCGCCCTCGCGGCCAGCGGCCTGCTGGACGACGCGGCCGGCGGGCCGCCCGTCAGCCCCTATTTGCCCGGCGACCTCTGGCGCGAAAGCAATACCATGAGTCCCGCCTATCACCAAAGCGTCGGCCCGGGTCTCTATCGGCGCAGTCTTTACACCGTCTGGAAGCGCACCGCGCCCATGCCCGACATGACTGCTTTCGACGCCCCGTCGCGCGAAGTCTGCGTCCTCAAACGCACCCCCACGGCCACGCCGCAACAAGCCTTTGTGCTGCTCAACGATGTCCAATTCGTCGAGGCCTCGCGCGTGCTGGCCGAGAAAACGATCCAGGAAGGCGGCTCCTCGCCCAAGCAACGCATTCGCTTTGCTTTCCGCCGGCTGACTGGACGGTATCCCGAGTCGCGCGAAACCAAGCTCCTGGTCCAATTGCTGCGCGAACAGGCCGCCATCTTTGCGAAGGAACCCAATCGCGCCCGTCAACTGATCGCGGTGGGTGACCGCAAAGCGGACCCTTCCCTGAAGCCCATTGAACTGGCCGCCATGACCGAATTGACCCAGGCCATCCTGAATCTTGACGCCACCATTTGGAAACGCTGAACTGCTTATGAATCCGCCTATAAACTTTGACCCCTTCGCCATCACCCGCCGCCACTTCTTTGCGAAGAGCGCGCGTGGACTCGGCGCGATCGCCTTGGCCAGTCTGCTCCCTCGCGCAATGGCTGGCGTCGAGCAAAAACCCAGCGGCGCGCTCGCGGGATTCCCCAATTTTGCGCCCAAGGCCAAACGGATCATTTACCTTTTCCAAAGCGGCGCGCCCTCGCAAATGGATCTGCTTGATTACAAGCCGCTTCTCAATAAATTGAACGGCGAGCAATTGCCCGAAACCGTGCGCGGCGGACAGCGCCTCACCGGCATGACATCGCAACAATCCTCCATTCCACTGGCTGGCTCGCTCTTTAATTTCCAACAGCATGGCCAATCCGGCGCATGGTTCAGCGATCTTCTGCCCCACACCGCGTCCATCGCCGACGAGCTTTGCGTCATCCGCTCGATGTACACCGAAGCCATCAACCACGACCCCGCCATTACCTTTTTCCAGACCGGGTCGCAGATCGCTGGGCGGCCCTCCTTCGGCTCGTGGGTCCATTATGGCTTGGGGACAATGAATGAGAACCTCCCCGCCTTCATCGTGCTGGTGACTCCGCACAAGAACGACCAACCTCTTTACTCCCGCCTCTGGGGCAGCGGCTTTCTCGATTCGCGCTACCAAGGCATTCAATTTCGTTCCGGCAAAGAACCCATTCTCTACATGGCCAATCCCGACGGGCCGTGCGGGTCGGGACGACGCGCGCTGCTGGACAAGTTAGGCGCGCTCAACCGGCTCCAATTCAAAAAAGAACTCGATCCCGAAATCGAATCGCGCATCGCCCAATACGAAATGGCCTATCGCATGCAAAGCCATGTCCCTGAAGCGACCGATCTCTCCAAGGAATCCGAGAGCGCGTTCGACCTCTACGGCCCGGACAGCCGGACGCCCGGAACCTACGCCGCCAATTGCCTTTTGGCCCGCCGTTTGGCGGAGCGCGGCGTCCGCTTTGTCCAGCTTTATCACCAAGGGTGGGATCAGCACGACAATCTGCCGGCTAACATCAAAGTCCAGGCGCGCGAAACCGACCAGGCCAGCGCCGCTTTGGTCAAGGACCTCAAACAGCGCGGCATGCTCGACGAGACCCTCGTCGTTTGGGGAGGCGAATTCGGGCGCACCTGTTACTCGCAAGGCAAGCTAACCAAAGACAACTACGGTCGCGACCATCATCCGCGCTGTTTCAGCATTTGGATGGCTGGCGGCGGAATCAAACCCGGCATGACTTACGGACGCACCGACGATTACTGCTACAATATCGTCGATGCCGACGGCAACGTCCTGCATCCCGACAAAAGCCAGCTCACTCCCGGCGCCGTTCATGTGCATGACTTACAAGCGACCATCCTTCATCTCATGGGCATCGATCACGAGCACCTAACCTATCTCTACCAGGGCCGCCGCTTCCGGCTGACCGATGTCAACGGCCATGTCATACCTGAGATACTGGCGTAGGGAGAGAGAAGTTCCTATTAAGATGATCTTCAGTGCAACGTCAAATTCGCATTCAGTAAGTGGAAAGCTATCCGTTATCAATAGCGCAAATGTATGGTGACCCGTTATGCGCCTTTTATCCTTGGCGCAACGGAAAGGATTTGCTATTGACTGCTGGAGAAAACCGGCGATGCCAGACTCCAACCCATTGCAGCCCGGCCAAAAATTTGGCCATGGACGTTTTGTCCTCGTTCGTTTCCTGGGTCGCGGCGGCATGGGCGAGGTCTGGCTGGCCCAGGATGAGCGCCTTGACGAGCCGGTGGCCCTCAAGTTTTTACCCTCCGAAGTGCGGGCTGATCCGGTCGCTTTGGATGATCTGCGCCGTGAAACATCCCGCAGCCATAAACTGACCCACCCGAACATAGTCCGCATCCACGACCTGCACGAAGACGCGGACGGGACGGCCTTTATTGTCATGGAATACGTGGGCGGGCCAACGCTGGCGGCGGTGCGATTGGAGCAGCCGGGCCGGGTGGTGGCATGGGACTATTTGCGGCCGCTGGTGCAGCAACTGTGCGCGGCGCTGGATTATGCCCATGGCGAGAATGTCGTCCACCGGGATTTAAAGCCGGCCAACATCATGGTGGATGCCCGCGGGCGCTTGAAGCTGGCGGATTTTGGGATTGCGGCGGTCATGAGCGATTCGATGAGCCGGGTGTCGGTGCGGCATTCGACCAGCGGGACCCTTCTTTACATGAGTCCGCAACAATTGAGCGGCAAACGACCGCAAGCGACAGACGATATCTACGGCCTGGGCGCGACACTCTACGAATTATTGACCAGCAAGCCGCCGTTTTACACGGGAGATTTGACCCACCAAGTATTACACGAGCCGCCCGAGCCGATGGAAGAACGGCTCGCGGCGATGGGGATTCAAAACCCCATTCCTCCCGACATGACGGCTCTGCTCATGGCTTGCCTGGCCAAGGAACCGGCGCAACGACCGCAAAGCGCCTTGGTGGTGGCGGAGTGGATCGGTTTAGCGCCTGTCCCCAAACCTTCGACAGTTTCTCCCGCAGAGGACCCTCTCAGCGGACACGACATCGGAGAGCCAATGCCGGTCGAGCCCGCGTCCCGCAAAAAGTTCTTTTGGGCGGGGGCCTCGCTTCTCGCGTTGTTACTTCTGGCGGCGGGGGGTTGGCATTGGATAAATCACTATCAAAACAAACAGGCTCCTCTGAGCCAAGAGCAGCCGGGCGCGCCCGAAACAAAAATTCCGGCGGCGGCGGCGCTCGAAGATGGATTCATTTCATTGTTCAATGGGCGGGATTTTACCGGATGGGAAGGAAACAAAAAATGTTGGTCAGTGAACAACGGCGTATTGGATTTGCTTTCGGATGCTTCCCAAGGAGATCCGGCGGCGATGGAATTAATGTGGACGAACGGAGCGGCGTATGATTTTGAGATGCATCTGCGTTACCGTTTTGTTGCGCCCTTTGAACCCTATGACGGACGGTTGCAACAAGGCTTTAGAAGGTGGACTTCCCGGGACCCTCCTTCGGTCGTGCGGGATTGGTCGTATTTCACGGAATACGAACCCAATGGAGGAAGCTACGGCGCCATCTTTAGCGCTCAACAAGGCAATCGCTATCCCATGCTGGCCCGCTCCTCCCAACGAAGAATCATCCGCGCCGGCGCATCGCGGCAGGGAGCGCCAATCCTGGAGCGGGTGGGTTCTCCATCTGCCATTTCCGGGTCATTCAACCGGGAGGATTGGAATGACGTCGTCATCCTGGCCAATGGCCCCCATATCACAGTGACGATCAATGCGAGGATGACAGCCGAGTTGCTCGACGAAGATAGTGAAGTCCGGAGCGCCGGCACCGGCATTACACTGGCGGCGCTGCGGGACAAGGGATTTCTGCACGCGCAATTCAAAGACATCCGCCTGAAACGGCTGACCTCATCCGGGACGCAACCCGCGGCCGCGGAAGTGCCAGGAGTCACGCAACCCTCGACGCAGTTGACGCGGGGGATGATTCGGAACAAGAGATTTCGGTTTACTTGGAAATCCGGCAAAAACGCCGGCTATAACGGAGTGGCGACGCTGCGAAACGACGGCACGATTGCGGGCATCGGAAGCCCCAATGAAACATTTTGGCTGATCGATGGCGACGGGCAACTCACCTTCAAGCATCGCGACGGACGCGTCTCGACGACTTTCACCCACGCCGAACGTCGTAACGACCAATGGTTTTTTTCGGGCCCATTCCAATTCATCCACGGCGTCCAACATTTCCTGGAGGAGGCAAGCGATGCCGATGCGAGTGGATCCAAGTAATTATCCCAGGCGTCCAATAATTATCCCGAGCAATTCTCCCGTCCCTTCCACGCCGTCTCGTTGTCATAGTCATTCCTGGCATTATGACGGTGCGCATTACAGTGACTTTTTGCGTTAAGATGATTTTCAATGCAACGTCCAGTTCGCATACACGAAGACGAAACTATCCGTGATCAACAGCGCAAATGTACGGTTTGACCCCTTTTCACGAGTAAAGGGGGCAACCTGACTCTACAAAAAACCATCCTGGGAAAAAGGGCGTTTCAAATAAGCCGGGGCCTCAATGCGGTCAAGCGTCGTTTGACACCGATTTCGGGATTCTTTTGGAGCGCGTTTTCGCAATACTCAACCGCTGCCGCAATCTCTCCAATGGCTTCCAAAACCTCAGCCGTAGCGCGGTAGGCTTGAAGACTTCTTATGTATTCGATGCGAAATTGTGTCAGTTGCGGATTTGAAATGAATTGCACAGGTGCATGAGGTATGACTTGACAGATTAGACGAGCGAATATACAGCTAACCTCATCAAACATTTACATTGGCATTATTTTTCGGCACTAAGCGAAGATGTGGAGCGGACCGCGCGATTTGTGGAGCCGACTCAGGAAAATTTCAAAACCTATTCAATTGAATTCGTCCGCCTATATTTGGCCATTGGCTCTGAAGTCGACGTCGTTGCAAAGTTACTTTGTGCTAAAGCTGGTTCCACGAAGAAGTTGGAACGAATTGACAGCTATCGACCAATCATTCTCGCAAAGCATCCTGATTTTCCACAAGTTGAGGTGAACATTTCGAGAGGCGAGCTTTCGTTAACTCCTTGGAAAGATTGGAGCAAGGGCCTAAATCCTAATTGGTGGAGGCAGTACAACAATGTGAAGCATGAGCGGGACAAATACTTTAAAGAGGCCAACCTTGAAAACACGTTGGACGCTTTGGGGGGGTTATGGGTTGCCATCGGCTACCTATACGCGGAAGAATTGAGGGACCATAATTTGCCGCAGTCCCAGAATTTCATTAGGTTCAGCACGAAGTATTGGTGTGGCAGCGGCTTAGGAGCAAAGGGTTCCACCGTAGGGTTTCAGCTGCCGGGAATTGCAAAGTCCGAAAGTCTGCTCAGAGCCGAAAAAGCAGCGGGAAAAGCCTTCCCCAAATGTCCTCCGCAGTGACATGGCGACATAGGCGAAAACCATAGGCAGTATGGACACGCAAAGAATTGAATCTCTATCGGGCGGTATGCTGGGCGTTGGGATCATGCGGCGGGCTACGGCGTTTGTTGCAAGCCTTCCTCCTTCCACAAGCAGGACACCACATGCCTTGTTGTAGCCTGTTCCAAATTGTCTCCCATTCGTGTCCCTCGACGCAACGGAATCGAAGTTTTGTCTGTGAATTTACATATCGAGTGGAAAGACATTCGCCACGACGTGTTTTTGCCAATGCTTGGACGTCTTCAATTGTTATAGGCGGTCGGTTCGCGCAATACGGACACCATGCCCCTGCTATAACGCCACCAGGAGTTGTTTGCCATATATGACCTTTTGCACATCGCCATGAAATCTTGGTCTTGCGTCCAGCGTATTTTGTTGCAAGGCATTCACCTCCTCGTTTGTGGGCAAGAAGTCTCATGTCTGCTAATGTGTGCGGGAGAAAGCCTCCACATTTATGACACCAACGACCTCTCCTTACAGCAACAGGGGACGCTTCCCAGAAATGCCCGAATTTGCAACGCCAGCGGAGTTTTGTCCTGTTGTTCACGTAAATTTTGGAGAGACACTGTCCACCACGTTTATTGGCAAGCTGCTGCATTTCGAGTAGGCTGGCCGGTGAATAGGCATTTAACGTTGAAAGGTCAATTCTGTCATCTGTTATTCGTGTAAGAACCTCGTTTACATGTGGGTTTTTATTATGGGGCCTTAGCAATTTGCGAATGTAATTCTCGAACTCTATATGTGGCACAGTGTATGGAATTTGGAGTAAAATAATTCCATGTTGCCGACACAGTGCTACCTTCCTTCGGTCGTCGGCCAGCCGTCGTTCAAGTGTAGCTGTTTCGGAATGAAAGCGTATGTTTCTTAAGAAATGTTGGATTCCGTGATATTCAAAAGCTATGTTAAATTCCTCTGAATAGCCGTCAAGTTCCATTAGTGTGTTTCTAGCGGTTTGCAGCCATTTTGGCTTTTTCTTATAGAAAGTACACCGAAACATTTTCTCCAACACAGCACGGCAAATGCGCTCACTTACTCCGGAGGCACACGAAGCACACCATGTGCCGGCATTTTTGATGGATTCAGGCACCGCCAACCATTCATGGCCGTTTTGACAGCGCCATAAAAGGGGCGTCTGGCCATTCACATATTGCGTCGATAGGCAATAGCCGTTTTTTAACCGAGCCAGCTCTTTCATGGCCAACAACTTTTTGCGTCGTTCTTTCGGTTTTAGCTTCTTGGTTGACAAGTAACATTTAGGACACCAGCTTCCATGATTAATTACATGCGTTGGTGTGGCCTTAAATTCATGCCCATTAGCACACTGCCATTGAAGTTTTACGAATACTCCTTTGTAAGTTTTGGAAAGGCATTTTCCATCTCGCAGACGTGCCGCGTGCTGCATCTCTAAAATGGTTTTTCCGTGACCAGCACATTTGGGACACCAACTGCCCTGCTGAATTGAGTTCGGCACTGCCTTCCACTCGTGCCCCTTGTTGCAACGCCAGAGCAATTTATCAGTGCTGCTGACATAAACGCGACTGAGACATTTCCCACCGCGTGTGTTCGCCACCAATTGTAAAGCTTCTATGGATGATATTCGCATCGTACATCTCTAGTGTAGTGTCTCTGAAATGACTAGACATAAAACCATCGTGAAATCCCAGGAATTTGGCCCAAATCAGTGAACCACCGGCCAAGAATATGTCTAGTTATTTACGACACACTACACTAGCGGCAGGGTTGACAGGGGCGCAATCCGTAATGTGAAAGATGCACATCAAAACCCGCAGTTGCAATAGTAATTTGCCGCCGTGAAACGAGGTACTTATTGAAACTCTCCCTGGTGGTGGCGATATTGGCCATAGTGTTGCGAGGGCAGCGGGGGCGCAAGGCTGGGGGCAATGACGACACGACCAGGCACTCGTCGGGGCGGAGCGTTCGCGTGTTGGCATGTGGCTTGGCCTTCCTGTTTTGCAGCAAGCCGTCGTGGAGAAGGGGTCAAACCGTACATTTGATTCTGCTGAAAAACCCCCTGTTTTTGGAAATGTACGAAAAAACCTCAAATACTGTCAAGTAGATAACTCTCCAGGATCGTTTATGAACGACTTTTCCGAGACGGTTGGAGTATTTTGGTGGTCCTCAAAATCGCTCGTTTTTGAAAACAGGGAGTTCTTCAGCAGAATCACATTTGCTTTATTTTGTGTTTTGCGGCCACAGCTTTTAATGCCACAATTTTAATACCACGTCAAATTCGCATTGAGCATCCTGGCGCAATCTCTCATCTGCTCATCCGGGAAGATCGTCGGAAAGTCATCTTCCTGGATGAGGGGGATTGTCCTGATTTTAAGAAGCAGACTTCAAGATGACAAAGGCACCCATGAAGAATCGTGCAAATGTACGGTGTGACCCGTTATGCGGTTTGACGCCTGAAACGACTGACCTCATCCGGGACGCAACAATGAATTCAGGTGATTATCCCCCCGCGTCCAATAATTATCCCGAGCATTTATCCCTTCCCTTTGACGCCGTCTCGTTGTCATAGTCGTTCCTGGCATTATGACGGTGCGCATTACAGTGACTTACGAAGGCGTCGAACGCATCCTTGAGTTCGACACCAACCGCATCGCCATCGGACGGCCCAGCGAAACGGAGAAACCCGACGCGGATTTGTCGCCCGACAGCCATGTCTCCCGCCAGCACGCCGTCCTGGAAGTCAGGAATGGGGAGTTCTGGCTGACCGATTTGAACAGCCGCAGCGGCACCCAAGTCAATGGGCGCGAAATTCGCGGCCAGGGCGAATGGCGATTGTGGCCCGAGGACTTCGTGCAGGCCGGACAAACCAAAATGCGGGTCACGCGCGCCGGCGGCGGCAAACCAGTGGTCGTGGCGCCAAGTTCGCAGTTGCCCCGGCCGTCGGCCGCCGCCGGGTCCGCCGCTTCGGTGGCCCCCACGCCACCCGCCGCAGCCATTCCAGCTTCTCCCGCGCCCGCGCCGGTGCCGCCGTCAATCGCTGGCTCGAATCTGCCCTCCATGCCGTCGGGGACGGAAATGCGGATTCTGAAGATGGTGGACACGGGCCAAAAAGCGCCTCCGGTGGCCGCGCCCGGCGCCAGCCCGGCGGAGAAACGCCTGGCTTTGTTGCTGGATTTTCCCCGCCAATTTTCCGCCCAAACCGGCGTCAACGGGCTTTTTCAAAGCATTATGGAGCGGGTGGTTGAAGTCATTCCGGCGGCGCGCCGCGGCGCGTTGCTGATGCGCGATGCGGAGAATGACCAGTTACTGCTCAAGGCCTACGTGGCCAACGGGGAGCCGGCCGTGAGCGAAACGCTGGCCCGCCGCACCTTGGCCGAGCGGCGGGCCTTCATCTGGACGCTCAGCCCGTCAGGCGATAACAGCCGCAGCATTTATCAACTGCAAATTGTCAACGGCATGTACGCTCCGCTGCAATGGCAGGATCAGGTCTTTGGCGTCATCTGCGTGGACAGCCCGGTGGCGGCGGATCGATTTTCCGAGGACGACTTGCAATTCCTGATCGCGATTGGACGCTATGCCGGCATGGCCCTGGCGGAACAGCAACTGCACGCCTCGCTGCGGCGCAGCGATAAACTGATCGACCGGCTGCTGGCCAATTTTTCTCCGAAATTGCGCGCCGGCATGGTGGAGCGCGCCCGTCTGGGCAAGCTGCGCCCCGGCGGCGTAAAATCCGAAGTCACCATTTTATATTGCGACCTTTGCGGCTTCACCCAAAAAGCGGCGGAGATGGATGCCCACGATGTGGTGGACATGCTCAATGATTATTTTCAGCCGATGATTGACGCCATCTTCCGTGAGGACGGAGTGGTGGATAAATTCGTGGGCGACGCGGTGCTGGCCGTTTTTGGCAGTCCGGAAGCCGACCCGTTGCAACACCAGAAAGCCGTGCGCACGGCCCTGGCCATCCAACAAGCCGTCGAGGCGACGAGCCGGCTGCGCGCCGCCCGCAACGATGTCACCTGCCAGGTGCGGGTGGGGGTTCACTGCGGGGAGGCTTTCCACGGTTTTGTCGGGACGCTCAACCGCCTGGAATTCACGGTCATCGGCGACCCGGTCAATCGCGCGTGCCGTTATTGCCAGGCGGCGGGCGAGGGGGAGATTTTGATCAGCTCCCACGTTTTTCAGCACGTCTTCGGCTTCGTCAAAGCCGAGAAAGTGGCCGTGCAGACTAAAGAAGGAGAATTGCTGGCCCACCGCCTCCAGGAGTTGAAGGCTTGAGCTGAATTTTTGATTTGTCTTGAAGGGCGGTGGAAATGTCCAGTATATCATACAGTCGTCAATAAAAAAACAACATCCCGTGTCCAATCGGAAAGGCGAATCGCGTGTTTGACTTATTACCCAAGCTCGAATGGGTGGCGGTAGATTGCCTGACCGGCGAATCCCGCCTGGTGGAACAATTCCCTTTTGAAATCGGGGCGGGTGAGGGCGTTGACCTCAAGTTGAATTCCCGAGGCGTGGCGGAACGGCATTGCGCGATCAATAAAGTCAAAAGCCATGGCATGTGCCTGATCAAGCAGGACGCGAGCCTGCCGGTATTGGTCGATGGCCAGCCCATTGACTTTTTTCCGCTGGCGCCGGACACCGATTACGCGGTCACGGTGGGCGCGCACTTCCTGGCCTTGCGGGGCGGCCGCAAGATGCAGGATTGGGCCCGAAGCCTTGATTGCACTCAATGGACCCTGCACGACACGGCCAGCAACCGGGTGGACGGTCCGATGGGGCTGGCGGAGTTGTGCCAGTTCGCCAAGGACCAACAACGGCACCCTCAAACTCTGGTCCAGCCCGCCGGCTTGAGTAAGGGGTTCTTTCTCCAGGATGCTTTCGAGGTGATGGCTTCCATGGAGGAGGCGGCGCGGGGGCAACCGGGAAGCGACTCGCAGTCCACGATCGCGAAGGCCGAGACGCGGCTGTTGACCTGTCCGGTTTGCTGGCTCCCCTTCGACCTCGGCGAGATCATGCACCTAGCGACGCACGATTCGTTGCGCGGCGACCCGGTGTTGGGCGAAGACGCGTCGCAACGGTTTTTGGCCACGCGCTTCAATGATCGAGGCCAGGCTCTGGATGCCTTGGGCCTGCCCTGCACGGAAATCGCGTGCCCCCATTGCCGCCGGGTGTTGCCGCCGGGATTTACCGAGATGCCCCATCACATCATCTCGATTGTCGGCGATCAAAGCGCGGGCAAATCGTATTATTTGAGCGTGCTGATGAAGATGCTGCCGATCAGCTTGTATGATAATTTTTCGGTGGTTTTCCAGGACGCCGATCCGGCCGGCAATGCCTTGCTGAACGAGATGAAGCAGACGCTCTTTGGGGCGCAAATGCCGGAAGGGGCGCGGCTGGCCAAGACCCAATTGGAAGGCAGCATGTATGTGCGGTTGCCGCGTTACGGGCGCACGGTGGCTTTGCCCAAGCCCTTTGTCTATTCGGTGGCATCGGCCAAGGGGCTCCCCGAGCATTGCGCCTTGATCTTCTATGACAACGCGGGCGAGCATTTTCAGCCCGGGCGCGATTCGGCGGAATCGCCCGGCGCCCAGCATGTGGCCAGTTCGGCGGGAATTGTTTTTCTATTTGACCCGTTCAACAGTCCCGATTTTCGGCGGGAAATTTCCGACCGCCGCGATCCCCAATTGGAAAAGCCGGTCTTCGATCAGCAAGGGGTGATTCTTTCGGAGATGAAAGTGCGCATCGCGAAGCTGCTCAAACTGGAGTTGACGCAGCACATCGATACGCCGATGGCCGTGCTGATCGGGAAATGCGACGCGTGGATCCACCTCCTCGGCACCAACCTGTTGCGGGCGCCGACGCACGACGGCTTTCTGGATTTGGAGGCGTTGGCGCTCAATTCCATCCAAGTCCGGCAATTGATGAAGCGGATCTGCCCCCAGATCGTGGCCAATGCCGAATCGATCAGCCGGCGCGTGTTATTTTTCCCGGTCAGCTCCTTCGGGCATGCGCCGGTCAAGGTGGGGCCGGGAGACTTCGTGCCAGACCCGCGGCAACTCAAGCCTTTTCAGGTGGAGGTGCCGATTTTGTGGCTTCTTTCGTGCATTGAACCGGCCCTCGTGCCCAGCCAGTGAGCTATGTCCTGGCAATTGATTTATACCAGCGCGCCGCGAGGACTTTCGTCCGGGCAGTCGGGATTTTGCACCGTGGCGCGCAGCGCCGATTTGCGCGAGGCGCTGATCAAACGCCTGGAACAAATCAGTTCTTATCATTATCTCCGGGTGGCCGAGGCGGCCACGGCGCACCGCAACCCCACTATTTCGGCCTTCCGTGTGCTGGACCTGAGGGGGGCAAAGTATTACGTATTGACACGCATCCAGCCGTGCGGGCTGGATTTCACCTCGCGCACCAATCACCTGGCGCACCATCTGGTTTTCCAGCCGGACGAATTGGCGGCGTTGCCCTCGCCCGCCGCCATCCTGCGTTACTGGCCGGGCTGGCTCACTTCATGGCAGGGCGAACCGCGCCCACTGGAGGATCCGGCCCCGGCTGGTTTTGCGGCGGCGGCGAAGTCGTGCCTGCCCGCGCAAACCTGGTTGCGGCTCACGGGGGATGCCGGACGGGCGGCGGGCCTTCTGGAAAGCGAATGTGTTCGCGGGTGTTATTTGGTTTGTCCTCCCGAAAGCGAACAACAGGTTCTGGACCTGTTCTGTGAAACGCTGCAATTATTGAATCTCAATGGGCAGTATGCGCTTCGGCCCTGGCGCCATCCCTTCACCACTTTTTTGCAGGCGGAAGACAACCCGTCCGATTTCCAATTGCGCGCCTGTCAGGAAGGCACGCCCGCCTATCAGCAAGCGGTTCAACGCATGGCGGCATTGATTCCGTTGCGCTCGGTGCGCATCCCAGCCAATTCTCTGGTCAAAGTGGCGCGCGAAGGCCAAAAGCCTCCCTCTGCCGCGCCCGCAACTTCGACGGCGGCCAATCTGACCTTGCAACGCCAAACAGCGGGGCGCAAACCCTCCGCCTTGGAATTGAGCGACACCGGCCATTGGCGAAAACCGGCCGCGCGCCCGGAAAGGCCCCCTCTTCTTGACATCAGCTTTTCGATCAAATCGGCTTCGCTGGCGCGCCTTGGCATATTTACCGCCGTCTTATTGAGCCTTCTGCTGGCGAAACATTGGCTTGGGAAAAAGCGGGCCGCGCCAGAAAACGCCCCTCCGCCAGCGAAGCCGATTTGATCGAAAAGCTGATGTCAAGAAG
>DASRLE010000173.1:0-4429 GCA_035648615.1 Saccharimonadales bacterium (SeqCode) | reverse complement strand
CCGAATACTTCACCGTCACTTTTTACGCAACTCGGTTTGGCCAAACGCGTGCGGCACACCATTGGCGATATTCAAAATCCCGCCGTCCTCGCCCGTGCCGTCAAGTCGTGCCAGCCGGATTTTGTTTTTCATCTCGCCGCGCAGCCGCTGGTGCGTGAATCGTACGTCCGCCCACGCGAAACATTTTCCGTCAACGGCATGGGCACGCTTCATCTCCTCGAAGCTTTGCGCGAGGTGGAACAACCTTGCGCCGCCGTTTTCATAACCACCGATAAATGTTATGAGAACCGCGAATGGCATCACGGCTACCGCGAAGTGGATGCCTTAGGCGGGCGCGATCCCTACAGCGCCAGCAAGGCGGTGGCCGAGTTGATCATCGCAGCCTATCGCGATTCTTTTTTCAAGGATCATCCGGTCAAGATTGCCAGTTGCCGGGCCGGCAATGTCATCGGCGGCGGCGACTGGGCCAAGGATCGAATCGTGCCGGACTGCATCACGGCTTTGCAAAAAAAGAAACCCATACTGGTGCGCAATCGCCGCGCCACTCGGCCGTGGCAGCATGTCCTCGAACCACTCAGCGGCTATCTCTGGCTGGCTGCGTTGCTGCGGCATCCACAGTGGCGGGCGGTTGATCCGGCGGCGCTGACTTCGGCCTTTAATTTTGGGCCGAACCGCGAATCCAATCGCACGGTCGAGGAACTGGTTGTGGCGCTTTTGAAGCATTGGCCCGGGGACTGGAAGGACCAAAGCGACCCAAAGGCGCCGCATGAGGCGGGGTTATTGCATTTGTCCACCGATAAGGCGGCGGCGGTGCTGGGCTGGAATCCGGTCTGGAATTTTGCCGAAACCATTGCCAAAACGGTCGAGTGGTATCGGCGGGCCGCATCTTTGAAAACGCCCGCCGAATTTCAACAGCAGACCCAGGGCCAGATTACAGAATACGTCGCGCGCGCCGCCGAACGGCAACTGCCGTGGGCCGGTAAATTGTCAAAATGAATTCTCCCGAGGAAATCAAGGCCGAGATCCTTCGACTGACGCGCGAATACTCCACCTTGGTGCATCAGAGCAACTGGCCGGCGGACGAGCCGGCGCCGGGACGAAAATTTGTGGCGGGTCAGTCGGTCGTGCCTTACGCCGGGCGCGTGTTCAATACCGAAGAGGTTGAGGCCGCTGTTTCCTCGACGCTCGATTTCTGGTTGACGCTGGGCAAGGAGGGCGAAGCGTTCGAGGAGGGACTGGCCAAATTTCTGGGGGTGCGCAAAAGCATCCTGTGCAACTCCGGTTCGTCGGCGAACTTGCTGGCCGTCTCGGCCCTTTCGAGTTTCAAGCTCGGCAAGCTGCGCCGTCTCAATCCCGGCGATGAAATCATCACGGCGGCCGCGGGTTTTCCGACGACGGTCGCGCCTATTTTCCAAAACGGGTTTGTCCCCGTTTTTATTGACAACGATCCCACCACTCTCAACGCCAAGACCGAACAACTCGAAGCCGCCTATTTGCCCGGCAAAACCAAAGCCGTGATCATGGCCCACACCCTGGGCAATCCCTTCAACTTGTCCGCCGTCCTCGGGTTTTGCCGCAAGCACGAACTTTGGCTGATCGAGGATAATTGCGACGCGCTGGGCTGCACCTATGACGGGAAGCTGACCGGTTCCTTTGGCGATCTTTCCACCCAGTCTTTTTATCCGCCGCATCATCTGACGCTCGGCGAGGGCGGGGCGGTCAATATCGTCGAGAGCCTCAAGTTCAAAGCGATTGTGGACAGTTTTCGCGATTGGGGACGCGACTGCTGGTGCGCCAGCGGCATGGACAACACCTGCGGCAAACGCTTTGACTGGCAACTCGGCGAACTGCCCAAAGGTTACGACCATAAATATATTTACTCGCATCTCGGCTACAATTTGAAGCCCCTGGATATTCAGGCCGCCATCGGCCGCGCCCAACTGGCCAAACTCCCCCGCTTCGTCCAGGCCCGCATCGACAATTGGAATTACCTGCGCAACGGCCTGCGCGACTGCGAAGAGTTCTTCGATTTCATGCTGCCCACCCACGCCACCGGCTGGTCGCCGGATGGATTCACTTGGGACGCCTCCGGGCATCGCACGGTCTGTTCGTGGTTTGGTTTCATGTTGCGCGTCAAGCCCGGCGGCCCCTTCGGCAAAACGGCCTTCGCCCGGCATCTTGACAACAATAAAATTGGCAATCGAATGCTCTTCGGCGGCAACCTCCTGCGCCAGCCCGTGCTGGTGCAGCTCAAGAAAGATCATCCGCAAGCCTTTCGCGTCACCGGCCCCATGACGGGAGCGGACCAGATCATGAAGGAAGTGCTCTTCGTCGGCACCTATCCGGGACTGACCCGGGAAATGCTCGACTACATGATCGACATCATCCAAAAATTCTGCCGCCACAAACCCTGACCATGGCCGGCCATCCTTTATCCGCCGATCTGGACCATATTCTTCTTCACACCGAGCCGCTCTGGGAAGAAGCGCGCGGGCGCCGGCTCTTTGTGACGGGCGGGACCGGTTTTTTCGGCTGCTGGCTGCTGGAAAGTTTCGCCTGGGCCAATGAGCGCCTGGCCCTCGGCGCGGAAATGTTTGTCTTGACACGACAGCCGGAGGCCTTCGCCCGCAAAGCGCCCCACTTGGCCGGTCGTGCCGATCTTCAATTTCTAACCGGCAACGTGCGCGATTTCAAATTTCCGCCCGGCGAATTTTCCCACATCATCCACGCCGCGACCGAAGCCAGCGCCAAGCTGAACGAAGAAAATCCGGCGCTGATGTTTGACACCATCATCGGCGGCGCGCAACACGTCCTTGATTTCGCAAGCCAATGCGGCGCAAAAAAATTCCTCTTGACAAGTTCCGGGGCGGTCTATGGGGTCCAACCTCCAACCCTTTCCCATCTGGCCGAGGAGTACCCGGGCGCGCCCGATGTTTCCAATCCTCTGTCCGCCTATGGCGAAGGCAAGCGGGCCAGCGAGGTGCTCTGCGCCATGGCCAGCCGGGGCGGAGCTTTGGAAACTAAAATCGCCCGATGTTTCGCCTTTGTCGGGCCTTATCTGCCGCTTGACTCCCATTTTGCCGCAGGCAACTTCATCCGTGATGCGATGGCTGGCCGGACCATCCAAATCAAAGGCGATGGGACCCCCTTTCGTTCTTATCTCTATGCGGCCGACCTGGCTATTTGGCTTTGGACCATTTTGTTTCGCGGCGCGAGCAACCGTCCTTACAACGTGGGTTCCAGCCACGCCATCACCATCGCTGAAACCGCCGCCATCGTCGCGCGTGTCGCCGGCCAAAATGCGACTGTCGCCATTGCGCAAAAGCCCAGCGGCGCTGGCGCCGCGCGCTATGTTCCGGCCACCACCCGGGCCGAGAGCGAGCTAGGGCTGCGCGAGCGGGTGGGCTTGGAGGACGCCATCCGCCGCACGGCGGAATGGCACCGGAGACATTGACACCCAGTATTGCTCAATGACCATCTGGAGGAAATGCCGGGCTGGCCGGGCAAAGGAGGCGGTTTAAACAACCTGGCGGACTATACTGCCCGGCGATTGATGGCGTGCAACGGTGCGGCGTGGGATGAGAATAAGCGCAACGCCCAGAAAGGCGGTGGGCGATGAAAGCTCCCAGATTTTCGTTGCCCAGTTCCCCGACGCGCAAGAAAAAATCGACAGGATGGGTGCAGGTGAATATGGCGGAGTGGGAAGTGGAACAAATGCGGGCGCTGGCGGAGTGCGCGGGCGCGGAGTTCCGCACGTTGCTTAGAAGTGCGTTATTCCACTATTGGCGGGATTTGGAAAAAGAGATTGGCCTGAAGGCTCGCGTTGCGCTGGATTTGAGCCGGGAGCAACGCCGAGCGATGGGACGGGAGCAGCGGGCATTCCGAAACGCGATTGGCTATTATATGGGCGGGTCTGAGAATTGAGGCGTAGAGCCATCGCGCCAAGCAAGCCCGAGGTTTGACGCCACGGGCTTTTTGCTTTCAGGCTTGCAATATTTGCGCGCCGGGTTTGTTATAGGCGACAGAGTGAACGCCCCAGAGAATACGGCAAATAGAACGTCGCCGAATTGGATTGCCCCGCTTTGTTGTGCCGCCGTCGCCGGGGCGATAGTTGTGGCGGTCATCCTTCGGTTTCCCGATAGTTACGAATCGCACCACGAATGGCCAATGATGGCGGTCATAGTGGGCTTTGTGCTTTTTGTCTGTGGCGCTGGCAAACTGGTTTGGCGCGCGATACCGGCGCATAAAACGGGCGAGGTGTTACTGGGGATCGGAATGCTTCTCATGTTTGGGTGCTGGTTTTTGTGGCATACTTTGGCGGGCGTCATTGCCGGGGGTTTTGTGGCTTTGATCGGTTTTGGAATGATCGCGTTGCGGGCGAGCCTGAGTCACAAAGGGCCGCGATGAACGGCCCGGCCAGGCGCTGCAA